>CALXUY010000072.1 GCA_944391805.1 uncultured Clostridia bacterium
TCAAACAAACCAAATTGACGCAGGCAATAGTGGATCTATTGCCAAGGAGATTTGTGCAGTTTGGCGGAAAAGATGCAAAAAGTTGTGCGGTCAAGGCGCGAGCCGCGAATTGTGCGGTGTTGCCTTAAAGAGCCGGATTCGTCCGTGTGCTCAGAGAAAAGGGCATTGCGGTCAGCATGGTGGATATCGGTATCGGAAATTAAGACCGGATGATACTGTTTCGCCGAGCATATCGGGAAATTCCGCTGTTCAGAAAAAAATTTGCCCGAACGTGACCGAATCACGGAAAAAGCCGTCCCCATTGCGGTATCCTATTGTTGCAGAACGGCTGTTGCCGCAGGATGCGGAGCGGCTGCTGACGATGGCGCCGCGTGGGCGGCAGGGAGGGATGAACATGTTTCAATTGACAAAAATCCGGATGGATGAGGGTGTAAAAACATTCCGGCAGACGCCGGGAGCGGTTCTCTTGGACGTCAGAGAACCGGATGAGTATGCCGGGGGGCATGTGCCGGGCAGCGTCAATCTGCCGCTGGGGCAGATTGCCGGGATCACGGCGCGGGTTCCCGGGCTTGACACGCCGCTGTTCGTGCACTGCCGCAGCGGTGCGAGAAGCAGCCGGGCGGTTGCCGAGCTGCGGAGAATGGGCTACCGGAACGCCGTCAACATCGGCGGAATGCTGGATTATCACGGGGAGGTGGAACAGGGATGAAGGTTGTCATCATCGGCGGGGTGGCCGGCGGAGCGACGGCTGCCGCACGCATCCGGCGGCTGGACGAGCAGGCCGAAATTGTGATGCTCGAGCGTTCCGGCTATATTTCCTACGCGAACTGCGGGCTGCCTTATTATGTCGGGGGTGTGATTGCCGATGCGGGAGAGCTGACGCTGCAAACCCCCGAGAGCTTCCGCAGGCGCTTCCACATCGATGTGCGCGTCCGGCATGAGGCGATGTCGGTTGACCGCGCGGCGCATACCGTTGTCGTGCGGAATCTTGAGACCGGGGAGACCTATGCCGAATCCTATGACAGGCTGTTGCTTGCCCCCGGCGCGGAGCCGATCCGTCCCGCGTTGCCGGGAATCGATCTGCCCGGCGTGTTCACCCTGCGCACGGTGGAGGATACCCTGCGCATCAGCCATGCGCTGGAAGAGCGAAGGCTCCGGTCGGCCGTGATTGTGGGGGGCGGCTTTATCGGCGTAGAGATGGCCGAAAACCTGCACAGGCGCGGGCTGGAGGTCACGATTCTCGAAAAGCAGACCCAACTGCTCGGCCAATTGGATGCCGATATGGCCTGCTTTGTTCATGCCCATCTGCGGGAGAAGGGAATTTCGTTGGCGCTGGGGCAGGGGTTGGCCGGCATCGAGGCGGCAGACGGCGGACGGCTGACCGTTCGCACCGAAGCGGGGGCAGCCCTGCCCGCCGATGCGGTGCTGCTGGCACTCGGCGTGCGGCCTGAGAGCCGCCTGGCGGCAGAGGCCGGGCTTGCACTGGGGGTCAAAAACAGCATTGCCGTCAATGACCGGATGCAGACCTCCGACCCCGACATCTATGCGGTCGGGGATGCGGTGCAGATCACACACACGGTTACAAGCGCGCCGGCGCTGGTATCGTTGGCCGGTCCTGCCAATAAGCAGGGCAGAATTGCCGCCGACAACATCTGCGGCCGTGAAAGCAGCTATCGGGGGGCCTGCGGGACATCGGTGCTCAAGGTGTTCGACCTGACCGTGGCCTCCACCGGCGTCGGAGAGCGTCAGGCACGGGCGGCCGGGCTGAACTATGACCGGGTGGTGCTCTCCCCGTCCTCGCACGCAGGCTATTATCCGGGCGGGAAGGTCATGACCGTCAAGCTGTTGTTCACGCGCGGAGACGCCCGCATTCTCGGCGCGCAGATTGTGGGCTGCGACGGGGTGGATAAGCGCATTGACGTGCTGGCCACCGCCATGCAGGCCGGCCTTCCGGTCACCGCGCTCGGGGAGCTGGAGCTTGCCTATGCGCCCCCCTTCTCGTCGGCCAAGGATCCGGTGAATATGGCCGGATATATCGCCGAAAACCTGCTGACCGGTGTGGTGAAGCAGATCCATTACGATGACCTCGCAGCTCTGCCGCGGGACGGCAGCGTCACACTGCTGGACACCCGGACCGACGCGGAATATGCCGCCGGTCATGCCGAAGGGTTTGATATCCATATCCCCGTGGATGCGCTGCGCGGGCGGCTGGGAGAGCTGGATCCGGGCAAGCCGGTGTATGTGATGTGCCAATCCGGCCTGCGCAGCTACATTGCCTGCCGCATCCTCTCGCAGAACGGCTTTGATTGCTACAACTTCTCGGGCGGCTACCGCTTCTACCGGACGGTGCACGAGGAGCGGGCGGGCAGCACGGAGGCGCTTCCGTGCGGAAAGGAAAAAAACCAATGAACATTCTGGAAACCGAGCGTCTGGAGCTGCGCGCGCTGGAGCAGGCGGATTTTGCGGACCTGTGCCGCATTCTGCAGGATGCCGATGTAATGTATGCCTATGAGCACGCCTTTGACGACCGTGAGGTGCAGGACTGGCTGGACCGCCAGCTTGCCCGCTACCGGCAGGACGGCTTCGGGCTGTGGGCGGTGATTCTGAAGGAGAACCGGGAGCTGATCGGCCAGTGCGGCATCACCATGCAGGAGTGGGACGGGCGGCGGGTGCCCGAGATCGGGTACCTGTTTGCCAAACACCATTGGCACCGGGGATACGCTACCGAGGCCGCCGTTGCCTGCCGGGAGTATGCCTTCCGGGAGCTTGGATTGCCGGAGGTGTATTCGATCATCCGGGAGAACAACCTCCCCTCGCAGAAGGTGGCCCGCCGCAACGGTATGACGGTGGTCGGGCGGCAGCTCAAGCACTATTACGGCATGGAGATGCCGCATCTGGTGTTCTCGGTCCGCTCTGACGCGGCGGGGAATCGCGCCTGAATCGGCCTGCTCATTCCGTGCGAGCGCCGGAAAACCCGGGAGCGTCAAATGCCTTGAGTGAGCATTTGACGCTCCCGGGTACTTGTTTTTTTCAGAGAATGTGAATCTCTGCCCCTGTTTTCTCGATGATTTTTTTCACTTCTCTTTTTGTAAAAATTCCTACTTCAACACCGGTGAGGGCACCGTGAATAAACACATCGTCATGGGTGTCCATTTTCATGTATCCGATCTGCGGAAGACGAATCATTCCCCCATCGAAAGGCGGCTTATAATAATAAACATCCACCTGATTCAGGTCATATGTTTTCTTCCCGATTTTGAGCTGGTTCGGTGTAAATACGGTCTTTCCGGTCTTGTGAAGGGAAAAAAGAATCACCTCCTGCAAAACAAACTGAATCAACAAACCGGAGCATAATGCCGACGGCTATGAGCAACATGTCGTTGCTGACTTCAATTCCAACAAGTTTCAGAATCAGAAACAGCGCACCTGCAAAATAGCTAAAAACACATAAACCATATATGAACATCCTTAAGGCAACACCGCGCAATTCACGGTTCGCACCTTGACTGCACAACTTTTTGCATCTTTTTCGCCAAACTGCACAAATCTCCTTGTCAATAGATCCACTATTGCCTGCGTCAATTTGGTTTGTT
>CALXUY010000073.1 GCA_944391805.1 uncultured Clostridia bacterium
CACTTTTTCTCTGCAAGAAGAAGGCGCAGAGAAAAAGTTATCAAAAAGAGACGCCGAAAGGGATATTTCGCCGTCTGCGGACGGCGACGAGGGCTCCGCGCCCTCGACCGCGCCGCCTTTTGAAAAAGGCGGGCGAAAACTTTAGCCAAACTGACGAAGGCCGTTGCTTTGGTCTGCAGTCTGAAGGGACTTTTCTCAAAAAGTCCCTTAACCGGAGTTTGAGGCAGAGCCTCAAGGCCTTTTTTGCTCATATGATTATGAATTGCTATAACGGACGCATAAACATTTCGGAACAGAGAGGATATCGAACATGACATATACATTTGGCTTTCTTGGCTGCGGCAATATGGGGGGAGCGCTGGCACAGGCCGCCGCCAAGGCCATTCCGGCCGACCGCTTGGCCGTCTGTGACGCCGACCCCTCCAAAACCGCGGAGCTGACCCGGCGCCGGCAGGCAACCGCGGCCGACGCGCAGACTGTTGCGCGCGAGAGTGAATATCTGTTTCTTGCCGTCAAGCCGCAGGGGTTGGCCGCGCTGTTTGAACAGATCCGCCCGGTTCTGTCGGCCAGAACCGACGGGCTTGTACTGGTCAGCATGGCGGCAGGCGTTTCGCTGGCGGATCTGCGCGCGCTTGCGGGCTTTGACTGCCCTGTCATCCGCATGATGCCGAACACGCCGGTCGGGGTGGGGCAGGGGATGATTCTGTACGCGGCAAACGAACAGGTCACATCTCCGATGCTCGAGGGCTTTCTCGGAGGGCTTTCCCATGCCGGGCGCTTCGATTGCATCCCCGAGCGTCTGATCGACGCGGCAGGGGCGATTTCGGGCTGCGGCCCCGCCTTTGTCTACCTTTTTGCCGAGGCGCTGGCCGACGGAGGCGTGGCCTGCGGTCTGCCGCGGGACAAAGCCCAGATGTATGCCGCGCAAACTCTGCGCGGCTCGGCGCAGATGCTGCTGGAATCCGGCAGACATCCGGGGCAGCTTAAGGACGCGGTGTGCAGCCCAGGCGGTACGACGATTGCGGGCGTGCGCGCGCTGGAGGATGCCGCCTTCCGCGCCTCTGCCATGAATGCGGTGCTTGCGGCATACGAGAAAACCGCCAAGCTCAAGCCCTGAAAAACGGGTTGCCGCAGCGCTTTGCGATCAGAATGCTTTGGCGCAACTGTCGGAAAACCGACCTGTTCCGGTCCGTGTATGCGGCGGCTCCGGGTGGCCTCTAGATGATCCATTGCGCAGGGAGATTTGACAGGAAAACAGAAAGGAGAACCGACCATGAAATTATCCCGTTGTAAGATTGCCGTTCTTTGTTGTTTGTTAATTGCCCCGATGCTGCTTGCTTCCTGCGCGCGGCGCGGGGCCGGTGAGGCGGAAACCGCCACGCAGCGCGCGGAATACACGGGCAACCGCACCGACCTGTGGGACGAAGAGAAAAACCCGCCCTATACCGGTGATGCGTGGGTGCCGCCCGGCGGCGACGAGCCGGAAAGCCCCGTGCCGGATGAACCGGAGGAGCCGGAGCAGCCCGATGATCCGGGAGACCCGACGCCGGAGCTGCCGGATTTTGACAATGCCGAATTTGTCATACTGTCCTCCGCAGACGGATTTTTTGTACCCGAGGACTGGTTGACTGAAAATGCCGGTATGGAAACGGGCGATGCGTTGCTATGGCGGCTGTTTGAGCGGAATACGGAGGTGGAGGATACGCTGAATGTTTCGATCCGCATTACCAAAGCCAACGATTCCGGCATTCTGGATCTCGTCAGAAACAGTACGTTGGCGGGGAACGGTGGTTACCATATGGTGTCGGCTCCGCTGAACGTGGCGTCCGCGCTGTCCGGGGAAGGCCTGTATATGAATCTGTACGAGCTTCCTGATCTGCAATTGAATCAGCCTTGGTGGAACCAGAACTTCATCGACAGTGCCGAGCTGAACGGCAAGCTGCCGATGGTGACCGGCGCCATCTCGCTCTCGCTTTATCGTGCTTCCTATATCACTTTATTAAACATGGATTGCATTGAGGAGAATGAAATCGATTCCATTGTAGAGCGCGGCGAATGGACAATAGAGAAATATGAAGAATATTGCAGACTGTTTACCAATTACTACTTTGCGGGGGCGGTTGGGTCAACCTATGCCGTTGCTGCCGGCTTCCGGCATGGACTTGGCGTGGAACTGACCGTGCGGGAGGCCGATGGCAAGGTTTTGTTGCGGAATTTAGAAGAAAAGACCCTTGCGGCAATGCTTTCGGAGCTATGTTATCAGAGTGAGTCGATGACGGTGGTATCCGATACCGACGAAGCGGTTAATCTGTTTTCCTCCCAGCCGATTGCGCTTCTGGTCGGCCGTGTGTGGGATGCGGAAAGGATATGGGATGATTATTTGGTCTTAAATTGCGGAATTTTACCCATGCCCAAACTAGCAGCCAGACCGCGTACAGTACCGGCGCTTCGTTGACACACGGTACGGTTGCGGTGCCGGACTACAGAGATGCGCTGGATACAGACATGGTTGGCGCCGTACTGGAAGAGCTCTGCGTTGTCAGCGAGGAGAAGGTACTTCCGATCTATTTTACCAAATATACCTCTCGCCAGGAGGACATGGAACTGCTGAAGTCATTGCAGCAGATGCTCCGCTGGGATTTTATGGACGTATATTGCAGCCAATTCGGCAACAGTACCTATTGGGAGAATGCGTTCCGGCAGAACAGTTCAATTTCTTCCGTTTATGCTGCTGAACGATCACTGATGGAAGAGCGGTTGAACAAACTGCAATTCTGATAGAGATATTGCGGGCAGGGAGCCAATCCGGCTTCTTCCTGCCCAGGGTGATTTGACAGGAAAACAGAAAGGAGAACCGACCATGAAATTATCCCGCTGTAAGATTGCCGTTCTTTGTTGTTTGTTAATTGCCCCGATGCTGCTTGCTTCCTGCGCGCGGCGCGGGGCCGGTGAGGCGGAAACCACCACGCAGCGAGCGGAATACACGGGCAACCGCACCGACCTTTGGGACGAAGAGAAAAACCCGCCCTATACCGGCGATGCGTGGGTGCCGCCCGGCGGCGACAATGAGCCGGAAAGCCCCGAGCCGGGTGAACCGGAGGAGCCGGAGCAGCCCGATGATCCGGGAGACCCGACGCCGGAGCTGCCGGATTTTGACAATGCCGAATTTGTCATACTGTCCTCCGCAGACGGATTTTTTGTACCCGAGGACTGGGTGGACACTGACAGTGAGATGGTGATGGACCCACTGTCACAGGCGTTGTTTGCGCGGAATATGGCGGTCGAGGTGACGCTGAACATTGATTTCCAGATTGTGGTAACTCCCGGCTCCAACATTGTGAATATAGTGAAAAACAGTGTGCAGTCGGAAGTCGACCTCTACCATACGGTGTTGGCTCCGCTGAATACAGCGTCCGTGCTGGCTGGGGAAGGCCTGTATATGAATCTCTACGACCTGCCGTGGCTGGAGCCGGATGCGGAATGGTGGTGTCAGGGCTTTCTTGCAGCAGCCGAGCTGAACGGCAGTCTCCCAATGGCAACCGGCGCGCTGCTGCCTTCGCTTTACCGCGCGGCCTACGTTGTTTATTATAACCGGGAATATTTTGGGGCGAACGAGCTGGCCGAGCTGGCCGAGCGCGGCGGGTGGACGATGGAAGCCTTTGACGAAATGGCAAGGACTTTGGGTGCTGCCGGTGCGGAGAATGTTGTTGGCTCCTCCTTCCGGCAGGGCTTCGGCGCGGAGCTGACCGTGCGCGAGACAGACGGCCATGTGACGCTGCGGGGACTGGATGAAAAAGCCTGTGATGCCATGAGCCTGCTCTCGGAGCTTTGGCGTCAGGGCGAGCCGGTCACGCTGGCGTCCAATCCCGACGATGCGGCCGGAATGTTTTCCTCCCGGCAGGCCGCGTTGCTGGTCGGCCGTGTGTATGATGCGGAAACGATCATCAAAGAGGGGAGAGTAAATTTCGGAATTTTACCCATGCCCAAATTCGACAGCAGCCAGACCGCGTACTACACCGGCGCTTCGTTGACACACGGTACGGTTGCGGTGCCGGCATACAAAAACGCGCCGGATCTGGATATGGTCGGCATTGTGCTCGAGACGCTCTGCGCTGCCAGTGAAGAAACCGTGCTCACGGAGTATTTTACCCGAACCGTCGGGCATCCGGAGGACATGGAACTGCTGGAGTCATTGCAGCAGATGCTCCGCTGGGATTTTATGGACGTGTATTGCAGCCAATTCGGCAACAGTACCTATTGGGAGAATGCCTTCCGGCAGGACAGGTCGCTTCAGTATGTGTATAATACCATGCGTGAGTTGATGCTGGTGCAGTTGAACGAGCTGCAATCCTGACCGGCGAAGATATGACGGGGGAGGGAGCCAATCCGGCTCCCTCCCTTTTTGTCATGAAAGAGCGGACGCGCACTCCTGTGTTCGGAGTGCGCGTCCGCTCTTTCATGATGCTTCTGCCGCTGACTGCCCGGAAAGCAGGGGGCATGGGACAGGTGTTCCCGCAGGACAAAGCCTCGGGCGCTTGCGGGAACCGGGAGCGGGCACATCGGCCGCACGGTGTACGTCATTCCCCCGCGGTCAGGTGTTTTTAATGATGATCTGATCGATCACGTCGGCCGCGTGCTCGCAGAGGTCGCAACAGTGCTCCAGACTGTCGTAAATTTCCTTTGCGCCGATCAGGGCTTTGCAGTCGGTTTCGGTGCGGAACAGGGTGTGGATGGCCTCGGTGTAAACCGCGTCCGCCTCACTTTCAATGGTGTTGACCTCAATGAGCTGCTCCCGCAGCTTTTCCGGCTTTTTGAAGTTTTTCAGCTCGCCGCCGGCGGCGTGCAGCGCCTTGACGCAGCGGTTGACATGGCTGGAAATGGCGGGAGCCGCTTCCGGAATCCGACGGATGCAGAACATATACAGCTCCATTACCACCTCGTCCAACGCATCCGTGATGTCGTCGATGATCTGTACCAGCCGCAGAATGTCCTCCTGGTCGATCGGCGTGATGAATTCGGCCGACAGGCGGGTCAGAATGTCGTGGTGCACGTCGTCGGCCATATGCTCGATTTCGTGCATTCTTTCCTTATATTCCTGAATATTATTCTCGTCTGCATGATGCAGAATTTCCTCCAGCAGCTCCGAGGCCTGTACACAAAAACCGATCTGCTGCTCCAAAAGCTGAAAGTAGTCGTTCTTTTTCTTTGCCATATTTCCCGTTTCCTTTCCAATTCATTGGTGCTGTTATGCAAAAAGCAGCAAAAACAGCTTGGCCATCAAAAAACCGAGTAAGCCGCACCCCGGAAAGGTGCAGATCCAGGTGAGGATCAGGTCCTTGACCACCGCCCAGTTGACATTGCGCAGCCGTTTTGCGGCTCCCACTCCCATAATGGCGGTTGTTTTGGTGTGCGTGGTGCTGACAGGGATGCCGGTCAGGGAGGAGAGAAGCAGGCAGAGCGCGGCCGAGAGGTCAGCCGCAAAGCCCTGATAGGGCTTGAGCTTTACCATATCCATGCCGACCGATTTGATGATGCGGTACCCGCCGATCGAGGTGCCCAGCCCCATCACCACCGAGCACAGAATCATCAGCCAGATCGGGACGACAAAGTCGGTCATTTCGGAATGCCCGCCCGAGAGCGCGGCTCCCAGAAGGAACACCGCCATAAATTTCTGTCCGTCCTGCGCGCCATGCATAAATGCCATTGCGGCTCCGCCGGCAACCTGCGCCCCGCCAAAAAAGCGCTCGCACTTCATGCGGTTCTGGTTTCGGAAGAGCAGCACGGTGAGCTTGGAGGTGACAAAGCCCAGCCCGAAGCCCAGCAGCGTGGAGAGCAGCAGTCCGTACAATACCTTCACCCATTCGGAGCCGTTGATGCCCGAAAAATTGTTCTGAATGGCCACGGCTGCGCCGGAAAGCCCTGCGATGAGCGCGTGGCTCTCGCTGGTGGGAATGCCGAAGTACCACGCGGCGGTTGCCCACAGGACAATGGCCGCCATCGCGGCGCACAGTGCAATCAGGGAGGCCTGCGCGTCTCCGCCAAAGTCCACCATGTTGTAAATGGTCATGGCGACCGAGGCGTTGATGGAGGTCATCACAAACACACCCAAAAAATTGAAGATTGCCGCCATCACAATCGCTTTCCGCACGCCGATGGCCCGCGTGGAGACACAGGTTGCAATCGCATTCGGGGCGTCCGTCCAGCCGTTGACAAGGATGACGCCAAGCGTCAGAAGTGTGGAAACCAGCAGCATTGGATTTTGCAGCATTTGCTGTACAAAATCGATTAAAGACATATTCACTACCTCGTTTTCTCTGGATTGCATCCCCCACATGAGGCGGCGAGAGCCCGGATCCGGCGGCGATGCTGCAAAGCAATTCGCAAATTCGATCTTATTTTAACACAAAAAGCGGCTTTTGTCTACTGTTTGTTTTGATGGAATGTGCCAATTGTCCATTCGCTTTTTCATTCAAAATATCATATAATGGAAGTATCCATCATATAAGATGGTAAACAGGCTATGCTGCACAGAGAGCACAGGGCTTCCACTCCGGCCACTTCCGCCGGTCGGAGGCGCCGCATGCTGAAAGGATGACGCTGAATGCCCGTTTTGTTCAGATTGTCCAAAAATAAATTCCGAAATCGTCATATTTGACATGGACAGGCAGCAATATTACCCGTATGCGGAGGCGGAATCGCCAGTGACCGATGTGCAAAATAACCAATTTATTTTTGCGCTGTGGCATGATTGATGACGGCGTCGACACAATTTTACAAAATCCACAGATTCGTAATATAATTTGACAATTGCTCCGTCAAAGAGTATAATAAAACAACCAATATTTTCAAGGCATTTGCGGCACTGACGGGTGCTGACCGGGTGTGAAACATTGAAATCCAGACATAAAACCGGCCGGGAAGGGAGGGACGGATGTGCGGCGGTGTGCGGATTTGATGTCACAAATATATCATTGAAAGAGAGGAGATTTTCAAAAATGAAGCATACAAGCCTTCCGGTGCGGATTGCGCTCTGCCTGCTGTCCATGGCTTTTCTGCTGGCGGCCTTTGCCGGATGCAAAAACAACGCGGATGATCCGGCGAATACCACGCCGCCAAGCGGGGACAACACGGGGAGTGACGATGGGCAGGAATATGACAAAAACGGGTATCTGAAGGATACGCTCCCGGGCGATCTTAATTTCAGCAACCAAACGGTTCGCATTCTCGGCTGGAACAGCGAGGTGGTGGAATTTGACGTCGAGTCGCTCAACGGCGTGACGATCGACGAGGCAATCTGGCACCGAAACGACACGGTTTCCACCCGGCTTGGCGTCGATCTGGATTTTGTCATTACCAACGGCAGCGTCGCTTACATCAACGACTATAAGCAGGTGGTGCAGAATGCGATTATGGGCGGTATGCCCTATGACCTGCTGGCCGCGCACACCCGCAGCATTGCCATTTGTGCCTCGGGCGGGCTGCTCACCGATCTGAACAACATCGAGGGCAGCTATCTGGATTTCTCCAAGCCCTGGTGGAACCAGAACATTGTTGAAAAAACCATGCTGGGGAACTCTCTTTTCTTTATGACCGGCGACATTGCTCCCAGCTTTGTGCAGATGATCTACTGCGTCTATTTCAACGCGGATATGCTGCGCGACCGGGGCATCGAATCCCCCTATGACTTGGTGGAGAGCAACGAGTGGACGCTGGAAAATATGATGTCCATGACGATCAACTTTTATCAGGATCTCAACCAGAATTTTGCGGTGGATCTGAACGACAATATCCCGCTGGTCGGACAATATTATGACTGGCCCGCCTTCCTGCACGGCTGCGGAGTGGAGATGGTGGTGCGCAATGAATCCGGCGACCTTGTGATCTCTCCCGACCTCAAGGGGGAGAAGGGAATCAATCTGATGGACGATATGCTGGATTGGGTGATTCTGGACAACTGCTATGTCGCAACCGATGACAACATTACCCAGCATTTCCTTGGGGAAAAGTCCATGTTCATGATCACACAGTCCGGCCGCGCCGCCATGAGCTTTGATAAAGTCACCTTCGAGTACGGCTGTGTGCCCATGCCCAAATACGATTCCACGCAGGAGAACTACATCTCCACCTCCCGGCAGCCCACTACACTCTGGGCCATGTCGCGTGACATTCCGACTGACCGGCTGGGGATGGTAACTGCCACCATGGAGTGCCTGGCCAGCGAGGGCTACCGGCAGGTCACGCCAGCCGTATTTGAAACCGTGATGCAGTACCAGACCAGCGCCAGCCCTGAAATGGCCAAAATGCTGGAGCTGATCCGCGATACCGCGTGGTTTGATTTCGGGCGGATCTACTCCTCCGATCTGAGCTCCAACGGTGTGATGTGCGACCAGCCCGGCATTTATCTGCGGGATCATAAACGGTGGGAGAACTATATTAACACCGTTATGCCCACCATTGAGGGGCAGTTGGCCGAGCTGAGCGATGAGCTGCTCTCGCTGATCAACTGAAACGACACAGAAATGAAAGGAGCCTTGCAATGAAACGCTTTCTTGCCGCGGCGCTTGCCGCAACCATGATGCTTTCCGTTCTGCTGGCCGCCGGTCTGTTCCCGGCCTCTGCCGATGATTCTGCGCTGGCCGCCGACAACCGTGTGCTTGCGTCCGATGATACGCTCTTTCCCGGCACCCGCGTTTCCGGCTGGGGAACCCCTGCCATAGACGGAACCAAGGATGAGGCCGTGTATCAGGAATTCAGCCGGATTTCCGACAATATAGACGGCAAAAGCTCCAACGCCAGCTTCGACATCTGGTATGCGAACGACGGCGAGCACCTGTACTTCTATCTGGAGGTCACGGTTCCCTCCGGCAACACCAACAAGGTCGTGCTGAACAACAACGACCTCACCAGATTGTATATCGATTTTTTCAATCAGCATACGCAGATTTATCGGAAGACCGAAAATGAGTATCAGGTACAGATTCTCAATACCGACACGTCAAAGAACCAGAAGGTTGCCGGTTCTGCCGAAAGCTATAACGGCGGGCAGTTTGCATACACGCCCAACAGCGGAGCGGCAGTCGGCTCCCGCGGAGCGGCGGCAGGCATCGGCAGTGTGGCAAACGGCGATGTGATTTACAAAATTCAGTACAGCGACGATGCGCAGGCCGACGTCAGCGGCTATATCATCGAGGCGAGAATCGACCTGCCGGACTATATTCAGACCGACATCGAAGCCGACCTGCAGCCGATTATCGGCGTCGGCTATGAGGTGCGCAACAACGTCGATCAGCCGCAATACAACCTGACCTATAACGATATGGGGATGGTTCCGCTGGAAAACGGCGGGGATTATTTCAGTTGGCTCTGGGCCGATTACACCGTGGCGCCCGATCTGGTTCTGAGCAATGATTCCGACACCAACAAAACCGATCTCGGTCTGACCTCCCCGATCTGCGAGGATGTCAGCGGAAAAACGATCACGATTGACGGCAAAATGGGAGCCGACGAGGGCTGGGCCGGCCTCCCCTATGTCTATCTCGACTCCACCACCGACAACGGCACCAGCATTTCCGGGCCGGTGACGGGTGTCGCGCCCGAAATCTATCTCGGAGCCGATGAGAATTATGTTTATGCCTTTTATGAAACCGCCAATCTGGATTCGGTTTGGATGTATTTCCAATACGGGTTTGGCGAGGAGGTTACCGGTGAGGACGCAGGCTTGTTTGTGGAGGCGAGGATTGATCTGCAGCAGGCAACGGACGGTTCATATGGCTTCCGCTACAAGTATGGCTCCGGAACCTACAGCGAGGGGGATGACTTTTACGATAACTCCAGGTTTGCGGTACTGACCGAAAACGGAAAAAAATATGTGGAGATTCAGATTCCGATTCCCCAGAGCGTCAAGCAGGCGCGTGTGAACGGGGCGTTTCCGATGACCTTCGGCGCGCTGGAGCGCATATCCGACAAATCGGATGCCGGCTATATTTCCTCTGCAGGGTTTTCCTGGAGTGCCGGGAAAATTGAGCTGACCCTGCCCCAGACAGACGACCCTGAGGCCGCCGATCTGCCGCAGTGGATTGAGGACAGCAAGAAGGACGCCTATCACGACTCGATGAAAAATCTGACCGTGAACATCATTGGCGACAGCTATTTTAAGGGCAACGGGCTGCTGGAGAACCACGTGTGGCCGGCGCTGCTTGCCGCAAAGTATGACTGGACGTTTTTCAACTACGGCCAGAACGGCAACATGGTTTCCACCTATAACGATGTGGACGATCTGCCGCTGGTCAAGCGCTACCGCCAGATGACCAATAACGCCCCGGATATTGTGATGATCAACGGTGGGCGGAACGACTATAACAACGGCGTGCCGATCGGCACACTGGACAGCACGGATACCGACACTTTTATGGGGGCGCTGAATGTGATGTTCAAGGGCCTGCGCGACAAGTATCCCGACGCGATGATGATCTTTACCACGGTCTGGAACTTCCCGAATACCAATACTGAGAGCGAGCTGACCTACCTTGACTATGCCCAGGCAGCCGAGCAGGTCTGCGAAAAGTGGGGTATTTACTGCTTCAAGGCATACGACCCGGCAGTCTCGGGTGTGGATATGACCGATGAGACCTTCCGCGCGGCCTACTGTATGAGTCCCGATGACATCAGTCACCTCAACCTCTCGGGTATGAAGCTGGTGATGCCCAAATATGAGCAGTTCATCGCCGATTCGCTGGCGGATTGGGCAGTGAATAAGGATGAAATTCTGGCCGGTCTGGAGGAGAATGATCCCGAGCCTGGTCCCGATGACGGGGACGAGGAAAGCACCACAGGTCCGGCCGAAACCACCGCACCCGGCACCGGGGCGGAGACTACCGCTCCGGCCGGAGGCGAAGAGGGCGGGTGCAAATCCTCGCTCGCGCTGCCCGTATGGGGACTGATGGCTGTGATGACGGTGGCCGTTGCTGCTGCATTCGGCCGACGTCGGGAGAAGCGCTCCATGCGCTGAAGCCCGTACTTTCACGTCCTCGTCTCTTCCGGGCGGGAAATATGGAGCCGTGCGGCCGGCACAGAGGTGCCGCCCGCACGGCTCGGGCAAAATTTGAACCATAGGGAAGGTAGTATTCCATGTTTGCAAATGATTCTGAAAATCAGGCGGAGCCGGTGAATGCAGCGCATGCGGGCGACCTGCGCTGTATGTTCTACAATATCTATGGATACGGCGATAACCCGAAGCAAAATGTATATCCCGGTCCGATGGAGCTGCGGCAGGAGCAGCAGGAGGTCTGTATCGGGAAATACGCGCCGGATGTGGTGGGCCTGCAGGAGTACGACAGGCAATACCGCGCCGGAATGGCGCCCCGCATGGCCGCGCTGGGCTACCGCGAGGTGCCGATTGACGATCAGGGCGGCTTCCTCTACCCGGTGGGCAAGAACTGCGAGCCGCTGTTTTACCGCCCGGATCGGCTGGAGTGCCTTTGCTCGGGCGGGGAGCTGTATCCCGACGCTGTGGAGGTGGACGGAGCCGAGGTCCTCGGCAACAACGGGCACAGCAAGTCGCTGACATGGGCGGTTTTCCGGGAGCGGCAGACCGGCCGGCGCTTCATCGCCGTCTGCACCCATTTCATGTGGAGCGCGCCCGAGCTGACCTTTGCGCAGGCCGAGGCCGTTCGCGTGGACAATGCCGACCGGCTGCTGCGCAAAATCGAGGAGATCCGTGCGATGCATCCGGATTATGCAGGGCTGCCTGCCGTCATGGGAGGCGACCTCAACTGCGAGCCGGATTCCCCGGCGTTCCGGCAGCTTGACCGGAGCATGGAGTGGTGCTATCAGGCGGCGTCCGGACACAGGGATAATCTCGGATGTCCGGGCTACCCGACCTTCGACAGCGCCGCCGGTGCTTACACCGATTGGGGAACGCCGGCCGAGGGGCGGAGCGTCATCGACTATATCTGGGTACAGAATCCCGGGGAGGGGAGCGGCCTGGCCGTGCGCGATTATTTTACCGTGACCGACCGCGAGGCGCTGCTCAGCTCGGATCACTGCCCGAAGGTGGCGGATATCGTCCTCCAATAACATACAGAAAGGAAGGTCCCATGCCAAGGGCTGAGATCAGTTATCGGAAATGAAACTGAAAAAATACATCTGCCGGTTGATTGCAATGCTTCTTCTGGCCCCTGTTTTTGCCGGCTGTCGGAACGGAACCCCGCCGGATGATGAAACCGAAACGCAGGATTCCGCCGCAGCAACTACCTCACCGCAGGAGGATGACCCTGCCACGCTGATCCTCGCGGAAAACGGACAGAGTGATTTTACCATCTGGCTGGCGCGGGATTTGTATGCAACCGCCCCCGACGTCAAGGAAGCGCTGGCGGAAATTACAGACCTGATCAAGAATAAAACCGGCGCGAGCATTCCCATCAAAAGCGATTCCTCGGCCACCGAGGCCGATTTTGAAAGCCCCGGCATTCTGGTCGGCTCTACGGTGTTCCCGGAGAGCGCGGAAGTGGGGCTTGTGATGAAAAATCAGGACTTTTATGTGGGCATGTCGGGGAACAAGGTTCTGCTCTGCGGTGCCTCCAATACCGGGGTTTACAATGCCGTCCGCTACTTTTATAACAATGTCGTGCTCAAGCAGAGGCCGGATGCGGATCAGCCTCTGGTGTTCACCGCGGAGCATGTGTATCAGTCTGGCAAAACCTACCCGATCAACAGCGTGCTCTGCTGCGGGACCGAGCTGAGCCAATACCGTATGGTCATTCCGGAGAACGCAACCGTCAATGAGAGCATGCTGGCCAACAATCTCCGGTATCATCTCTCGCAGCAATACGGCCATGATTTTGAAATTGTCACCGACAGTCAGCCCGAGGCGGAATTTGAAATTCTGATCGGGCAGACCGAGCGCACCACGGCAACAGCCGACGGGAGCGGTTATACGGTATCGGCGTCCGGCGGAAAGCTGCAGCTGTATGCCGGCAACATGCGGGGCTACGAGGCGCTTGACGAATATGTGCGGCAGGAGCTGCTGCGGGCCGGCTCCGGGGCCAATTATACCATTGACGAGGGCTTTTCGCACAGCGGAAGACCGGTCAATTCGCTGAATGACGGAACACTGCTTTCGGAGGAGCGCACCGGAGACGTCCGTACCATGTTCTACAATGTGTATGGATATAGCGAGAGCGGCCCGGTTTCCCTGCGCCAGCAGCTGCAGCTTGAGCTGCTGAAGGTCTATCAGCCGGATGTGCTGGGAATGCAGGAGTACTCCGCCGCTTACCACTCTGCCTTCACGGCCATGCTCAACGGAATCGGGTACCGGCAGGTGGAGGTGTCGGCCGGGACGGCAAATTACACGCCGCTCTTTTACCGCGCCGACCGGCTGGAGGTGCTGGATTCCGGATACCTCCGGTATGATGGTCCCAATGACGCAAACTCCAAGAGCGTGACATGGGCGGTTTTCCGGATCAGGGAGAGCGGAAAGCGCTTCATCGCCATGTCCACGCACTTCATGTGGAGTCAGCCGGGCATTGACGCGAACGCCGCGCGCGTCTCCAACGCCCGTGAGATCACCGCGCTGATCTCCGAGCTGCGGAGCAACGCTGCCTACCGGGAGCTGCCGGTGATTTTCGGCGGGGACCTGAACTGTCAGGTGAGCTCGGAGCCGCTGCGGATTGTGACAGGCGGCATGCAGAATGCGCATGACAAAGCAGAGCGCAAAAATGACAGCAACGGCTATCACTCCTACGCCACCTATGACACGGCCAATCAGGTTTATGTTCAGATTCCGAGTGTGACCGGAAGCTATGCCTCGGCCATCGATCATGCCATGGTTTCGGCCAATGTCACCGTCAACACCTTCGCGTCGCTCATCAGTCCGTATACGCTCTATTGCTCGGACCACATGCCGGTGATCACAGACCTGTCGTTTGACTGAGATACGGGTCAGGAGGCTCCGGCCGGACCGAGGGGCCCGCGCCCTGCCGCGCTTGCGGACGGGCAAAAAAATTGCGGCTTTTTGCCGGAACCTCTTGACAAACCCGGATTGCGGTGATATAATATACCAGCATAAACCGTTGAGGCGGAGATAACGTCAGGTAAGACTACACAGAGAGCCCGTGGCGCTGAGAGTCGGGTTGGAAACTGTCTGGCAAATGGGCCGCTGAGGGTGCAGTCAAAGGAGCGGAGGGGCATGTGCTTCGTACCGAGTATTCTGCAACGTGTGGGCATACGTCAGTTGCCGGGGATATGCCGGTATCCTGAAAAGCGCGTACCCGGGCAGGGTGCGAATCAAGGTGGCACCGCGGATAATGTGATTATTCGTCCTTGACAGAGAGGGATCTCTGTCAGGGGCGTTTTTGTTTTCCCTTGGCAGAATTGCGGTTTTTACGGAGGGAACGCCTATGAACATTGCAAGGCCCTATTTTCTCGTGGGCGGACTGAACGCTGGAAACGTCGGCCGCGCGGTGCGCATGCTGCACCCGTACGCGGTGGACGTCAGCTCGGGCATAGAAACCGGCGGGGCAAAGGACCCCGAAAAAATGGCGGCTTTTGTGGCCGCAGTCAGAAAGGAAGATGAAGTATGACCAATCCGAACGGACGCTTTGGCATTCACGGCGGGCAGTATATCCCGGAGACGCTGATGAATGCGGTGATCGAGCTGGACGAGGCGTATCAGTACTATAAAAAAGATCCCGATTTCAACCGGGAACTGGCAGCGCTGCTCAACGAGTACGCCGGCAGGCCCTCCAGACTCTATTATGCAAAAAAAATGACAGAGGATCTCGGGGGTGCGAAGATTTATCTCAAACGGGAGGATCTGAACCACACCGGCGCGCACAAAATCAACAACGTGCTCGGTCAGGCACTGCTTGCCCAGCGGATGGGGAAAACCCGTCTGATCGCCGAGACCGGAGCCGGACAGCACGGCGTGGCCACCGCGACCGCGGCGGCGCTGATGGGGATGGAGTGCGTGGTATTCATGGGGGAGGAGGACACCGTCCGCCAGGCCCTCAACGTTTACCGGATGCGCCTGCTGGGCGCGCGGGTGGTGCCGGTGCGCAGCGGCACGGCAACCCTGAAGGACGCAGTGTCCGAGGCCATGCGGGAATGGACCTCCCGCATCAGCGATACCCACTATTGCCTCGGCTCGGTCATGGGGCCGCACCCCTTCCCAACCATTGTGCGCGATTTTCAGGCGGTGATCTCCCGCGAGATCCGGGAGCAGCTTCTCGAAAGGGAGGGCAGACTGCCCGATGCGGTCGTCGCCTGCGTGGGAGGCGGCTCCAACGCCATCGGCTCGTTTTACCATTTCATCGGGGACAGGAGCGTGCGGCTCATCGGCTGCGAGGCCGCGGGGAGAGGAACCGATACCTTTGAAACCGCCGCAACCATTGCCACGGGCAGGCTGGGCATCTTCCACGGGATGAAGTCCTACTTCTGCCAGGATCAGTACGGCCAGATTGCGCCGGTGTATTCGATCTCGGCCGGGCTGGATTACCCCGGCGTCGGTCCGGAGCACGCCTATCTGCACGACATCGGCCGGGCGGAGTATGTCCCCGTCACCGATGAGGAGGCCGTATCCGCCTTTGAGTATCTGGCAAGAACCGAGGGCATCATTCCCGCCATCGAGTCGGCCCATGCCGTGGCGCACGCTCTCCGGCTGGCGCCGCAGATGCGCCGGGACAACATCATTGTCATCACCATTTCGGGCAGAGGCGACAAGGATTGCGCAGCCATTGCCCGGTACAGAGGGGAGGATATCCATGAGTAACATTCCGCGTGCGTTTGCAGACGGCAAGGCTTTTATCGCGTTTGTCACCTGCGGGGACCCCGATCTCGGGACAACCGCTGCCGTGGTCCGTGCCGCCGCGGAAAACGGCGCGGATCTGATCGAGCTGGGCATTCCGTTCTCCGACCCCACGGCCGAGGGACCGATCATTCAGGGGGCGAACCTGCGGGCGCTGAAGGGCGGGGTGACAACCGACCGCATTTTTGCCATGGTGCGGGAGCTTCGCCGGGACGTCCGCATTCCGATGGTGTTTATGACCTACGCAAACGTGGTGTTTTCCTATGGCACCGAGCGGTTTCTATCTGCATGCCGGGAGATCGGGATGGACGGGTTGATTCTCATGGATGTGCCCTTTGAAGAAAAGGAGGAGTTTTTGCCGGTCTGCCGCAAATACGGTGTGGATCTGATCTCTCTGATCACTCCCACCTCCGAAAATCGCATCGGTATGATCGCAAAGGAGGCCGAGGGTTTTTTGTACATTGTTTCCAGCCTCGGCGTCACCGGAGCGAGACGCGAGATCAGCACCGATCTGTCCGCAATCGTGGAGCTTGTGCGCCGGAGCACCAATCTGCCGTGTGCCATCGGGTGCGGCATCTCCACTCCTGCGCAGGCAAAACAAATGTCGGCTCTGGCGGATGGGGTCATTGTCGGCTCGGCAATCGTCCAATTGCTTGAGCGGTACGGCAAGGACGCGCCGGCGCACGTGGGGGCGTATGTTCGATCCATGAAGGACGCGATGCGTTGAGCTGCAGACGCTGCGTTTTTTCGGTGTTCACAATGAATTCATGAATAGACCTGAAAAATATGGTATAATCATAGTATAGTAAAAACCAGAAATTCAGGAGGGATGGGAAAATGAAGGACAACAGATTCTATATTTGTGAGCATTGCGGAAACCTGATCGGACTGATTCACGACGCCGGCGTCCCCGTGATGTGCTGCGGGCAGAAGATGACCAAGCTCGAGCCGGGTACCGTGGAGGCCAGCCATGAAAAGCACATTCCGGTTGTCACGGTAGAAGGCAGCACTGTACGGGTTTGTGTCGGCTCGGCCGCGCACCCGATGCTGGCGGAGCACAGCATCCTCTGGGTGTATCTCCAGACCGACCGGGGCGGTCAGCGCAAATGTCTGCCGGTCGGCGGGGAGCCGGTTGTCACCTTTGCGCTTGCCGACGAAAAGCCGGTAGCCGTGTACGCCTACTGCAATCTCCACGGATTGTGGAAAACCGACATCTGAACAACGGCAAGAGGGCTGCCCGGATGGAATCGGGCAGCCCTCGGATTGTATTTACGGGGAAAACTTTTTGCAAAAAGTTTTCCCCGCGCCCCTTTCAAAAACCTTCAAAAAAGAGCGTGGATGGGCATTCACGCCGGGGGCCGCAATGTCTCGGCCGCCCGGGCTGCCGCTGCCACCGCGTTGTGTCGGCGAGGTTGGCCTTGCTCCCGCGCAGCACATGCACACCACAAAAAATAGCCCTTTTTTCAGGTTTTTGAAGGTTCTCAGGAAACTTTTTTCTAAAAAGTTTCCTGAGCGGGTTTGGGCGGCGCCCAAGGCCTTTGGCGGACTTGGGCAGCGTATAAGGTATGGGCATAAAAGCAGCCGCTGTAAGCGCTTGCCTGCGGAAGGTGTCTCTGATTATTTCGGAGGCTTGTACAGGCGGAACAAATCCATTTTGAAGGCCTTTTGCGCCGGACGGGTCAGGAGAAACAGCGCGATGCTGACGGCTGCGAGCAGCGCCACGTATACCGGATCCGGCGGGCCAAAGAAATGCGCGGTGGCCGGCTCCCCGAGCACGGACCGGTAAAAGCCCTGCAGAATATAAGGAAAGAATGCGGGCAGGAGCGGCAGCAGATTCCAGATGACGTAAAACACCCGGTTGGGCACCAGCATCCGGTAGAAGCGTTTGGCGGTATTCATCCATGGCTGTGCTTCGGTTTCCGGCATCCAGACAATCAGAGCGCACAGAACGGCGGTGGACGTCGCAAACAGCGCGAACAGCACCAGAAACAGCAATGACAGCACCCAGAAGATCATCATAATGACCGAAAAATAGAAGGCTGCCACGCTTCCGTCCGAGGTCCCCTGGAGAAAGCCGATGCAGTTCCGGTAGGTGTTGTCCAGCAGCTGCATCAGGCTCATGGTGTCCAGCGCCTCGGGGCCCGACGTATAATACAGGTGCGGGATGCAGGCGATTGCCAGAAAAATCAGGCCGCTGCAGAGGGGCATCAGGTAAGACAGCCGGACAAGGCGCACCTGCGCCCGTGCGGAGAGCTTCATCCCCGGTTCTCCGCGGAGAGCTTGCCTTCCATCAGGAATGCTGCCTCCATATCGGCGCAGACCAGCGCATAGGCCAGCGGGAACATCTCCAGCGCACGCCCGACGTTGCCGGGGTCCTCCGTGCCCGAAAAGCCCATGTGGTAGCGGATGGCAAAGGCCTCCTCGCGGGTCAGGCGGATGTAGGCCGAGGCGATATAGGCGGATTTTTCGCCGTGTCCGTAGGGCAGGGTATCCTCAATGGTGTAGTAGGGAACCGTGGTCCACTTCCCGTTCTCATCCTTGACGTTCCGGGTGCTTGCTTTGTAAAAATTCACCTTGCAGATGTCGTGCAGCAGGGCCGCAATGGCCACGCTTTCCTCGCTGTATTCCAGCCCGTATACCTCCTTCATGCGCGGACGGGCAAGGATGTCGACAAGGCAATCGTATACATTCAGGCTGTGCTCCAGCAAGCCTCCTTCATATGCGCCGTGGTAACGGGTGCTGGCGGGGGCGGTGAAAAAATCGGACCCGTTTGTGAGGAAGTCCAGCAGCTTGTCGGCTCCCTCCCGATGGATTTTTTCGTGGAATATCTGCAAAAAGCGTTCCCGGTTGGTCATTTACCTGCAATCCTTTCCGTTGTTTACTCGTTGGATGAACGGACATCCCCCGATGGGATGTCCTGAGACTGTAGACAAAAGGCGCATCAAATCAATATTGCACAAAAGCGCTCATCCGCTTTTTCTTTGAGCATGTAGGCGCAAAGAAAGAAGCAAAGGCTTCGCGTGGCTCAGCCGCAAATCTGCTTCGCAGAGTTTGCCAAAAAGAAACGCCGTATAGGAATTTCGCCGCCTGCGGGCGGCGAGGAGGGCTTCGCGCCCTCCACCCCGCAAACTTTTGAAAAAGTTTGATCAAAACTTTCATCAAACTGATGAAAGTCATTGCTTTGGTCTACAGTCTGCGGACATCCCCCCGATGGGATGTCCTCCATTTATTTTACCATAAATTTTTCCGGATGTAAATATGAATTGTAAATTTTCTGATAAAAAGATTCAAGACGCAGGAAAAAAGTGCAAAAATATGTTATGATATTCGGAGAAGCACATATATTCTATATCTCAATCAGAACGGAGCAATTGCGCGGATATGCGAAAAACCAAAATTATTTGTACGATGGGACCTGCCTGTGCCGATGAGCAAACAATGGAGCAGATGTTTGCCAATGGCATGAATATCGGACGATTCAACTTTTCACACGGAGACCATGATTATCACCGGGAGATGATGGAAACCTTCCGGCGTGTACGGGATCGGATGCACCTGCCGGCGGCTGTGCTGCTGGATACCAAGGGGCCGGAGATCCGCGTGGGGACCTTTGAAAAGGGCAAGGTCACGCTGCATAAGGGGGATCGCTTTGTCTTTACCACCGAGGACCGGGTGGGAAACGCGCAAATTTCCTCCATCTCCTTCCCTGGGCTGCCCGCACAGATGAAGCCCGGTGTACGGTTGCTGTTGGACGACGGCAAAATTGCGATGACAGTGACCGATGTAAAGGAAAATGAGATTCACTGCCTGGTGGATGAGGGCGGGGTGCTCTCGGATCGCAAGAGCCTCAACATCCCCAATTATCCGATTGACATGGAATACCTCAGCCGAAAGGATGAGGCCGACCTGATTTTCGGCATCGAGCAGGATGTGGATTTTGTGGCCGCCTCATTTGTGCGCCGCAAGGAGGATGTGATTGCGCTGCGCAAATTTCTCGATTACCACGGCGGTCACCGCATCCGCATCATCGCCAAAATCGAAAATATTGAAGGCATTCAGCATTTCGATGAAATTCTGCAGTATTCCGACGGAATTATGGTGGCCAGAGGCGACATGGGCGTGGAGGTGGAGTTTGAGCGTCTGCCCGGCCTGCAGAAGCGCTTTATCCGCCGGTGCTATCAGTCTGGCAAGATGGTGATCACCGCCACGCAGATGCTGGAATCCATGATTCACTCCAGCACCCCGACCCGCGCCGAAATCACCGATGTGGCAAACGCGGTATTCGACGGAACCTCGGCCGTGATGCTCTCGGGCGAGACCGCGGCCGGCGACCATCCCGCCCTGGTGGTCAAGGTGATGGCCAGAATTGCCGAGCAGGCCGAGCAGGATGCCTTTGAGATGGACGTATACCGCGGCATTCCCTATGACATTGACACGGCGGACATGACAAACGCCATCTGCGACGCGGCCGTGACCACCGCGCGGGACGTGCATGCAAAGGCGATTATCGCCGTGACAAAATCCGGTCTGACCGCGCGCAGGGTTTCCAAGTTCCGCCCGGCGCAGCCCATCATCGCCGCAACGCCCGAGGAAAAAACCTTTCATCAGCTCAGCCTTTCGTGGGGGGTGTTCCCGGTGCTGGCGCTGAATCAGAATGATACCGACCATCTCTTTGTGCACGCCATCGACTGTGCCAAGCAGATTGATCTGGTGTCGGCCGGAGATACCGCGGTCATCACCGCGGGGGTTCCGCTCCGGCAGGCGGGCACTACCAATCTGCTCAAGGTGCAGGTCGTGACCTGATATTGATATACGGAAACGGGGGGCGTGGGAAGCGGTTGAAGCCGCTTCCCACGCCCCCGTTTCCGCTCTTCTCTGAAAAGGAGGGCTGTGCGCGTATCATCCGGCCCGCCGCGACCGGCCATCGCACCATGCCTGTGCTCTCCGGTGACGGAAGGCTGCCCGGGGCGATTCCAAATCCGGGAGCGGCAAGTACTGCGGCAGAAATCCGGCGCGGCGCAGGAAGACAATGCGCTGCGTGCAAACGGTACATTTTTTCACGGTTTTTCATCATTTGTTTACACAAATTTCCGTTTCGGTCGAATGATTCATGAAATATATGGCAAAAATTTATAAACGATTCATATTCTGGAACGCATTGGGAACTCCGACGGAACGCCGCTGGAACCTGATTGTGGTAGAATATTGCACATTGAGGCTGGAAAAGTCTTAAAAACAAACTCTTTCGGAGGATTAGAAAAATGTTGTTTGATACCATTGCTGAGTTGATTGCAGAGCGCACCGATCGCGATGTTTCCGAAATTAAGCCCGAGAGCACCTTCAGCGAGCTGGGGGTGGATTCCCTGGATACCGTAGAGCTGCTCATGGAGCTGGAGGACAGAATCGGCAAAGAGGTCGAGCTGAAGCAAAAGGTGAACACCATTCAGGATCTGATTGATGTGATCGAAGGTCAGGAAAGCAAGGAAGGAAAGGAATAAGCCGTGCCGAACTCTGTGTTGTGTGAAATGCTTGACATCCGTTATCCCGTTTTCCAGGGAGGGATGGCATGGATTTCGGACGGACGGCTGGCGGCGGCGGTTTCGGAGGGGGGGGGCCTGGGCATCATTGCCTCGGGTAATGCGCCTGCCGATTATGTGCGGGAGCAGATCCGCATTGCAAAATCCCTCACCTCCCGTCCGTTCGGCGTGAACGTAATGCTGCTCAGCCCATATGCGGATGAGGTGGCAGAGGTGATTGCCGAGGAGCGGGTGGCCGTTGTGACCACCGGCGCGGGCAACCCCTCCAAATATATGGAGCTGTGGAAGAAGGCCGGCGGCCGGGTCATTCCGGTGGTGGCGTCGGTGGCGCTTGCCAAGCTGATGCAGCGCATCGGCGCGTCGGCCGTGATTGCCGAGGGAGGCGAGAGCGGCGGACACGTCGGAGAGCTGACCACCATGGTTCTGGTCCCTTTGGTTGCCGATGCGGTGAGCATTCCGGTCATTGCGGCCGGCGGCATTGCCGACGGCCGGGGCATGGCCGCAGCCTTTATACTGGGCGCCTGCGGCGTACAGATGGGAACCCGGTTCCTCAGTGCCGAGGAGTGCTCGATTCATCCCGTATACCGCGAGAAAATTCTCAAGGCCGGGGATCTGGCCACCATGGTGACCGGTAAGCGTCTGGGGCATCCGGTGCGCAGCCTGCGCACGGCGTTTGCCCGCAACTATTCCAAGGCCGAGTACGGCGGCATGCCGGATGAGGAGCTGGAGGCGCTGGGGACCGGCGCGCTGCGCTATGCGGTCAAGGAGGGGGACTCCGAAAAGGGCTGCTTCCTTGCCGGGCAGATCGTGGCGATGGTCAACAGAGTACAGCCGGCGGCCGACATTGTCCGCGAGGTGGCGGACGGCGCCGACGAGGTGCTGAAGGGAGCTGCCAGATGGGCAAAATAGCGTTTGTATTTTCAGGTCAGGGAGACCAGCACACCGGCATGGGCCGGAGTCTGGCCGAGCGCTATCCTGCGGCCGCGCAGGTGTTCTCGGCCTGCGACCGCCTCCGCGCCGGAACCTCCGCGCAATGCTTTGCGGGGAGCGAGGAGGAGCTGAAGGAGACGAAAAACACACAGCCCTGCCTGTTTGCATATGAGCTGGCACTGGCGGCGGTGCTGGAGGAAAAGGGCATCCGCGCCGATCTGACGGCCGGCTTTTCGCTGGGTGAGGTCGCGGCGCTCACCTATGCCGGCACGGTGAGCCTTGATACCGGCTTCTCTTTGGTTTGCCGCCGGGGGGAGCTGATGCAGGCCGCGGCCGAGGAATTCCCCGCGTCGATGGCGGCGGTTGTCAAGCTGCCGGCCGAGGAGGTCAGCCGCATTGCGGCGGAATTCGACCGGGTTTATCCGGTCAATTTCAACAGCCCCGGTCAGGTATCGGTTGCCGGAGTAGAGTCTTCCATGCCGGATTTCTGCAATGCCGTCAAGCAGGCCGGGGGGCGCGCCATTCCGCTCAAGGTCAAGGGAGGGTTCCACTCCCCGTTCATGAGCGGTGCGTCGGAGCGCTTCCGGGAGACGCTTGGGGCGACGGTCTTTACCGCACCCCGCATTCCGCTTTACTCGGATGTGACAGCCCGGCCCTATGAGGGCGATTTTGCCGGACTGCTGGCAGAGCAGATCTGCTCGCCGGTGCTCTGGGAAACGCTGGTGCGGAATATGATTGCCGCCGGCGCCGATACCTTTGTGGAGATCGGTCCGGGCAGGACGCTGTGCGGCCTGATTGCGAGAATCGACCCCACCGTGCGGGTGCTGGCCGGCGGTGAGCTGGAGCAATCCGAAACGATACTGGATGAGGTGAAACTATGCTGAACGGAAAAGTTGCCGTTGTCACGGGTGGCTCCCGCGGCATCGGTGCGGCGATTGCCGCAAAGCTGGCGGCGCTGGGCGCCGATATTGCCATTCTTTACGTCGGGGATCCTGCCGAGGCCGAAGCCGCCTGCGAGGAATGCCGCAAGCGTGGCTCCGCCAAGGTGCAGGCCTATGTGTGCGATGTTTCGGACTTTAACGCGGTGAAAAATGTGGTGGCGCAGGTCAAGGCGGATTTCGGCACCATCCATATTCTGATCAACAACGCGGGCATCACCCGCGACAATCTCATCGCGGTGATGAGCGAGGCCGAATACGACGCGGTCCTGAATGTCAATCTCAAGGGCGCGTTTAACATGATCCGCCACTGCGCCGGCATCTTCATCCGCAACCGCGGCGGAAGCATTGTCAACATTTCGTCGGTTTCGGGACTGATGGGCAATGCCGGGCAGATCAACTATGCCGCCTCCAAGGCCGGCCTGGTCGGCCTGACCAAGTCGGTTGCCAAGGAGCTGGCACCGCGCGGCGTGCGCTGCAATGCGGTGGCGCCCGGGTTTATCGATACCGATATGACCCGTGCGCTGGGCGACGCCAACGCCGACAAGCTCAAAACCATGATTCCGCTCGGGCATACCGGCAAGCCGGACGATGTTGCCGACGCGGTGGTCTTTCTGGCCTGCGCCGAGTATATCACCGGAGAGGTTCTCCGGGTGGACGGCGGCATTGCCATGTGAATCCGGCGCTGCCGGCCTGAGAATTGCCGCTTGACGGCAGAATGCAGAATGGAGTTTGCTTACTATGGAAAATCGCAGAGTTGTCGTCACCGGCACGGGTGTTGTCAGTCCGGTGGGAAACAACCGAGAGGAATGCTGGAACAATCTGATCTCGGGCGTGAACGGGATTGCGCCGATCACCCTGTTTGACACCGCCGATTTCAAGGCCAAGCTGGGAGCCGAGGTCAAAAACTTTGATCCCCGGCAGTATATGGAAAAATCCGATGTGCTCCGCAGCGACCGCTACGCACAATTTGCCGTTGCCGCCGCTTCGCAGGCAGTGGAGGAAAGCGGCGTGATCGGAACCCTGCCGCCCGAGCGGGTGGGGGTGTATTTCGGCAGCGGCATCGGCGGCATTCACACCTTTGAGATCGAGCACAGCAAGCTGCTCGAAAAGGGACCGCGCAGGGTTTCCCCCCTGTTTGTTCCGATGCTCATCTCAAATATGGCGGCGGGCATGATCGCCATCCGCTTCAACTGTCAGGGCGCGGCGCTGCCTGCGGTCACGGCCTGTGCCTCGGGCTCCAATGCCATCGGAGAGGCGATGCGGGCCATCCGCCACGGATATGCCGACGCGATGATCACCGGCGGAGCCGAGGCGGCCATCACGGCGTCCGGCATCGCGGGATTTGTCAATATGCAGGCGCTCTCCACCGCGGAGGATCCCAATGCGGCGTCGCTGCCGTTTGACAGCCGCCGGGGCGGCTTTGTCATCGGCGAGGGGGCTGCCGCGCTGGTGCTTGAGGAATACGAGCACGCCAAGGCGCGCGGTGCGCATATCTACGCCGAGGTGTGCGGCTACGGCTCGACCTGTGACGCTTACCACATCACGGCTCCCCGTCCCGACGCCACGGGCGGCGCGAGAGCGATGGCCGACGCACTGCGCGAGGCCGGATACCGGGCAGGCGAGAGCGTGTATATCAACGCGCACGGCACCGGTACCCCGCTCAACGATTCGCTTGAGACCGCCGCAATCAAGCAGGCACTGGGCGAGCAGGAGGCCCACCGGGCGCTCGTCAGCTCGACAAAATCCATGACCGGGCATATGCTCGGCGCGGCCGGAGCCATCGAGGCGCTGGCCTGCCTCGGCGTGCTTGCCGAGGGCATTGTTCCTCCCACCATCAATCTGCGCGAGCCGGATCCGGCCTGCGATCTCAACTATGTGCCGAATGAGGCGGTACGCCGGGACATCGATCTTGCGCTTTCCAATTCGCTCGGCTTTGGCGGGCACAATGCATGCCTTGCCTTCCGCAGAGCGGAGGCTTGAGGCGGCGTCGCCATCCGCGGCATGCCGAAGCCGGCATGCCGATGTATGGAATTCCGGCGGATGGGAAAATATGTGTTTGGGAGCAGTGCTGTGCTCCGCAATTTCCGAAGAAAGGAAACCTTGCCGGCAGCTTGCGCGGCAATACGGTTGATCGATATGAATGAAGAAAATATCCGAAAATACGCCATACTGATGAACGAGCTGGGACTGACGGCAATTGAGATTACCGAGAACAATACGGTGGTTCGCCTCGAGCGGAACGCGGCGCCTGCCGGCGTGCGCGCTCCTGCCGCTGGCGTGCAGCTTGCTTCCTCCGTGCAGGCGGCAGAGCCTGCGCAGAGTCTGCCGACCCGGTCGGATGACCTGGTCTGCGTGCGTTCTCCGATGGTTGGGGTATTTTATGCCTCCTCGGCCGAAAATGCCGAGCAGTTTGTCAATGTCGGCTCCAAGGTGAAAAAGGGAGATACCCTGTGCATCATTGAGGCCATGAAGCTGATGAACGAGATCACGGCCGAGGAGGATGGCGTGATCGCTGAAATTTGTGCAACGAACGGACAGATTGTGGAGTTCGGAAGCGATCTGTTCAAAATCAAGAGGGTATCATGAATCAGGAAGAAATCAAGCGCATTCTCCCCCACAGAGATCATATGCTGCTCATCGAAGAGGTGTGCCGTGAGGGGGACGAAGCCGTTGGAAGCTATACCGTGCGGGGAGACGAGTTTTTCCTGCAGGGGCATTTCCCCGGGAATCCGATTGTGCCGGGCGTCATTCTCTGTGAAATGCTGGCACAGTCTGCCTGCGTTCTGCTGGCGGACGTGATGAGCGAGGGCAAGGTGCCCATGTACACGGGGCTGGATAAGGTTCGTTTCAAAAATCCGGTCAGGCCGGGCGACACCTTCCGCACCCGCTGCCGCATCAAGCGCGCCATGCCTCCGTTCTATTTTGCCGAAGGTACCGGAACGGTGGACGGAAAGGTCTGCGTCACTGCCGAGTTTTCCTTTGCCGTTGTGGGTGAATAAGCGATGTTTTCCAAAATTTTAATTGCAAACCGCGGGGAAATCGCCGTGCGCATCATCCGCGCCTGCAAGGAGATGGGCATCGCAACGGTCGCGGTGTATTCCGAGGCCGACCGCCATGCGCTCCATGTGGCGCTGGCCGACGAGAGCTATTGCATCGGTCCGGCTGAGGCGGGGGAGAGCTATCTGCGGCAGGACCGCATCATCAGTACGGCGCTGATCTCGGGCGCACAGGCCATTCATCCGGGTTATGGCTTTCTGTCCGAAAATCCGCATTTTGCCGCGCTCTGTCAAAAGAACGGTGTGGCCTTCATCGGCCCCAGCGCGCAGACGATGGAGGAGATCGGCGACAAGGCTGTCATCAAACGGATGATGGCCGAGGCCGGGCTTTCGGTCATTCCGGGCACCGAGGCGCTGGGCAGTGTGGAGGAGGCCCGCCGGAGCGCCGCGGAGATCGGGTATCCGGTCATGCTCAAGGCCTGCGCCGGGGGCGGCGGCCGGGGCATCCGGCTGGTGCGGAGCGAGGCCGAGCTCGAGAGCGCTTATACGCAGGCGGTTGCGGAGGGGCAGGCGGCCTTTGACGACGGCTCGGTCTATATGGAAAAATATGTGTATCCTGCCCGGCATGTGGAGGTGCAGGTGCTGGCCGACGAGGCCGGCAGCGTGGTGTGTCTTGGCGAGCGCGATTGCTCGCTGCAGCGCTGTCATCAGAAGCTGATCGAGGAGTCTCCCTCCCCGAATGTGGGGGAGGAGAGCCGCCGGAAGCTGATGGAGCAGGTGAGGGCGGCTGTCAGGACGATCGGCTATTCCGGGGTGGGTACCCTGGAGTTCCTCATGGACGGGGAGGGGTCCTTCTGGTTCATGGAGATGAACATCCGGCTGCAGGTCGAGCATACCGTGACCGAGATGCTCACCGGCATTGATCTGGTCAAGTGGCAGATCCGCATTGCGGCCGGCATTCCGCTGAACATCCGGCAGGAGGACATCAACCTCTCGGGTACTTCGATTGAGTGCCGCATTGTGGCGCTCTCTCCGGGAACCCTCAAAACGCTGCACGTTCCGGGAGGCCCCTTTGTGCGCTTTGACACCTATCTGGTGCCCGGCACAAAGGTGACGCCTTACTACGACGCGCTGCTCGGCAAGCTGATTGTCAGCGCCAAGACGCGGGAGGAGGCGCTGCGCAAAATGCGTGCCGCACTCTGCGAGCTGGTGATTGAGGGGATTCCGACCAACATTGAGGAGCAGCTCCGTCTGATCGGGGACGACCGGTTCGTGGCCGGCAATTATGATTTGACCTTTGTGGGAGGCAGGTGATACCATGGCGGGAATTCATTTTCTGTACAAACCCGAAAATCAGCTCGAGGAGGGGGGACGCAAATCCGCGCCCCTGCCGCAGGATGCCTGCGATGAGCGCACCTGCCCGAACTGCCACGGCTCCTTCCCGGGCAGCGCCATCCGGGAAAACGGAGAGGTGTGCACCGGCTGCGGCTACCATTTCCGCCTGGGGGCCAGAGCGCGCATTGCCCTGACCGCCGATGAGGACAGCTTCCGGGAGCTGTTCGCGGGTTTGGTGGGGAGCGACCCGCTTTCCTTCCCGGGATATGACAAAAAGCTTGAAAAGGCCCGCGCGGCAAGCGGGGAGGAGGAGGCCGTGCTCTGCGGCACCGCCCGTGTCGGGGGGCAGCCCTGCTGCCTCTTTGCGATGGATTCCCTTTTTATGATGGGGAGCATGGGAACGGCCGTCGGAGAGAAAATCACGCTGCTGTTTGAATATGCGCTGGAGCATCGCCTGCCGGTTGTGGGCTTTACGGTTTCCGGCGGCGCACGGATGCAGGAGGGGCTGCTGTCGCTCATGCAGATGGCAAAAACCAGCGGCGCGGTCCGGCGGCACAGCGACGCGGGGCTGTTTTATCTCACGGTGCTGACCGATCCGACCACCGGCGGTGTGACCGCCAGCTTTGCCATGGAGGGAGACGTGATTCTCGCGGAGCCGGGCGCCACCGTCGGATTTGCGGGCGCGCGTGTGGTGGAGCAGACCACCGGAAAGGCACTGCCCAAGGATTTTCAGAAATCCGAATTCATTCTGGAGCACGGCTTTGCCGACGCCATTGTTCCGCGCGGCAATCTGCGGCAGACCATCTCCGATCTGCTCCAATATCACAGCGGAGGGAACGCATGAGTACTACGGCATATGATCGCGTCAGAATTGCGCGCAGTGAAAAAAGACCCACCGGGCTGGACTATATCCGCAATCTGTTCACCGGCTTTTATGAGATGCACGGGGATCGGCACTATGCCGACGACCCGGCTGTGGTGGCCGGAATTGCGCTGCTGGGTGGGCTGCCCGTCACCGTCATCGCAATCGAAAAGGGACACACCGTGCAGGAGCGCACCATGCGCAACTTCGGCGCGCCCAATCCCGAGGGGTACCGCAAGGCGCTGCGGCTGATGAGACAGGCCGAAAAATTCCATCGCCCCGTCATCTGCTTTGTGGACACCTCTGGCGCCTTTTGCGGCGTGGGCGCCGAGGAGCGCGGGCAGGGAGAGGCCATCGCCCATAATCTGACCGAAATGATGGGGCTGAAGGTTCCGGTCATTTCGGTGCTGATCGGGGAAGGCGGAAGCGGCGGCGCGCTGGCGCTCGCGGTCTCCGACCGGGTCTGGATGCTGGAAAACGCGGTATATTCGGTCATCTCGCCCGAGGGCTGCGCCAGCATTCTCTGGAAGGACGCCGCCAAGGCGGACGTGGCGGCCGAGAGCCTCCGGCTGACAGCCGCAGATGCGGCAGCGCTCGGCGTGATCGAGGAGATCATACCGGAGGACGCGCTTGGGGAGCCGGCATTTTATGACTGCCTGCGGGAAAAGCTCGCGGCCGAGCTGCGCAGCCTCATGGCGGAGCCGGAGCTGCTTGCCCGGCGGTATGCGCGCTTCCGCAGAATCGGCCGCGAGCAGGTCAGGGAACCCGGACTGCCGGCCGACAAGGACGGAGCCGTTGCTTCCACAGAAAAATCCGTGCGGTCGGGCAGGAGCGGCGCTTCTGCCGCGCGCAGAAACGGCGCGGCACAGGAAAAGCGAGGGGAGCATCAGGCATGAGCATTTATCAGTCATTCTGCAACGAGACCTTTGACAGCGAGGGGCGTCTGACCGGCTTCCGGCTGCACTATCCGGAGAATTTCAATTTTGGCTATGACGTGGTGGACGCGATTGCGAAGCAGACGCCCGGGAAGCGTGCGCTGGTCTGGTGCAACACCGAGAATCAGGAGCGCACGTTTACCTTTGACGACATCATGCGGCTGAGCAATCAGGCGGCCAACCTGTTTGCTTCGCGGGGGATCGGAAGGGGAGACCGGGTCATGGTGCTGCTCAAGCGGCATTACGAATACTGGATCATCGCGGTTGCCCTGCACAAGCTGGGAGCGGTGCTCATTCCGGCCACACATATGCTGACGGTGGATGATCTGGTTTACCGCATCCGGCTTGCCGAGGTCAAGGGCATCGTCTGCACCGCGCAGGACGGGGTGCCACGGAAGGTGCGCGAAGCGGTGGAGCAGGTCCATCCGGGCATTTTCTGCTGGACGGCGCAGCAGGATTGCGAGGGCTTTGAAAACTTTACCCGCCAGCTTGAGGGGGCGGACGATACATTCGCGCGCCGGGAGACGGCGGTCACCGACCCGATGCTGCTTTATTTTACCTCCGGCACGACCGGTTACCCCAAGGGGGTCATTCACGATTTCTCCTACCCGCTGGCACACATTGTCACGGCAAAGTACTGGCAGCAGGCCGAGGACGACGGGCTGCACTTCACGGTGGCCGAGACCGGATGGGCCAAGGCCTCGTGGGGCAAGATCTACGGTCAGTGGCTGGTGGGCAGCGCGGTGATGGTTTACGATTTTGACAATTTTGAGCCGAAGCAGCTCACAGCAATCATCAATCGCTACGGCGTCACCTCCTTCTGCGCCCCGCCAACGGTTTACCGGTATCTGGTGCGCAAGGGGGTTCCCCCCATGCCCGGCCTGCGCCATGCCTCCACGGCCGGCGAGCTGCTCAGCCCGGAGGTGTTCCGCATTTTCCGCGAGCGCACGGGGCTTTCGCTTGCCGAGGGCTACGGGCAGACCGAAACCACCCTGCTGATGGCCAATTTTCAGGGCGATGTCCCGGTGGAAGGCTCGATGGGGCGCATTTCTCCGTTCTATCGGATTGAGCTGCGGGGCAAGGACGGCTCCCGCGTGCCGGTCGGGGAGATTGGCGAGGTTGTCATCATTCCGCCCGAGAACGGCCGGCAGGAGGGCATTTTCATCGGCTATCTCGGAGACGAGGAGCAGTTCCGCCACGTCTGGCGGGGCGGCGTTTACCACACGGGAGACGCGGCATGGCAGGATGAGAACGGAAATTACTGGTTCCACGGTCGGTTTGACGACATCATCAAAACCGGAGGCTTCCGCGTAGGTCCCTTTGAGGTGGAAAACGTGCTTATGGAGCATCCTGCCGTGATGGAGTGCAGCGTGGTCGGGGTTGCCGATCCGCTGCGGGGGCAGGCGATCAAGGCCTATGTGGTGCTGTCTCCCAATTACACCGACAGCAAGGAGCTGAAAAACGAGATCCGCAATTTCTGCAATGCCCGGCTGGCCGAGTACAAGTGGATTCACTCGATTGAGTGTATGCCGGAGCTGCCCAAAACCATCAGCGGAAAGATCCGCAAGGTGGAGCTGCGCAAATAATGCCTGTTTGGGCCGCTTAAGGCAACACCGCACAATTCTGACTGTGCGCCGCTTGCGGCTCTCTGCACGTCAGATTTTTCGCCGTATAGGAATTTCGCCCTCTGCGGACGGAAACTTTTGCGAAGCAGAAAATCAAACAACCGCCCCGACGGTTGTTCGGCGGTTTACCGCCTTGCGAGAGAGGGCTCCGCGCCCTCGACCCCGGGGAACTTTGCGTAGCAAATTCCCGGCGGCTCTGCCGCCTCAAACTCTTTGAAGAAAGTGAAACGTGCGGAGCACGTTGGTCAAAACTTTCATCAAACTGACAAAAGCCGTTGATTTGGTCTACAGTCTAAGAAACTTTTTTTCAAAAAAGTTTCTTAAGTGGAGTTTGAGGCGAAGCCTCAAGGTCTTTTATTGCTTATATTATTATGAATTGCTATAAAGAAGGGTTCAGCCCCATCACAGAGGCGCCGTCCTGCGACGGCGTCTCATTTTTTTCAAAATTTTCAGAAATGCTATTGACAGCCGGCGTGATTTCATGTATAATATCGGTACTGACACAGTGTCAGAATGATTGGCGCCATAAGGAGATCAAAATGCCAAAGGGATCCGTTGAGCTGACCGAAGCGCGCAGGGAAGAGATTGTGGATGCCTGCGAGCAGCTCTACCAAACCATGCCGTTCCGGGAGATCACCATCAAGCATATCGGCTCGGTGATCTCGGTGACCCGCACCTCCATCTACAACTATTTTCAAACCAAAGAGGAGATTTTTCTGGCCCTGCTCCGGCGGGAGTATCTGCGCTGGGGGGACAGCCTTTGCGTTTTGCTGGCGGAAAACCGAGGCATGACCCGCGAGCAGTTTGCTGACGCGCTGGCACGCACACTGGAGGAGCGGCCCAATCTGCTCAAGCTGCTTTCGATGAACCTGTATGAAATTGAGGAAAACAGCCGCCTGGAGCACCTGACGGTATTCAAGCAGGCATATGCGCGTTCCTTCGGGCTTGTCGAGCAGTGTGTGGCCGTATTTTTCCCGGATATGAGCGAGGAGCGGCGGCAGCGCTTCACGGAGCTGTTTTTCCCGATGATCTATGGCATTTATCCATACACGCACGCAACCGAAAAACAGGCGCAGGCCATGGAGCAGGCGGGCTTTGTGAACCGTCAGCTCCCGGTTTACGAGCTGGCATACCGCGCCATTCTGAAGCTGCTGTAAACGATTCAGAAAAGGAGAACAAACCATGTTAGGAAATTTTACCTATTGCAACCCTACCAAGCTTTATTTCGGTCAGAACGCGCTGGACAATCTGGGCGAGGAGCTGAAGCGCTACGGCCAGACCGTGATGCTGGTTTACGGAGGCGGCTCGATCAAGCGCAACGGCATTTATGACCGCGTGGTGTCTATTCTCAGGAATTGCGGCAAGCGAATTGTGGAGGATCCGGGTGTGATGCCCAATCCTACGGTGGAAAAGCTCTATGAGGGCTGCCGCATCGCAAAGGAAAACCGTGTCGACCTCATTCTTGCGGTGGGCGGCGGCTCGGTGTGCGACTACAGCAAGGCGGTGTCGGTTTCGGCATACTGCGAAGGGGACCCGTGGGAGAAATATTTTGTCCGCTTTGAGGATGTGGACAATGCCATCATTCCGGTTGGCTGCGTGCTGACCATGGTGGGGACGGGAAGCGAGATGAACGGCGGCTCGGTTATCACCAATCACAGCCAGAAGCTCAAAATCGGCCACGTGTTCGGGGAGAACGTGTTCCCCAAATTCTCGGTTCTCAATCCCGAGTTTACCTTCACGCTGCCCAAATACCAGATGGTTGCCGGATTTTTTGACATCATGTCGCACATTCTCGAGCAGTATTTCTCGGGCACCGACGACAACACGTCGGACTATATCATGGAGGGCTTGCTCCGCTCGCTGATTCACAGCGCGGAGATCGCCGTGCAGAATCCAACCGATTACGAGGCGCGCAGCAACATCATGTGGATTGCCACCTGGGCGCTCAACACGCTGGTAGCCAAGGGAAAGGCCACCGACTGGGAGGTGCACATGATCGGACAGGCCGTGGGCGCGCACACCGACGCCACGCACGGCATGACGCTCTCGGCGGTCTCTCTGGCGTATTATCGCCATATCCTGCCCTATGGTCTGCCCAAGTTCCGCCGGTATGCCGTCAATGTCTGGAATGTCAGCCCCGAGGGCAAGACCGATGAAGCGGTTGCACGCGAGGGGCTGGAGGCCATGGAGCGCTGGATGCGGATGCTGGGGCTGGTCATGAATATCCGTGAGCTGGGCGCCACCGAGGAGATGCTCGAGGGCATTGCGGACAGCACGCTGATCAACCAGGGCGGCTACAAGGCGCTGACACGGCAGGATGTGCTGGAAATTCTGCGGGAAAGCCTGTAAAGCGCCATGCACAGATATGCTGTGCTTTGCCTGACGCTGGCGGCGCTGCTGATCTGTTTGCCGGCCTGTGCGGCGCAGGGAGATCGCTTCGCCGGAACCTCGGGGGGTGCATCCTCCGGTGTACGGACGGAATCAACCGGAGCCGACAGCGCCGACGCGGGCGACGCACAAACCGAAAGAGAGGAAGAACCGATGAACCGGAAGCTGACCGTTGCCGTTGGCACGCGCGAATTTTCCGCGGTCCTGTATGCATCCGAGGCCTCCGAGGCGCTGGCAGAGCTGCTGCCCCTGACCGCGGAGATGAGCGATATGCCCCACGAGAAATATGTGTATCTGCCACAGTCCCTGCCGACCGACGCGCAGCGGGTCGGCCGGATTGAGGCCGGTGATCTGATGCTTTGGGGAGACAATTGCCTGGTTCTGTTTTACGAGAGCTTCGACACCTCCTATTCCTATACCAGACTTGGGAAAATAGAGGATGTCGGCGGGCTGGCCGAAGCGCTTGGAAGCGGAAGCGTTACGGTCTCCTTTGCCGTCTCGGAAGGGTGAGGGCGGCCGTGCGAAGCATGCTGCCGGAAGCGGCCTGTACCAATCTGACCGAGCTGTGGTGGGATGCCGAAAAGCAGGCGGTGCTGACCGTCAACGGGTATTCCGGGGATGGGGCGGACTACGAGCTGTTTCGGGACTTTTGTAGCTGTATGGCAAAAGCGCCGGACAGCCCACAGGCCGTCCGTGGCCGGGAGCAGCTGCGGGCGCTGTTCGGGTATGACGGAGCGCTGGATCCGGCACACTGTCAGGAGATCTGGCGGCTGACCGCACAGGCGCTGCTCGAGCGGCCCCGTACCCGCGCCGAGGCGGAAGCAGCGGCGGCCAATTCCGAAAATGCAACCAACGGCGGGGAACTGTCCGGTGCTGAACCCGTGTGCAGCACCAAAAAACCAACAAACGTCGAAAAGCCGGCAAATGCCGGAAAGCCTGCAAATGCCGCAAAATCGGCAAATACCGGAAAACCGACAGACGGTGGGAAGCCGACCGGCAGCGACCGGATGTCCGACCGCAAAAAAACGCCCGACTGCGGAGAGCCGCAGGACGGCGGAATGCCGACCGGCAGCTCCCGTTTTCTTTCCCCCACAGCCGGGAAGGGGACAGAGCCGCCTGCCGTCCGCGTTGCGGTTTGCCTGAACCGCCTTGCCGCGCGGGACAGCGGAGGGTGGCAGAGCTGGGCGCAGGCGGCCGAAGCACTGCTGGAGGCCCGGCTGCAAAGCCCGGAGCAGACCGTGCTGCTCACACTGCCCGCCTCTTTTCGTCCACGCAAGCCGGATCTGTATCACGTCAACTGCATTCTGGCCGGGCAGCAGACGGATGAGGAGATGTGGCTGACCCAGCTGGTCTGTTTCCTCTGCCGCGTGTGCGCCGCGCGGGGGCTGCGTCCGGTTCTGCAAACCGCCTGCTCCGCTGATGCGGTTTGTGCGCTGTTGTGCATGGCGGCTCGGATGACCCGTCTGCCGGATCTGGTGTGGATGCCGCACGAACCGGCCGGACTGGCGCAATGCGCCGGTATTGCCGCGGTCCTCCTGCGTCATCGCGCAGGTGTCCGCGAAGGAATCCCGCCGGTGCTGTGTGCCGTCCCGTCCGCACATCGCAATGGCGCCTGCCCGCCGGATGCGAGCCAAGCCCTTCCACAGCATCTGCAAATTCGGGTGCTGTCATACTGATGTTTCATCTCCCGCACCGGGTGTATGCCCGGGCGGGAGATTTTTTTTGGAAATTTTGCAAACCCTCTTGACAAATCCGTATTAACTGTGTATACTGTATATATACAGTTAAACAAGGAGGGGAGCCTGTGAATCTCTTCATTGACAACAAAAGCGGAGCGCCGATCTACGACCAGATTTACTCGCAGATCAAGAGCCAGATCATCAGCGGGGAATTGCAGGAGAACGAGGAGCTGCCATCCATCCGCAATCTGGCAAAGGATCTGCGCATCAGCGTCATCACTACCAAGCGGGCGTATGACGAGCTGGAGCGGGAGGGCTTTATTTACGCGCTGCCCGCCAAGGGCTGCTTTGTCGCTCCCAAAAATGTGGAGCTTTTGCGGGAGGAAAACCTCAAAACCATTGAGGACTACATGCAGAAAATCAGCAGACTGGCCGCATCCTGCGGCCTGACCCGGCAGGACGTGATGGATATGTTCTGCCTGATGATGGAGGAGTGAAGATGAATGCGTTGGAAATTCATGATCTGAGCAAAACATACGGGGATTTTCGGCTGGACCGCCTCAGCCTGACCCTGCCGAGCGGCTGTATTATGGGGCTGGTCGGGGAAAACGGAGCCGGAAAGAGCACCACCATTCAGCTCATTCTCGGAATGATCCGGGGAGAGAGCGGAACGGTTCGTATCTATGGCAGGGACAATCGGGAGGGAATTTGCGGCATCAAGGAGGATTTGGGCGTGGTGCTGGACGAGGCGGGCTTTCCCGAGTGCCTGAATGCGATGCAGATCGGCCGCGTGCTGCAAAACAGCTATCGGAACTGGGATGAGGCACAGTTTGAAGGATATCTGAGCCGTTTGGCTCTGCCTGTCCGCAAGCCCTTCCGCTCCTTTTCGCGGGGGATGAAGATGAAGCTCGCCATTGCGGCGGCACTGTCGCACCACCCAAAGCTGCTCATTCTCGACGAGCCGACCTCCGGGCTGGACCCGGTTGTGCGCAGCGAGGTGGTGGAGCTGTTCGGAGAATTCACCCGGGACGAGAGTCACGCGGTTCTCATCTCCTCGCACATCGTCAGTGATCTGGAGCGGCTCTGCGATTATATCGCGTTTCTGCACAAGGGCCGGCTGATGCTCTGTGAGGAAAAGGACGCTTTGCTGGAGCGCTACGGCGTCATACACGCCACTGCCGCGTTTGTGGCGGGGCTGGAGCCGTCGGCCGTGCTGGGCAAGCGGGAGTCGGCCTATGGAGTGGAGGCGCTGGTGCGCCGGAGCCGAATTCCGCACGGCACGCCGGTCAGCCCGGTGAGCATAGAGGATCTGTTTGTTTGGATGACAAAGGGGGATATGTGAGATGAAGGGCTTGCTGCTCAAGGATTTTTATATGCTGATTTACTATGGCAAGGTTTTTTTGCTGCTGATGCTGGTGTTTCTGGTGGCGGGAACGGCGATCGAGCAGAACACCGTTTTTCTGTTTTTTCCCTGTCTGTTTGCCGGAATTCTGCCCATGACGCTGCAGGCTTACGACGAGCGCTCGGGTTGGTGCCATTTCAGCGGCACGCTCCCCTATACCCGCGCGCAGTTGGTGTCGGTCAAGTATCTGTTCGCCCTCCTGCTTGGCGGGGCGGTTGTGCTGCTGACCACGGTGTTGTTTGTGCTGTCTTCGGCGCCGGTCTTCTCGCTCCCCAAGCTGCTGGCATTGCTGGCTGCGGCCGGCACGGTGACTCTTCTTGTTCCGGCTCTGCTGTTGCCGTTTGTCTTCCGGTTCGGCTCTGAAAAGGGGAGAATCGCCTACCTGATTCTGGTCGGCGGCCTGTGCGCCGGGGGACTGTTTTTCCTTCGGGGCGGACAAGGGCAGCCCTCTCTGCCCGGGTGGGCCGGACCCGGCGTGTTCTTCGGCGCCGCAATGCTGCTGTTTGCCGGCTCCTGGCTGCTTTCGGTTTCAATCTACCAAGCGCGCGAGTCCGTGTAATGGCTCCCGCACAGCAGGAAACCATATCCCCGCGAATGCGGCAAACCAAACGCCCCCGGCGAAAGAAAACCTTTCGCCGGGGGCGTTTTGATGCAGTGTGATCCTGTCCGGAACGCAAATGGTCAGTAGACCAATGGTGTGGCAATTCGCGCTCAATCGATATGTCTGGCTCATATGGACCACACTTTTTTGAACACCGAATGAAGCATTTTTTGTAGAATATATGAGTTTTTATGGACTAAATTTTGATAATCAGTTGCAATCCACATAAGGGTATGGTATAATAGGATTGAATATCGGTAAATTGTGAGCCTGCGTGTGATGTATCAAGGGAGAGACAGCATCATGAATCATTATTTAATTTATCCGATCAAAGATTTTCGGAAAAGACCTTTAACGTTTCTATCCGCTTTTTTGATATGTTTTGCAGGAATGTACATCACGTTCAGTATGCTGTTTATGCAATATGGCGCCTATATGGCACAAGTTAGAAATGCGGAACAACAATATCATATTTGTTTGCCCGATTTGTCAGCGGGAGACATTGACCGTATTGGGGCATTGTCGTATGTGGAATCGGTTTCCGGCACCCAGTATGAGGATTCCTATACGGCATATATCCAGTTGAAAAATCATGACCCGAATACATTGAAAAGCCAATGCGACAGAATCATTACTGAGCTTGGCTTGGATCAGTCTGAAGCATATGCCAACAATTTATACTACACACAATACGGTATTCCGGATCATTGGATCAATCAGGAGTACTATGATTTGGCATCCGCTTCTTTTTATGCAGATATCCTTGTTATACTCATTCCGTTCGTCGTATTCACCGTAGCTGGTGTTTATCTGTCTGCTCGGGTTCGCATTCGGAGTCACATCGATGAATACGCATCTTTACGAACCTGTGGTTTTCGGATTCCACATTTGGTGCGTATGGTTGTTTTTCAGTATTCGGTAGTGCTTGTTGCTTCTGTGCTGTTTGCATTTCTGGCTTCTTTGTTAACATTGAAGGGCATTTCTGAATTTACATTAACCTATTTTTCTGACGATTTTTTATTGATTGAAAATCAGATTCCAATCAAAGAAACGCTGATAACTGTTGTGATTTTTTATCTGTTCTTTTTATTGATTATGCAGGGATGCCGCAGATTGTTCAAACAGAATCTCGTCGGGATGCTGAACAAATCACAGGAATATATTATTTCCGGTCACAAACAGTCGAATCATACGTTTACAGGACGTTTGGGAATCATGCGATATAATATTTTGTATTGCAAGCGTGCATCTTACAGTCTGATGGGAGTCGCTCTGAAAAATTTGATTTTGTTTCTTCTTCCACTTTTTTTCGTGGCATTTTCAGCCAGTGTGTATGGTATGAGAGAGCAAGCGAATCAGGGAAGCTATGATTATGGAATTTTTTATCGTGCACCATATAAAGTAACGGATGAGATGATTCATGAGTTGCAGGAAAATCACATCATTCGGAGCGTCACTACCATGCACCCTTATGGTGACGGTACATATGGAGGAGCTTATATCGATTGCATCGATGGAAGAGAGGAGGAAGGCAAAGCTCTGATTGAAAATTTTGCGGTTGAACACTCCCTGTTGTTTACGGATGACTATCATGATGCATTGCAAATCAGAAAACAGAGCGAGGTTTTCTCGGCATTTTACCTGTTTCAGGCTGGAGCTCTGTTTGTTGCCGCGATTGCAATTTCGTTGTCCGATGCATATTTTAATTGGTTGAAAAGAACCAAAGAGTTTGCTATGATTTACGCGATGGGCTTGGGACAAAAAGCTCTGTGTCAATTATATTGGCCCGAGCTTGTGGCTGCCATTTTGTCCTTTCTGGTAAGCATTGTGTGCTCCTTTGCGGTATGGATTTATTTTTTTGGCATTCCGTATGTTAAACCAGTGTTTATTATGCTGGTCCTCTCTGTTCTGACTATCGTTTATCTCCTTGGGCATATGTTGGTTTGTGAGGTCCACCGGAGAAATCTGATCCACGATTCCCTGTCCGAAAAAATGAAGGAGGTTTTTTCATGACTGTATTGGAATGCTGTTCACTCAACAAAATTTACAGGCAAGGTGACGAGTCCGTATATGCGGTGAGAGATTGTAATTTGAAGGTTTTTCCCGGCAGCTTTACCATGATTACCGGAGCCTCCGGCTCCGGTAAGACAACTCTGCTGCATCTTCTGGCTAGCTTTGAAGTGCCAACCAACGGAACCGTATTGGTTGAACAACGGGATATTCATCGGCTCAATGACCGGGATTTGTCAAAATTCAGAAATACAGAGATCGGATTTGTTTTTCAGGGATTTCATTTGTTGCCGATATTGACGGCGGAGGAAAATATACTGATGCCTACAGTCATCCGGAAACAGGCGGTATCCAAAATCTATTTGGAGGAGCTGTGCGAATGCTTGAAGATTTCGGATCGGTTGCACCATTTGCCAAGTGAGTTATCAGGCGGGCAGCAGCAAAGAGTTGCAATTGCCAGAGCCATGATCAATTGTCCCAAAATTTTGTTTGCAGATGAACCGACAGGCAATTTGGATCACAAAACCGCAAGGGAATTGATTCGGATGCTGTCGGTGTCAAATCAACAATTCCGGCAGACCATTTTGATGGTTACACATGATGAGAGTTTGACAGAAGCAGCGGATACGGTTTACCATATGGAGGACGGCGTTCTGAAAAAGATCAAATAGGAGACACTGACGGGGGGCGTGAAATGTCAACATTCAAAATGATCAAACGGCATTTTAAGCGCAATCGCGCGATTTTCTGTATTCTGATTGCATGCCAGATCTGCGCCGTTTTCGCGTTTTGCTTTTTGTTTCTGTATTTTGATTCGATTCAGGCTTACAATATGATGGAGCCGCGTTTGATTGTTTCGTTTTCCTCCGGGGAACCACCCGAAGAGACGTTGGCACGGGTGGATGAGCTGTGCGCCGCCATGCCGGACGCCATCGACCGGGCGTGGATCCGGAGCAGCTACAACGGCGCGTCGGTCAAAGCGCACTGCCTATATCACGAGGTGGATGATGTTTTTCTGCGAGCCGGCCGTTTTTTCGAGCCGGATGACGGGCACACGCTGCCGCAGTGCATTACCTGTTCGCCCAAGATAGGGGAAGCGGCGTCCTATCCGGTCGGCTCTACCGTGGAGATGTTCGGGGAGCCGCACGAGGTCATCGGTATTTCCTTCGGGGACGATTGGGAGGTGGACAGGGAATCCATTCCCTTGCTTCCGCAGGCCGACGGCGTGGAGGTGAGATTTGCGGATGGCGTTTCGGGCTTCGCGCAAAAAGAATGCCAAAAAGAGGCGGAGCGATTGTTCCCGTCGGGCAAGGTCGAGCTGGTGCGGGACACCTCCGGTACATGGGGTGAAGTTGGCATACTGGAGCTGATTCTGTTCGTGATCATTCTGCTGATTATTTTTGTCAATTTCGCGGCTCTGTTCCTGTATATTCTGAAGGAGGACCGCACCCCGTTCCGGGTGTTCCGCCTGCTGGGGTGTACGCTGCAAAACGCCGTGCGCATCAGCATGAAGGAAATCCTGTTGGTCAGCTTTGGCAGCCTTGCCTTTGGGCTTCTCCTCTTTCAGACGTTGGTTGCCCGTGGCATTTCGCTGCTCAATCCTGATTTTTTGCCGCAGTTGTACTGGAAAAGCGTGGGACTCATTGCCGTTTGCTATCTGATTGGAGTAGTGCTGCTGTTTCTCCCTTTGGTGTGGGTTCAGTTCCGCAGTCATGTGTTCCTGCCGAGAAAGGGGGAAACATGAAATGAGTGCAAGCAGGCTGTTCAGTCAGTCAGGTATCGCTTTTCGGCTGCTCATCAAAAACTTATTCATCAATTTGGTATTGTGCCTGCTGGTTTTTGTGTGCGTCCTGTCCTGCAACTACGCATGGTATCAGGCGAGGGAAATCGGTGAAAATTACCGCATCATAGCGTCTTTGAAGCACGAAAAAACGCTGCTGTGCATGGGATATGACCTTGACTTCTCGGGGCTGGAGATTCCGCACTCCGAGGGAGGCATGCGCAGAGCGATCGTTTCGGACCAGTTACGGGTTTATTTTTATGCCAAGGCCCTGCCGGAGCATATTACCATTCCGCTTTCCAAAGGCTCTTGGCAGAGCGAGCCGCAAACGGTGGGGGAAACGGTTTACTACCCGATGGTGGTCAGCCGGGAGACGTCACCCTACAAAATGGGCAGCCGTCATCGGATACAGTTATTGAACGGAACCACTGTTCATATTTATATCTGCGGTGTGCTCAACCGGGAGCAGCGGTTTGTCAATCTGAGTGCCGTGACCAACGCGGTCAACGCGGATTATCTGGTGGGGGAGTGTGACCGCAACACCGTGTCGCTGTTCGGCATCGAGGAGCTGTATCCCTCCGAGGTCACGCATGGGAAGTATGTTGAGGACACCGGACCCAAATTCGTGTTTTTCGATGAGAATCTCTCGGAGGAGGACTACATGGAGTGCTACCGGTATTGCCGGGACCAGGGTTTTGTTTATACATACGATGCGCTGATGGAGGCCTGCCGTGAGCAGCTCCGGCAGGGCTACACCTTTTTCCTGCCGCTGGTGCTTTGCCTGGCGCTGTTGAGCATTGTCGGCGTCATCAGCTTTACCGTGCTCTCGGTCAAAAACAATACCGTATATTACAGTTGCTTTTTGCTTTGCGGGGGGACCAGACGCGACTGTATCCGGCTCTCGGTGTTCAACCTGTGCTGGATTGCGCTGTTCGGCCTGCTGATTACGCTGTTTGTCACCGGCTTGTTCATCAATGCCGGCGTGTTTGACGGCTGGCATCAGGTGACTGCCGCCAATGTCTGCATCTCGCTGGGGCTTGGGGCGTGCGTGCCGCTGCTGGGCTGGCTGGTTACCGTCTTGCTGTTCAAAAACAAAACCAATATTCAACTGTTGAAAGCGGAAGCGTGAGCGCTCCGGAAAGGCGAGCGATGATTGAAATCAAAAATCTGACCAAGGAATATGTGCAGGGCAGAAGCCGAATTGCTGCCCTGAAGGATGTGACGCTCACCCTCAGAGAGGGAATGACCGCGATTGTGGGAACCTCGGGGGCAGGGAAGAGCACGCTTTTGCATGTGCTCTCGGGCATGGAGCCGTTTGAGCGCGGCAGTGTGACGATTGACGATGTCCCCATTGCCGGGCTGTCCGAGAAAGAGATGGCAGGCTTTCGCAACCGGAATATCGGAATGGTGATGCAGCAGTATTCGCTGATTCCGGATTTTTCGGTTCTGGAAAATGTCTGGCTGCCTCTGACCTTTTCGGAAAAGCGCTGCTCCAGGAGCGAACGGCTCGAGCTGGCCAAGCAGGCCGTGCGCACCGTGGGCATTGAGGAGCTGACCGGGCGGCCGGTGGATACGCTCTCGGGCGGGCAGATGCAGCGGGTTGCCATAGCCCGGGCAATTGTCAACTCGCCGCGCTATCTGTTCGCGGATGAGCCGACCGGCGCCCTGGACGGCGAGAATACCGAAAAAATTCTGGAGGTTTTCCGCAAAATCGCCGAGGGGGGCGTTTGTGTGCTGATTGTTACGCATGATATGCATGTGGCCGGGTGCTGCCGGCGCATCGTGCGGCTGGAGGACGGGCAGATCGTTTCCAACCGGGAAGCTGCGCGGTGACCGGCCTGCAGAAAAGGCAGCAAAAAAGGGAGCAGGTTCTGTATTCCATTGTCGGTTTTGATCGGGCCGGTACAGGACCTGTTCTCTTTTTTTCGGTGGCAGTGAACAGTCCCGCGGCATGGTATGTGAATGCGGCTCCTTGCTGCGCTGGCGGCAGAGGTCGGAGCAGTGAAGCCGGAAAAAACATCTCTGTGCGCACAGACCGTCCGCGGCGTTTCGTTCGGTGCGGAGCATGCCTTTTGCACCGCATCCTTCAAAACCGGCGGCGCTGAAGAAGCGCGTCCGCATTGCTTGGGTTCTGAAAATACAGTGTATCGTTTATGCTGTGGGAAGCAGGGCTGGAAAGGTGCCGCCTGTGGTGCTTGACAAACGTGCGGAAATATGATATAATGGAGAAAATCGCACAGGGGGGTATGTATACCGGATCAAACGGGACGCGCTGTTTACCGACCTGTTCCGCAGGCTCGCCGCGGCTCCGCGCGGGTGAGCGGCGAATGAAATCTGAAAAACGGAGAAAGCAAGATGAAATACGGGTATGAGGCTGTGCGCAGCTTTAACCTGCCGGTTACGGTGGGCAGACAGGAGCATACGAAAACCATTCCTCCCCGCATGCATTTTCACAATTGCTATGAGGTCATGTATGTCACGTCGGGCAGGTATCAGATATATGCTCCCCAAAAGCTGTATGAGGGCGAGGGAGCCTGTATGGTCTTTTTCAGCAGGGGTGTCTATCACTGTATGGTGCGTATGGACTGTGAGCGCACGCCGTTCTGCGGATTTGACCTCTATTTTCTGCAGAGTGTCATTGATCTGGTTCCGGAGCCTCTGCTGGATATTTCTCCGCTCCTCGAAAACAATGTCATGGTGATTCCGATTTGCGAAAAGGAGCTGTCCTTTTTCACGCCGAAGTTTGAGGAAATGCGGCGGTTTTATGTGCAAACCCGCGGCTCCGGCCGAACGCCTCCGGTGCTGTATGGCTTGCTGCTTTCGGTCATCAATCATATCACCGATCTGGTTCGCGCGGATCAGGCGCTCCGCTTTCAGGTCGGAGCCGATTCGGATTTTTATATCACCAATGTGGCAAAGAGCATCATCGAGGCGATCGACAGCGGAAGAGACATTTCCGTTGCGGAAATTGCCGCCCGGTTCTATGTGGGGCCGACAAAGCTCTCCACAGATTTTCATCGGCTGCTCGGCATTTCCATCAAGCGTATGATCTGTGAGCTGAAGCTGGAGCGGGCGAAGGCGATGCTGAAAACCGGGATGGACGTCAAGGATGTGGCGCGGCGCTGCGGCTTTACCAGCGACAGCTATTTCATTCAGTTCTTCAAAAAATATACGGGCGTGTCCCCCGGAAAATACCGCGGCCAAGCCGATCCCCTCTCCGAGGGGTAAACGGCGGTTCGGTCCGGCTCTCCGGTTACCCGTTCCCTTGCTTGGGTCGGCTCCGTTTTCATCGGCGGAGCCGGCTCTTTTTTGCCGCAATGACGTCCGTTCCGGCTTTTGTAAGGTTTGGGAGCAGGGCGAATGGCACTGGCAGAAGCGCCGCTTTGCCGCTTTCCCGAGGTGGATGGCCATGCCCCAAATGAAAATACACGGTAGACAACTTGCACAATTTGTGCGCTGTTTTGTTGTATAAAACGACATGAAACACAAAAAATCTAAATCGATGTACGGTTTTTGCGAAGGTTTTTACAATTGAACTGGATGAAACGCTGTGATATAATGTTAGTGGTGCAAGTTTCATATCAATTGCTTAAAATAAGGAGGGAATCAACACCAATGAATAGGAAAAAACACATTGGCTCGGGAGTCTGGCGAGTGACAATCGGGTTTATGGCCGTTCTTCTGACGCTTTCTGCATTTTCCGCCTGTAAAAAGGAAAACCCGACGGGAACCGGGGATGAGACGTCGCCGGCCACCGGTCCGAGCGGCTCGCAGGAAACCACCGGCGAATCCAGCATTTACGACATTCCGGATCAGGTCGGAGAACAGGATTTTGGCGGGGAGGTGATCCGTATTGCCTCCACCAACCGGGAGTGGTATGCCGACGAGGTGGTTGTTCCGCGTATGACCGGCGATGTGATTGACGACGCGGTGTTCAAGCGGAACAAGCGGGTGGAGGAACGCCTGAAGGTCAGCATCACCAACATTCCCATGGGCAGCGGGTCGGCGCCGCAGTATGCCGTTCCGGACGCCATCCGCAACGACCGTCAGGCCAACATGAGCAGCTTTGACATCGCGTGGAACCCGGTCTATTCCACGATCATGTATACATCGGAGGGACTGCTGACCGATTTGCTGACGGTTCCCAATCTCAATCTGAGCGCCGGCTATTGGTCCCAGTTGTTTAACGAGACTGCGTCGATCGGAAACGCGCAGTACATGGCCGCAGGCCCCATCTCGCTGTCCTATTATCGCTATGTTTTTGTCACCTATGTCAACAAAAACCTGCTCAACTCGCACGACGATGCCCCCGATCTGATGGAGGTGGTGCGGGACGGGGATTGGACGCTGGATTATCAGTACGAGCTGGCCTCCCAGTACTACCGCGACGTGGACGGCATCGACCACAACGAGCAGGATGTCTACGGCTTTGTCTCCAGTGCCTATCTCAATGTGGACCCCTATTGGTCCTCATGCGAAATCAATATACTCACAAAAACCAGTGACAATTTTTATGAGTACAATCTTTCCAAGGAACGTCTGATCAACGCGGTGGACAAAATTCTCCGGCTGTATTACAACTGCGACGGAACCTATCTCTACACGCCGGATTTTGCGGATGAGAGCGGGAACGGAGAGCAGAATCAGATTGCCGAAAAGTTCGCCTCCCAGACCGCGCTCATGGCCACTTTGCGTCTGCTGCATGTGGAGGACGAATCGGTGCGGAACATGACCGACAAGTATATGATCCTGCCGATTGCCAAGCTGGACGCTTCGCAAACCGAATACTATGCCTACCAACACGATTCCTTTACGGGGGTTGCCATTCCCAGCACCGTGTCCGCCGACAAGCACGCGATGCTCGGGGCAGTGCTGGAGGTGATGGCCTCCGAGAGCTACCGCACGGTGACGCCCGCCTACTATGAAACCGCGCTCAAGGAGCGCTATATGGATGATCCCGACTCCTGGGAAATGCTGGATATGATTACGGGGAACATCAAAATGGACGCCGGCGTGCTTTATACCAAGGTGCTGGACAGTGTGCATCAAAAGCTGCGTACCATCATCAACAATGACAAACAGAACCTTGTTGCCTCCCGGTACAGCGAACAGGTGGCCGAGCAGATCCGCGGACTGCTCGACGAGATGCAGGACAAGATCAAAGCTCTTCAGGGAAATCCGGCGGAAACAGCCGCCTGAAATTTCAAATAAACGGAAAAGGAGAACATCATGAAATCACGAAAGCGTCTGTGCCTCTTTCTGCTGGCCGCGGCAATGCTGTTCGCGGCGATTCCGACCGGGGTGCTTGCGGACGGGGGCGCATCCCCCGCTGCAACCGCTTCCTCTGACCGCGAGGGATGGATTGCGGTCTCCACGCCGGAGGAGTTCCTCGCAATGGAGTCGGGCGGCGCGTATTACCTGACGCAGGACATCGACTTTGGCGGACGCACCGTCCCATATTTGGTGGAGGTTTTTACCGGTATGCTGGACGGTTGCGGCTATGCGCTGAAGAATTTTACACTGACCGGAGAGGACGCTTCGGCCGAGCGCATGGGGGTGTTTGCCAAAATCTGTGAGAGCGGCTACACCTCTGTGATCAATCTTGTCATCGGCACCCCCGAGGCGCCGGTGCAAATGGTCAACTGCTACGCTGCCGGTACCACCTGCTACGATGGCTTTCTGGCCGGGCAGATGATGACCGACAGCAACATCGGGGTGTTTGACAACATCACCGTATATGGGGAATATATCAATCAAAGCGACAAAAAATACTTTGCGGGCGGCATATTCGGTTATGCGAAAAAATTTGTCATGACCGACTGTACCGTTTACGGCAGCCTGACCGATGCGGTGGAATCCTCCGCCGAAAAGAACCTCGGCGGGTTGATCGGTCTGGTCAATGCTCAGATGAACCGCCAGAATGTCATGACAGGCTGCGTCAATCACGCCGATATATCGGCTGTGGGGAGCGGCAGCGTCCGCGCCGGCGGGCTGGTAGCGTTCTCCGGCTCTCCGCTGAAGATGGAGGACTGCCTCAATACCGGCAGCATCAGCGGAACCGGGTATGCGGGCGGCTTGGTCGGAGACCGCTACGCCTCCGACCTGTACATCAAAAACAGCGGCTCCACCGGCACGGCGGCAGGAGCCAACTCCGGGCGGCTGCTCGGCGGAACGGAGAAAGCCGGCGACCGCTATCTGTACATTGTCGGCTGCGGGGAGGATGACACCGAGGTGACCGAGGTTTCCACACTGGAGGATCTGCAGGGCATGACCGCCGCGGGTGGGGTCTGGCGGCTGACAAACGACCTCGACCTGCAGGGGCAGAGCTTTGAAAACTTTGTCTTCTCGGGTGCCGACGGCTTCCGCGGTGTGTTCGACGGCAACGGCTATGCCGTTTACAATTTCACCATCAACGGCGGCTCGTCCAGCGATGCGGGCTTCTTCAATTTTCTGTCCAAGGATAAGGATACGCTCATCACCAACCTGTCGCTGGGCAAAAGCAACGCCCCGGTCACGCTGACCACCGCGGCCACGGGGAGCACTGCAAAGAACATCGGTGTGCTGGCGGGTTACTGCCATAACAATTCCACCTACAGCACACTGATCGACAATGTGCAGATCTGGGCGGAGGTCACGCACACCGGGGGCAAGGCGAACATCGGGGGCTTTCTGGGCACCTCCCGCCGCTGTGCCATTCTGGAGAGCTCCTTCGCGGGCAGCATCGGCGGGAATCTCAGCAATCTGGGCAGCAACTGGCTCAACGTGGGCGGCTTTGTGGCCGACGTGGAGGCTGACCAGACCCTGTTCTACCGCTGCGTCAACTATGCGGATGTTTCCATTTCCACCACCGCGGGCAGCGACGTCCGCACCGCGGGCTTTGTGGCCTACGCCACCAAAAACAACGAGTTTGTGGATTGCGCCAACTTCGGCAGCATCCGCACATCGGGCGGAAATGCTCCGGTGGCCGCGGGCTTCCAGGGCAACAACAACGGAACGTCGAAGGTACTGGTGTATGGATGTACCAACTTCGGGGACATTGCGTCCGACCGGTATGCCTCGGGCTTCTTCTCCTGGGCGAAAAACCCCGCGGTGATGATGGACGCGGTCAACCTCGGCAATGTGAGCGGAGAAGCCGGCGCGGACGCCTTCTATAACGACAACACCGAGGACGGCTACACCGTATCCAAGCTCTTTTGTACCGATGCGGAAAACGACCTGAATTTCGCAATGCTCCCCGGCGCTTCGGTGCGCCTCAACACCCCCGCCGGCCTGCGGTTTGCCGCACAGATGAACACCGAGGGGCTGTATTATGAGCGCTTGCTGCGCTACACCGGGGTGTCCTATGGCGTGCTCATCGCTCCCACCGTGTATGTCACCAACGCGGGCACCTTTACACGCGAGGCTCTGGATGCCTATGCCTCCGGTACGCTGGGCTACACCGGAGAGCAGCGCGCCTATGTGGAGGTCGAAAGCACCGGCGCGTGGTTCGGCGGAGCAGCGGGCAGCGTGGCCGGCTCGCTGGTCAACATCTGGGCGGAGCACTACGGCAGCAGCTTCTCGGGCGTGGGATATATCGACCTGACCGTTGGCGGTGAGACGGTGCGCACGGTTTATGCGGCCGACGCGCAGGCGCGGTGCGTGAAGGACGTGGCCGCGGCTGCCCTTGACGACGTGCTGTATGCCGATGCCGACGGAACGCTCTACCATGCCGACGGCAGCGTGTATTCCGGTGCCGACGAGAACTATGTTCACGTTGTGGAAAGCGGCCTGACGCTGGAAGGCGTGGCAGGCGAGGTCAGCAAGGTCAGTCCTTACACTGCGGCCCAGCGTGAGGTGCTGCAGATTTTTGCGGAATGAGGAGGAAATCAACATGAAAGCATATGAAACTCCCCTGTTCGAGCCGATGCGGACGGCCGCCGAGGATGTTCTGACAACCTCCGGCGATCCGTATGCCTCCGAGCCGGAATACTGGATGTTCAACGAATAAACCCGCCGCCGATGGACCGGCAGGAGCATATGCCCCTGTCGGTTCCGGGCGGCGGATGTCTGTGGAAGGAGGAACTTCATGAAACCAATGAAAATCCGTGCGGTACTGGCGCTCTGTCTCTGTGCGGTCATGATATTTGCCGCCTGTCGGAAGAATGAGCCGGAGGAGCCGCCTGCCTCCGGGCCGGTCGAACCGATTTCTCTTTCGGGGTACGGGCTGATCCGCCCGCAGAATACCTCGGACAGCGTGACCGCCAGCGCCTCCGACCTGTATGAGGCTTTGCTGGAAGCGGTTGGGGGAGACCCGGATTTTTCCACCGACTATCTGGAGGCCGGCGCGCAGCCGGATGCTTCGACCAAGGAGATTCTGGTGGGGCACACCAACCGTTCCGAGACCGCGCAGGTGCTCGGCGAGCTGCAGCCCGGCGAATATGCCGCGGCGGTGGTGGGGAACAAGCTGGTGCTGGTCGGGTATACCGAGAGCTTTACCCCCATGGCAGTGGAATATTTTCTCTCGGCCTATCTTGGCGAGGGTGCGGACGGCAGCATTCCGGGCGACCTGTTTTACCGGGGGCAGGCCGACAGCGTCACGCTGGTCAGTGCCGGCGTGCCGCAGTACACGCTGGTGCGGGCGCAGTATGCCACCGACACGGCGATGGACTGCATGTACCAGATTGCCGATCAGATCGAGCAATCGGGCAGCGAGCCTGTAACCGTGAAAACCGACAGCGCCGGGAACGACCCCAACGCCTCCGAAATTCTGGTCGGGCACACCAACTACGAGGAGTTCAACCAGCTCAAGGAATCCTGCCCGCCCGATGCCTACGGTGTGTATTACGTGGGCAATAAAATCATTCTGTTCGGCTGGACCGATGAGGATCTGCTGTTGGCAACCGAGCGGTTTCTGGATAATCTCAAATATGCCTCCCATACCGATGCGCAGGGGGAGGTCAGTCTCTGCTACCCACGCGAAAATCTGGTGGAAAGCAACAATGCAGGGTACTATATGGACGTACCGGCCAGCGCCGGCGGCGATTATTACGACGGGGTGTTCAACTGCTCGGACGGCGCGATGCAACTCTGGTGGCAGAACGCGGACGAGGGCATTTTCGAGGCATACGGACAGGAGCTGGAGGCCATGGGCTACACCGTGTGGCAGCAAAATGCCGGCAGCTCGGTGCTCTCCGCCACCTACCGGCTGGAGAACACGCAGGTGCACATCTACTACCTCAAAAATCTCTCGGAGTTCCGGGTCAGCACACAGCAAAATGCGGTGTTTCCGGTTTTTCCGGAGTCATATGAAAAGATCTGTGACGTCAGCGTGACACAGCTCGGGCTGGATTACACCGTTTCCGGGAGCGTTGGCGGTATGGGCTACGTCATTCTGCTGGAGGACGGTAGCTTTGCCGTGATCGACGGGGGCTACGGCGGGAGCGACACGCAGATCCTGTGGGATACGCTGAACGCGCTGAAGCCTGCCAGTGTGGAGGAGCTTGTGATCCGCGCATGGTTCCTCACGCATGGGCACAACGATCACTACGGAACCCTGCGGGATTTCATCAGCTCCTATTCGGAGCAGGTGACTGTTTCGTATCTGATTGGCAACGATCCCTCCGACTTCCTGTATTCTATGAGCGATCAGCCGAAGCGCTCCTTTTCCTTCGGCAGCGTAAACGGGAAGTTTGGCGGCTGTTCGTATGTCAAGGCGCATACCGGGCAGAGCTTTGCGCTGCCGGGTGTGACCTTCAGCATCCTTTACACACAGGAGGACACCAGCACCTCCGATCCGTTTGAAAAATTCAACAGCCTGAGTATGGTGTTTGACGCGGTTACCAACGGGGAACGCTACATCTGGTTCGGAGACGTTGAGCGCGAGGCGGCAATGCGCATCAAATCGATGTATTATGAGGATCTCAAATGCGATGTGATGCAGGTTGCGCATCACGGCGTCAACGGCGGCTCGCTTGACCTCTATCGGCTCTGTTCGCCCAAGGTCGCCTTCTGGCCGGCAGAGCAGGGGCTCTGTGAATCCTACGCGGCGATTGAACAGAACAAATATATTTTGGAAACCTGCGAGCGGGTGTTTTTCGCCTATGAGGGCACGCAAACCGTCTCCTATGCCACAATCCCGGATTTTGGTGAGCTTGAGGGAGGGGGAGAGCAGGAAAACGACCCCTACAGCAAATTTTACTGATGAATGAGATTTTAAAATGAAACAATGGATGAATGAAATCGACGCTGTGGAGCGCGACGTCACACGCCGCCGGCAGGAACGGGAGCCACACCTGTTTGACTGCGGAGACAGTACCTATCTGCGCATCTTTCCGGATTCGGACCCGGCGGATTACATGGAGGCCGCGGAAGCAATCCGTGCCCGGTTCCCGGGAGCGGCTGTTCGGGAATGGGAGATCCGCGGCAACCGGTTCCTGTGCGCGGAGCGGGAGAGCGGCTACCTGTATGTCATCTGCATCCCCTGCCGGCGGGAGCTGCGCCTGCTGTATGCGGCTGAAGGGAAGCCGATCCCCGAGCAGCTCGGGGATCGGCCGGCATATGCGGGTGAGCGGCGGGTGACGCAGCTCAGCCCGGATGCCGCGGCGCAGAATTTTGGAATGTGCTATGTACTGTCGCTCGGGGAAGGGCATTTCCTGCTTTACGACGGACTGGGCAGTGCCGGACAGGATGAGGAAAAGCTCTGGCAGGTGCTGCTTCGGGATACCCCGGACGGACAGAAGCCGGTGATTGACGCGTGGATTCTCACGCACCCGCACTATGACCATATCGCCGGTGTGCACAAATTTGCGCTGCGTTACGCCGAAGAGGTACAGGTGCGCAACCTGATCATGAACATGGCCGATCCGCGCAGCTTCCCGATTCGGCTGTGGCGGGAGGTGGCGGATTGCTATGCGTGCTGGCTGCCAGGAATCCGCCGCGCTTTCCCGGATGCGGCGGTATGGAAGGCGCACACCGGCCAGCGCTTTGCGGTGGGGCCGGCCGAGGTCGAGGTGCTGCTCACACAGGAGGAGGTTTATCCGGGTGAACTGATTGTCAATGACACCTCGCTGGTCACGCGCGTGTTTCTCAACGGAAAGAGGCTCTTCTTCCCGGCGGATATTTCGGGGGAATCCGAATGCCGCCTGCTGCACGATATGTACGGCGAATATCTGCGCAGTGAATATTATCAGATCGCGCATCATGCATGGGATACCGAGGCGCTGTTGTTCTATGCGGACGTAGACCCTCAAACGCTGTTCTGGCCGCTGCGTCTGAAGGATTGGGAGCCATCCAACCGCATGTGGACTTTTCCTGCTACCAAGGTGATGAAACAGGAAATGGAGGAGAAGCGGCGGGAGTTTCTGATTGCACAGGGCGAAAATATTACGGTTACGCTTTGAGCATCATCTTCTGTGGCCTGCTTCTTTTGATGAGGCACATCGCTGATCCGATCAGATCATCCGCAGCCGGTAAAAATCGAGGGTAGATCCGCAGCCTGCAATCAAAGCAATCACAATCATTTTTCAAATAGCCTTTGTTCGAGAGGGCTGTGTCAAACACGGTTTCAGGAATTGTTTGGCGCAGCCCTTTTTGTGTTATATGTGCGTGTTGGAGCAGATATTCCGAAGAATTTTGTCATTTTATCGTTGCATATTTTAACAATCCATGTTATAATAGGATTACAACAAATGCAAAAGGGAAGGTGATGCAGACATGAAAAAAACGATTGCAATGATATGTATATGTGGATCATTGCTATGTTCATTTGTTTCCTGCAAACAGGAGCCAGTGGATAATCCAACAGAAACACCCACCGGTACATCACAGCAGGGTGAGTCGGAAACGATAGAAGCCAATCCCGTGTCGGATTTTGAATATATTGTAAATGATAGCAATACCGGAATTTTTATAACAAAGTATGTTGGTGATTCTGAACACGTTGTCATTCCTGCGCAAATCAACAATCTCCCGGTTCTTACGATTCAGTACAGCACGGATTCAGAAACACAAAAAATTGTGGGGGCGTTTGAAAATTCCCATATCAGATCGGTGTGCCTACCGGATTCTGTGCGGGTTATTTTTCATTCTGCCTTTCAGGACTGCTCGGATTTGACTCAGGTCCTCTTCGGTCCAAATTTCGGGTTGGAGCACATTTCCGGTGGGTTTGAAAACTGTACTTCACTTGAAAGCATAGATCTTTCCACCACCAAGCTCAAGCAGATTGATAGCGGTGCATTCTCGGGATGCACAAGCCTCAAGGAGGTCAAATTTCCGGATACACTCTTAAAAATCGGTGAGAAGGCATTTTATCAATGCACATCCTTGTTGGAAGTACATCTTCCAATCAATCTTTCGGAAATTGAGAGTGAAGCATTTGGGGAGTGCACTTCCTTAAAACGTGTTGTAATTCCTCCTCAATTGGATCTGACTGCATTTGATAGCGCCAGATTTTATCATAATTTCTCATTGAAACAGATCGTATTTGAAGAAGGACGCGAAGCAATTGATGGATATGCTTTTTTCGGGATTGATTCTGACTTGGAAATCATTGTTCCGAAAAGCGTCAAACAATTTTCTCCTATGCCGTTTATCGTTGATTCATCGTTGCCTATCCATATCAAAATCACATTTTTAGGCAATTGCCCCGAAATTATAAATGAGAACGATTATTTCGGTATCCCCACAATTTATTATGATCCGGACACCAAAGGATGGGATGCGTTTGCGTGGAAAGATAAATATCAGATGGAGCCTATACAATAAAAGATAAGATTACAACAAATTCAAAGGGGAAGGTGATAAAGATTTGAAAAGTGTTGTAAAAAAAATGATTCCTTTTATTTCTCCATTCGTATTTGGTTTATTTGGCGGATTATTTGTCGAGTGCGTTGTGGGGATTTCTTCGATGGTAATGTCTCCGTTTGCGGAGTTAGAAAAGATGTCTTTTCTTGTTTTTCTCTGTATCACTTCCGTTTTTTCGGCCATCGTTCTCATCGTGATGGTAATTGCTAATATGAGTTATTTGATGAATTTAAATACTGAATGTAAGATAAGGATAGCAGTCATTGCGGAAACTCTCATTGGCTTGATACTTTTTTTCTTTTCTTGGAATCTGTGGAACTCTGTTGTAGGCGAGCTGTACCATCTGTTTTGAGCTTGAAAACCATTAAGGCAACACCGCGCAATTCACGGTTCGCACCTTGACTGCACAACTTTTTGCATCTTTTTTGCCAAACTGCACAAATCTCCTTGTCAATAGATCCACTATTGCCTGCTGTCAAAAAATTCTTTCAGAATCGGTTTGTTTGACGAAAAATCTGACGGCAGATTTGAGCAGTCAGAATTGTGCGGTGTTGCCTTAAATATTGAATCAAAAACAGACAATCTGTTTTGAAACAGATCATACAGCTACAAATCACCCCCTTGATATGGTATTTTATCTACCACATCAAGGGGGCTTTGGTCTGATCAGGTCTGATGCTTGATTGGTATGCTGCCTAACACAAAAGATAAGATGAAAACCGGCCATCCCGTTAGCAAAAATATATCTACCGCATAATTATCTAAACTCGTACCCGGAGATATATTCACTATAACTAAAATTAGACACTGAAAAACCAAAGTGGAAACCGATAGAACTGCTGAAATCCAGTAACATATTTTGGCAATTCTCTTTGGTTTATGCTTTAGAATCTTATAAACACTTCTAATACAAGAAAGTTCCAGCGCTAAAATAGGATATATAACGAACATTCCCATACCCAGCGAAAAAAGAAATTCATTACGTACCCTATCAGGATCATCTGGAAAATCAGCTTTAGTCAGATAATATGATCGTATGATACATATTAATAATCCAATTACGGAAAGCGCAAAAATAACCAGACCTATCCGTAAAAACAACCGTGCCTTTTTATTGTTCATAATGGTCTCCTACATTGTGATTGTCAGATTCCATTTTATGGTATGATCATTATATCATAAAAAAATGTAAAAGTAAACCATTTCATCAAAAAAGCCGATCAGGGTATAGTAGCCGATCTACAAATCACCCCCTTGATATGGTATATTGATTCTACCACATCAAGGGGACTTTGGTATACTCAGGTCTTATGTTTGATGGGTATGCTGCTTAACACAAAAGAGATGATGATAACCGGCGGTTGGATAATCAAAAGCATGTCTGCCTCATTTTCGTTGCCAATCACTCCAACAAAGCACAGACATAGAAAAACAAATGCGGAAAACGATAAAATTGCAGAAATCCAGTAACATATTTTGACAATTCCCTTTGGCTCATGCCTTAGAATTTTATAAACACTTCTGATACAAGAAAGCTCTATCGCCAAAACAGAAACCATAATAAATATATAAACAATCAGCGCTAAACCTTCCATATAGGCACTAATACCGTCGTCTGGAGGATTGGCCTGATACAAGAGAGTTCTATCGCTAAAGCAGAAATCATCATAAATATATAAACAAATAGCTCAAAACCCGGCATAAATTCACGAATAGGATCATTTGGACTACTCCAGAAAACCCTGTGCTTGAATTTTATAAATTTGACCTTCCCAATAACGATTTTGACACCGGTGTGATGTATGCGCATGACTATGATCAAGATCGGGTTGTTCTTTATATGGAAACATGGAACGAATATGTCACCATAGAAAACATAACGGATCATGGTTATACTGCTTTTTTGATTGATCAAGATACGCGACAGTACCGTTTGGAAGATCGTCAAGCATGACTCCACAAATGGCAAGATACCCTGTTTGGTCGTTCACGGGATAGTAATACATATCATAGTAGTCACCCGCAAGGGAAGCCTCAAATGTAGACGAAACAATTTCGGATCTGCCTTTGTGGAAGCGGTCTACACGGAAGGTTCTATTATGTTTTGCTGAAAGAACCTGTGTGATGAAAACTCCCCCTCCTCGGTTTTCGATACTTCTGTTTGAACTTCGGCTATTATTTCCTTTTGAATTTCCGATGTATGAGTTTTTTCTGAAACACTATCGCCATCTGTATAATTTGGAACAATCGTACAGGCACTCATGTTAGATAGCAATGCTGTGGATAATAGCAATGTTATAGCACGTCTTTTCATTTGATACCTCCTATGGATTTGATTTCCGTGAGATGATTATGGCTTTATTATAGCATAACCATCTCATTAAAAAAGACAAACAGGGTAAAAGGCCGGTCCCATTCCCATAAGCCCGGACCCGGATATAGTAGGTCTTGCCGGCAGTGAGGTACTGCGCATATGCCGCACCCGGTTTTTTTCTGTATGTTTACAGAAGATATTGGAATGTTTTCCCTATCGTCTTTCGGAGATTCCGCGCCTGTTTTTATTACAAGAGATGGATGGAAAACGTATGAAGAAGTGCTCCTGCCAGAAATTTATCAGTCAACCAGTCATGAAAATTGTACGATTTGTATGGATTGCGGGGGTGAAGTAATCCATTGCTCTTATGCAGATGGAACATATATATTGAAGGCCAGAAAATACCGAGCATGTCAAAACCAATATGTGATATTGCAGTTTACATCCTATGATTTAAAAAATTGGGCATTCAGTCCGGAGCCTGACGGGAAGTAAAAACCACCTGCCGCAAATGGTTTCATTTGCGGCAGGCCAGTCTGTCGAAAAACGCCCATCAAGCGAGAGCCGAAACGGGCGTTTTGGAATATAAGCGAGAAAAAAATGAGAAAAATGCAAAGAAGAGGGAGGGATGGATATCACTCCACTTTCTTTTTGCGAA
>CALXUY010000074.1 GCA_944391805.1 uncultured Clostridia bacterium
TTTGTCGCTACTCCTTTTTGATCCGAAAGGAGGCTGTCACGGGATAACTGTACCCTTTTGCGGGAAACGCCCGCAATTTCGGGGGTTCCAACCCCAACATATACATGAATTTTGAGGCAGGAATGCGGTTCGCCGCCCTGATTTCATTTTTTCGCTGTTGAATCGCAAAATTTAATACTGGGAACTAATTTTTAGAGGTTCCCATAAATGGCCGGCAGATCATCCGGGGTAAACCGCCGCAAAATCAGGCGTTCGGTTTCAAGTGCGGGGGTATTCATGCTTCTGCCTCCCGTAGCTTTGCGCGAATGGTTTCGCGCACGGCGTCCAGATGCGGGCTGCAGAGCGTCGGCAGAAATCCGGCCAGCTCCGCCGGCTCCATGTCCCACCAGCGCAGGCGCAGCAGCAGGGAAATCAGCTCATCGTCGAAGCGATTTTTGATCGGACGTGCCGGATTACCCCCCACCACCGCGTATGGCTCCACGTCCCGCGTCACCACCGAGTAAGCCGCAACAATGGCTCCGTCCCCGATCTTCACTCCCGGCAGAATCACGCTTTCCCGGCCGATCCACACATCATTTCCCACAACCGTGTCTCCCTTGAAGGGGAGCTGGGAGAGGTGCGCAGGGGTATTGGCCTCCCACGCGCCGCCAAACACATGAAACGGGTAGGTTGTCACGCTGCACAGGCGGTGGTTTGCGCTGCCCATCACAAACTGTACCCCGCTGGCAATCGCGCAGAATCTGCCGATGATCAGCCGGTCGCCGAACTCCGGCCAGTTGAACAGCACATTGCGGCGCTCAAAGGCGGTCGGGTCGACCGGGTCGTCGTAATAGGTGTAGTCCCCCACTGTGATATTGGGGGCGGTGATGACGTTTTTGAGAAAGCAGGAGGTTTTGTAGGCATTGGGAAAGACCGTATCGGGGTTGGGAAGATAGGCGGCCAGTGCCCGCGCCTCCAGCTCCTGCACAAAGGCCTGCTTCCCGTTGCAGTAGCCGTTAATGTCATAGGGGTATTGCGCCGCCAGCCGGCGCTTGAGCGCGGCATAGGCGTCCCGCTCGGCGGGGTGCGTGCGCAGATAGTCCCGCACGGCAAGATGGCGGTTGATGTTTTCCGCGTCATCCCATGCAAAAATATGCACCTGATGCGTGCGCTCATCCCCGCCTTTGCGCAGATACCGCCGGCCGGGAATGCCGAATTCGCCGAGGCATTCATAGCCGAGGCGTTCCAGCGCCGGGGCGGCACTGTCGACGGCAGAGAGCCTGCGCACCACCGGCATAATATCGATGATGGGTTTGGCGGCAAGTCCCTCCACCGCGGTGCTGCCGATGTGGTGAACGGCAACGCAGTTTTCCCCGAGCAGCTCGCGGATGGCAGCGGCCTCGCGGGCAAAATCCCCGGGCCATGCGGGGTTGTATTCGGTTACAACAATGTGCTGCGGCATGATGCAGCCTCCTTCTTGGAGAATTGTGTGTCGGTTCGCCCTTCGAGGCGCCAGCCCGCCAAGGCGAACGGTTCATTTCCGGCCGCGATGCAAACCTGCGGAAGCGGGCTGCGCACGGGCAATTGCGGAGCTCTTACCGGACGACCCTTGTTTGGCTCAAGGTTTGTTATCGCCGCAGTTATCATAACGGTGATCCGCCGGCCCATCGGACTGTGGTTCATTGGGGCATCGCATCCTGTGTGTTGCTTTCGTTTCTGGCCCTATCCCCATCCGCTTCAGAAGCGGAACAGGTTCAGGCCGATCGATTCGTCAAAATACCGGTCCACCTGCCCCTGAATGATCTGAATGACCATCTCACAGGTCGCGCTGACCTCCGCGCGGTTGAGATGACCGCCGAACACCTCGCCCCGCTCGTTTCCGGCGCTCATGTGCAGATGGCTGTAAAATTCCCCGTTCATCGTGTTCACGGTGCCGGTCAGGGAAACGATCTCATAGTCTCCGCAGAATTCGTTGGCAAGATATTGCTTTTCCGCGGGTCTGTAAACGCCAACCGTAAAGCGGCCCACCGCTCCGAGCGCCTGTACGCTGGCCAGCCGGATCTGCTCGCGCATGGCAATGATGCGGAGCTGTTCGGTAATTTCCTCGCCCTTGTCGATGCGGGCGACAATCGTGTTTTCAAATCTCCTGTATTCCAAAATATCCGTCTCCTTTTTATCCTTTGTCAGTTTATTATTCCCGAAAAGGCTGCCGATGTCTCCCCAACAGCTGCACCGGGGACTTTCGCATCAGCCCAAAGGCTCGCGTATGACCCGAACCCCCGTTTCGGTGCTGTTCCGCTGCTTTCCCGCTTATGGAGGAGGTTTTTGGGAATGAGGACGCTTCTTTTTCAAGAGGAAGGCTCATCGCGCGCCGGCATCGTTCCTTTCGGAAGAAACCGGAAGAAGAACGGAATCACGATTCCGGCCGCGATCACCATGAGGAAATAGCGCACGGCTCCGCCGAGGTTCTCCCCCAGCCATTGGTTCAGCGGCGTTTTCAACCCCAGGCGCAGCGCCATCACGATGCCGAAGCCCAGCGCCACCTTGAGGATCTGCGCCCACAAAACGGCCGAGGTTTCAAACCGGAGCCACATGCGGTCCACGGGATAGAGAATGCACATGGCAAGGATCATTCCCAGCATCTTCCACGCCACGCTTCGCGCATCGGCGAGATTCGCAGCGTCCACATCGGCAGGGAAGGGATACAACTGCACAAATGCCAGATTGCAGACCGCCAGCAGCAGGACGACCAGAATGAGACAGAGCATTCCGAACGAGGAGCGGTACAGGCGGTCAAAAACCGGCCACAGCCCCAGCACCAGCACCGCGCCGATCGCGAGCGACACCAGCACGTCGGCGGGGGTGTGTACGCCGAGATACATCCGGGAAAAGGCGACCAGCAGGCAGATCAGCACCCCGGCGATCCGCACTGCGCGCGATCCGGCCGTCCGTGCGATTCCTCCGTAGAGCGTGGTGGCGATTTGCGTGTGCCCGCTGGGAAAGGAGTAGCCGGTTGCCTGCTCCCGGGCACTCTCCACAATTGTGAAATCGGGATCCAGCACCCACGGGCGGGGGATGCGGAAGATCATCTTCAGCAACTGGTTGCACACCATTCCGACAAAGCCGGTAAACAGCAGAAAATACCCCCGCTTCTTGTCCACACACCAGAAGATGGTCAGCGCCAGCACAATAAACAGGGCTTCCTCCCCCAATCGTGTGACGGCGCTCATCAGCCAATCGCCGAGCGGTGTGCGCAGCTCGGCCAACCATTTCAGAAATTCCATAAAGCCTCCGCAAATTGGTCTTGCCTATATTATAAGGGGCAAAGTCGGATTTGTCAACCATCCGGCAGAATTTTCCCGGCCGTTGCCGGAAATCTGAAAGGAAAAAATTTTCTGTTTCGCTTGCATTTCCGCCTGGACTGTGGTATAATCAATTCACCGTTGCGGGCCGGCTGCCCGCAGAATGGAAAGGAGCAGACTATGAATTACGGATTGCAGCTTTACAGTGTGCGGGACGCCGCCGAGAAGGATTTTGCAGCCATGCTGCGTCAGGTAGCCGCAATGGGATACCGCATGGTGGAGCCGGCCGGATTTTTCGGTGTGAAGGCCGAGGATGTGGCGGCGATGCTCAAGGAATACGGCCTGACGGCGAGCGGCACGCATACCGGGATCAAGGCCCTGACCGACGACTTTGCCGGAACGGTGGCCTATCACCATATCATCGGCTGTGACGACCTGATTATCCCCGGCGCGCGCCAGTCCACGGCGGAGGAGGTGTCGGTTTTGGTGGATCAGATCAATCATTTTCAGCCCATGCTGGAGGCAGAGGGGATCCGCCTGCACTATCACAACCATTCCTCCGAATTTTTGCCGAACAAGGACGGGCAGATCGTGCATGACGAGCTGGCCGCCCGCACCCGTGTGCTCTTTGAGCTGGATACCTTCTGGGCCTTCAATGCCGGTCTCTCTCCGATCGATCTGATGGAAAAGTACCGGGATCGGATGCGGTTCATTCATCTCAAGGACGGCCTGCGCCAGAATTTTTCGGATCCGCAGAGCAGGGCACAGGGCAAGTCGCTCGGAGACGGGGAAGCGCCTGTGGCGCAGATCCGCAAAAAGGCCATTGAGCTGGGGCTCGGCATGGTGGTGGAGAGCGAGGGCCTGGAGCCGACCGGTCCCGACGAGGTGCGGCGCTGCATCGAATACCTCAGGCGGCTGGATGCCGTGGACTGAACCGGCCACGCGCACTGCCTGCCGTAACGTCGGGCCGGCAGTTACGGATGCCGGGATCATCGCAGCGGCGGTTGACCGATAAATCGATATGCTTCCATCTCCCATATTTTTATAAACAAACAGACCGACCTCCGCGTGGATGCGGCAGGTCGGTCTGTTTTCATGTCGTGCGCCCGATGCTTCGGCAGAATGCCGGGAGACGGGCGGGGGCCGGCTGCAATCAGTCGGTCACAAACGGCAGCAGAGCCATGTTGCGGGCGCGTTTGATGGCGGTAGTCAGCTCACGCTGATGCTTGGCGCAGGTGCCGGAAACGCGGCGGGGCAGAATTTTTCCGCGCTCGCTGATAAACTTTTTGAGCTTGTTGCTGTCCTTGTAATCAATAAAATCAACCTTGTCCGCGCAGAAAATGCAGATTTTTCTTCTTCTGCGGTTCACCGGGCGGGCCGGACGGACGATTGCGGGTGCTTCGTTTTCCATAATATCAAAATCCTCCTGATTCGTATCCGCTGCCGCTTCGTTCAGAAGGGCAGGTCTTCATCTGTTTTCAGTTCCTCAAACTTGGGCGCTGCCGCAGGAGTTGAGGAATAGGACGGGGTGGCGTAAGCGTCGGGGGTATACTGCCCGCCGCTTTCGTTTTTGCTGTCAACAAACATTGCGTCGTCGGCAACCACCTCGGTGGCATAGCGCTTTTGACCCTGCTGATCCTGCCAGGTTCTGGTCTGAATCGAGCCGGTGACGCAGAGCGCCGAGCCTTTTCGGAAATACCGTGAGATGAATTCCGCGGTGCTTCTCCAAGCCACCACCGAAATAAAGTCCGCTTGCTGCTGCTGCGGGGCGCTTCCGTCGGCGCTCTTGGCCTGATAGCGCCGGTTGACCGCCAGCGTGAAGGTAACCACGGCGATGCCGCTTCCGGTTTGCTTCAGCTCGGGGTCGGCCGTCAGTCGGCCGCAAAGCACCACCTTGTTGAGGTTCAGACTGGACATCCGTGTGTGCCTCCTTGTTCAAGCGATTGCCGCATCATTCCGCATCTGCGGCGGGAGCCTGTGCGGCAGGGGCTTCGGCAGCCGGTGCTTGTTCTGTCGCAGCGGGGGCTTCCTCGGGGGCAGCCTCCTGTGCAGCTTCCTCCGGCGCCGGAGTGGCGGCGGCTCTCTCGGCGGCGTCATACTCCAGCCGAATGGTCATCGAGCGGAGCACGGTTTCGTCGATGTTCATCAGACGCTCCAGCTCGGTGGGGAATTCGCCGGCGCACTTGAAGGTGGCAACCGTGTAATAGCCCTCGTTCAGATCCTGAATCGGATAGGCCAGCCGTCTTGTGCCCCAGTCGTCGAACCGGATCACCTCTGCATTGGCAGAGATCAGATTCGTAAACTTGCTCACCGTGGTCTTTGCGGCCTCCTCGCCGTTTGCGAGACTCACGATGAACATGGTTTCGTAGGAATTGAGTTTGTTCTCCATGTGTTATCCCTCCCTATGGACTGATTCGACTGCGCGTGAAAGATTTGCGCAGTAGAGAGACAGGCAGAATTTGCCCGTATCAATCAAAAATTATACCATATTCTGTTTGCTCTGTCAAGGGATTTTTTCATTTTTTCGGGTCGAACGGCATTTTTCCACTGAAAAACCTTGCAAAAGTGCAGTCTGTTTGCTATAATATAGGAAAAACAGCGGAGAAAAGGGGGCGGGTGGATGAAAAGGCTACGGCTTGCGGTCTGTATTTTGGTGATTGTGCTGTTGTTCGGCGCATGCGGGAAAAAAACAGAGCCTGCTCCCCTGCTTGAGGTGATCTGTCTGGATGTGGGGCAGGGAAACAGTACGCTGCTGCGCACCGGGGAGGGAGATGTGCTCATCGATGCGGGGCCGGAGGCGGCGCAGGACGCGCTGGTCCGCCGCCTGCACGCCCTTGGAGTGGAGCGCTTTGCGTTGGTGATCCTCACGCACCCGGATGAGGACCACATCGGCGGAGCGGACGGTGTGCTGCGGGAATTCCCGGCCGAGCGGGTGTGGGTGAACGGCGCCGCAGAGCAAAACGAGAGCAGCCTCCGGTTGGACGACGCCCTGCTGCGGGCAGGGGCTGCCCCCGAAGCCGTGGGCGCCGGAGATGCCGTCCGGTTGGGGGAGGCCGTGCTCACCGTGCTGTTCCCCCTGCGCGGTCAGGCGGAGGCCGGAAACGAGGGGAGCCTCGTGCTGAAGCTGCATTGCGGCGCGTTCTCGATGCTGGTGATGGGGGATGCGGGCGGAGAAACCGAGGAGTGGCTGCTGGAGCATTATGATCCGGTTCAACTCCGGGCAAGCCTTTTGCATGTCGGGCACCATGGGTCAAACGGTTCAAGCGGTGCGGATTTTCTCCGGGCGGTGGCGCCGGAATGCGCCGTCATCAGCTGTGGGGCGGCCAATTCCTACGGGCATCCGGACGGCCGGACGCTTGCCCGGCTGGAGGCCGAGGGAATCACAGTCCGGAGAACCGACCTGGAGGGAGAAATCCGCATCTCGGCCGATGGGGAAGGCTATGCGTTTGCGAAAGAATGAGGAAAGGATGAGCGTATGAGAAATGTTCTGATCACCGGCGGCTCCAGAGGCATCGGCGCGGCCTGTGTGCGCGCATTTTGTGAGATGGGAGACCGGGTGGTGTTTCTGTACCGGAGCTGCCCGGAGCAGGAAGTACGGAGGCTGGAGAGCGAGACCGGAGCGCTCGGGCTGCGGGTTGACCTCTCGGAGCCAGCCGAAGCAGTGGCCGGCGCCGAGGAGGCGGTGCGGATGCTGGACGGCAGAACCGACGTGCTGGTCAACAATGCCGGCATTTCGCAGATCAGACTGTTTGACGAGCTGACCGATGCGGATTGGCGGCGCATGATGGCCGTCAACCTTGACAGTGCCTTTTACGTGACCCGCACGGTGGCAAAGGCGATGATCCGGCGGCAGAGCGGGCGCATCGTCAACATCGGCTCCATGTGGGGCAAATGCGGAGCCTCCTGCGAGGTGCACTACTCCACGGCAAAGGCGGGGCTGCGTGGCTTTACCATGGCGCTGGCAAAGGAGCTGGGGCCGTCCGGCATCACGGTCAACTGTGTGGAGCCGGGCGTGATTGCCACCGGCATGAACGCGGAGCTTGGAGAGGAGACGCTGCGCGAGCTGTGCGGGCAGACGCCCCTCTGCCGCATCGGAAAACCGGAGGAGGTGGCGGCGGCGGTGCTGTTTTTTGCCTCGGATGCGGCGGGCTTTATCACCGGCCAGATGCTCGGGGTGGACGGAGGCTTTGCCATATGAAAAACAGGTGGAGGCGCTGCCGGAGGAGCCGCCGGTTCTGGCTGATCAGCGCGCTCTGTCTCCTGCTCTGTATGCTGCTTGCCGGGGGAGCCTTGCTTGCTCTGCGCGGGGACTGGCGCTATCGCATCGGGCTGCGCCTGCGCCGGTATCCTGCCCCCGAGCTGACCGCACAGCAGCCGCAGGATGGGCTGACCGAGGTCGGGCTGGAGGAGCTCCTTTCCGATCCCCGCGTGTCCGTAACCGCCGACCTGCTGCTGATCAACGGCTCTCACCCGGTACCGGACGGGTTTTCTCCGGGGCTGACCGACGAAGGCGGCTGCCCCATGCTGCCGTCGGTGCTGGAGGCTTTCCGCACGATGAACGAGGTTGTCCGGGAGCTGACCGGAACGCGGCTGTATGTGCTCAGCGGATGGCGGAGCGCCGCAGAGCAGGAGCAGGAGTGGCTGGAGAGCGGGGAGAAGCTCGCGGCCAAGCCGGGGTACAGCGAGCACCAGACCGGAATGGCGCTGGATGTCTGCGTGGTGGGCTACGGCGGAATGTCCTTTCTCAAAACCGAAGCCGGACGTTGGGTCAATGACCGCTGCGGGGATTACGGCTTTATCATCCGCTATCCGGACGGCAGGGAGGAGGAGACCGGCATGAGCTATGAGCCGTGGCATCTGCGCTACGTGGGGGAGCCGCACGCGCGCATCATCATGGAGAGCGGACTGACGCTGGAGGATTATTTCGCGCACCTGACGCCGGATACCCTGTATGCCAGCGGGGAGTATTACATCCTGCGCACCGCCGCGCAGACGCTGTCCGTACCGAACGGTTTTGCCGGATGCACCGTCTCGGAGGACAACTGCGGTTACCGGATTTTCACTTTCCGGATGGGATAGCCGCCCGCAGGCACAGCAACAGAGGCGCAGCCTTTGCCGGAACGGCATTGGCTGCGCCTTCAAACTGTAGACCCAAGCAAGGGCATTCGTCAGTTTTGCTAAAGTTTTCGCCAATGCGCAAAGCGCATTTCCTTTTTTCAAAATGGCGGCAGGCGACAAATAGCCGCAAACAACCGCCATGGCGGTTGTACGAATTTTTGCTATGCAAAAAGTTCCCACGGATCCAACGCCGTGGGGCGTTGTGTCGCAAGGCACCATAGGTGCCGAACAACCGCCGGGCGGTTGTTTGATTTTCTGCTCCGCAAAAGTTTCCGTCCGCAGGCGGCGAAATTCCCTTATACGGCGGCAGACCGGCGAAGGGATACACAGCGGTACACGCAGGGGCGGCTCTGTTCCCGGCGGTCCTCGGCCTACAGTCGCTCGGCCAGATTGATGTATTCCAATCCCGCGCGCAGTGCCAGCGCGCTGGTGTATGCGGTTCCGCCACCGTGCGAGCCTTTGAGATAGGCGATGCAGACGTCGGCTCCCTCCACGAGCTGCCGGTTGCGGAGCTGCAGAATCCCGTTGTAGTAATTGCTGCCGCTGTAGCGGACGCGGTCGGCCTGCGAGAGAATTTCCGCGTACTGCCTTCTGTCCCTCTCCTGCCAATTCTCGGCCTGTGTCGGGCAGGGGAGTACCAGCTCCAGCTCTGCCGGAAAATCCTGTTGCCGCAGCTCCAGTAAGGTCAATGCGGCCAGAGTGTCAAACCCGAGCGCACCGCCGCACCGGAACACGCGCGCGCCTGCGGCAAGCTGACGCTCCAGCTCCTGACGCAGGAGCACATGCAGACGCTCGCGTTCCTCGGGCGGAATCTGCCTGTGTCCCGTAAAGCACACCGTTCTGATCTGTTCCATGTTGCAGTGTCCGGTCGGTCCCCGATGAATCGCACCGTTTGCCGACGCACCGGAACCGCTCTCCGTTTCCTTTCGTTCTGTATGAAAAAACTTTGCTCTTTTTCCATTATAGCACAAAAATACTGAAAATGGAAGTGCTTTTTCAAAAATAATTCCATAATTGATTCCAAAATCGGAACGATTTGCGCGGCGAAAAAAATCGTGCGACAAAAACGGCAGGCAATCGCCTCCACTCGTTCCGATCCCGGTTTCTTCTGCCTCCCATTCGCTCTGATGCTGCACAAAGCTCGAGTATTCACAATGAAATGTCAAAAACTTCCAAATTTGGATGAGCAGACTTCGACCGATTCTGCATGATAAAAGGAGTAAAATAGAGACGGAATTCCGAATAGGCAGGAAAATGACTGAATTTTGCTTGACGGAATGTGAACGGAAGGACGGCAGGAAAGGAAATGGATGAAAAAATGCAGGAAAAGGCAAAAGAAAAACGGGAGGGCCTGACTGCCAGACTCAAGGCCAAGGATGCGTCGGTCAGCCGGCGCCGGCTGATGTGGCTGGGAAAGGAGCTGCTTTGGGGAGGCGTGGCCTACCTGTTGGGGCTGGGCAGCCTGTTGTTTGATACCAAGCCGCTTGGGGTGGCGCTGATCTGTGCCAGTCGGGGGCATCTGATCGGCATTCTCGCAGGACTGGTAATTTCCGAGCTGGCGCTCATGCAGAACCCGGTTCTGATGATCTGTACATACGCGGCGGCAACCCTGATCCGCGCGGTTTCTTATCTGCTGCTCGATTCTCCCAATGCGCGGGTCACGCTGCCGTCCCGCCTGCGCCGCAGACTCACACCCTCCGGAGAGGAGCTCGCCGAGGCGCCGGCCGGAGGCGGGCGGTCCCGGATATCCGCCTTTTGGCAGGGAGCCGGGTGCGCGCTGCGCAGCCTGCGGACCGACCTGCGCGGGCTGTTCAGCGAGAGCGTCTGTCTGCGCATGGCAACGGCTGCGGTGAGTATGCTGGTGGTGTCGCTCTACCGCATCATCGAAGGCGGCTTCCGGTATTACGATCTGTTTGCCGCGATTTTCTCGGTACTGGTGGCGCCGGCAGCCGTGCTGGTTTTTTCGGTCTGGATCGAGGGCAGGCAGGAGAATCACATCCTCCGCGCAATCTCGGCAGGGGCTTTGATGTATGCGCTGGTGTGGTCGGCAAACTCGGCCGCCATTGCCGCCATTCCGGTTTCTGCCATTCTGGCCCTGCTCCTGCCGCTGCTGGCTTCCGAGCTTTACGGCTTCGGCTGGGGCTGCGCGGCGGGTGTGCTGTGCGGCGTGGCGTACGACCCGATGCAGGCGCCGGCGTTTCTGCTCGCCGCATTGGTATACGGTGGGATCAAATGGAAAAAGCAGAGCCGCGCCGGGGTGTCGCTCGCCTGTCTTGCGGCATGGCTCTGGTCCTTTTATGCACAGGGGACAACCGCCTTTACGGTGGCGCTCCCGGCGTATCTCATCGCGGGCACATCCTTTACCGTGCTGGCTCGCCTGATGCAGGGTCAGCAGGCAGAGCGGGAGGGCGGAGAGGAGACCGCGCCTGATCCCGAAACCGCGCTGCGCTGCGAGCGCTCCCGGCATGAGGACTCCAACGACCGCTTCCGCGATATTTCCGAGGCATTTTCGGCGCTCTCCGAGATGTTCTATAACCTCAGCGACCGCCTGCGCCGGCCGGGAGCTTTGGATCTGCGCCGCATCTGCGACAGCTCGTTTGATGCCTTCTGCACGGACTGCCCGAACAAAACCGTTTGCTGGGGACTGGAGTATTCGGACACGCTGGGCGTGATGAGCGGTCTGATCTCCCGTCTGCACACAAAGGGCAAGGTGACCATGGAGCAGATCCCCGCACATTTGCTGCAGCGATGCCACTCAATGGAACGGATCCTTTCCCAGATCAACACCGAGTGCGCACGCTTTACCGGCGAGCTGCTCCGCAACAACCGCACCGAAATTTTTGCAATGGACTATGAGGCGGCCGCCAATATCATCAACGACGCGCTGGAGGAGGATGCGGGGGAATACCGCTTCGACCAGGAGCTGGAGGCAAGGCTGTTCGACTATCTGACCGACGCCGGCATTGCCGTCCAGAGTGTTTCGGTTTACGGCATGCGCCGCCGCCAGCTCATCGCGCGGGGCGTGAACATCGACCGCTCCACCGTTACCATGGAGACCCTGCGGAGCGATCTGGGCGAGATGTGCGGACTGGAGCTGAGCATGCCCGCCTTTGAGGTCGAGAACAACGTGACGTCGATGATGCTGCAGGCGCGCCGCAAGCTCTCGGTGATCGGTGCGCAGAACAATCTCTCGGCCGACGGCGGTGTGAGCGGGGACAGCATCAATCTGTTCTCAAACAAAAAGGATTATTTTTACGCGCTGATCAGCGACGGGATGGGAGCCGGGAGAGAAGCGGCGCTGACCTCCAATCTCTGTTCTACCTTTCTGGAGAAAATGCTGCGCGCGGGCAACCGCGCCAACACCTCTCTGCGGATGCTCAACAATATGATTCTCTCCCGCTGCTCGAGCAGCGCCGGGGAGTGCTCGTCTACCATTGATCTGATCGAGCTGGACCTAATTACCGGGAGTGCCTCCTTCATCAAGGGGGGCGCCGCGCCCAGCTTTGTGGTGCGGGGAGGAACCGTGCACCGTCTGCAGGCCGGAACCGCTCCGATCGGTATTATCCGGAAGCTGGATACCCAGACCACGCGCTTTGACCTGCGCGTCGGGGACACAGTGGTGATGATCAGCGACGGCATCATGCAGGACGATCCCGACTGCAGGTGGCTCACCGGATTGCTCGGCGGCTGCGGGGAGATGACGCCGGAAGAGCTCGTATACGAAATCTGCCTGCATGCTTCGCAGGCCCCCCAACATGACGACTGCTCCGCGGTAGCGCTGCGCATCCAACCGGCAGAGGACGCGGGCTGAGCCTGCCGGTCGGTGAATCCGATCCGCGCACGGTTTGTATGAAAACAGACTTCTTGAATCGAATCACCGCCGAGGACGCGGGGAGGAATTTTTGCCGGCATGTTCCTTCCTGTGTCCTTTTTGTTTCCAATACTTTGGTTAATTTTGAACGCAAGATGAAAAAACCGAAACAATCGGTGGCATTCCGCACAGAAAACGGCAGGATGTTACTAAATATGTCAAAAGGGGCTTGTATTTTTTTTTGGAGTATGGTATAATATACGAGGCTTCCGACCAAGAAGCCGCCGTTTGCCGGAAATGCGGCATCATCGGATATTGTGAGGCAAGACGCTCCCACCCCTGCGTAGGGCATCCGTGTAAGGGAGGAGTTATCTCCCACGGAGTGCTTCAATGCTCTTGCCGCATACCAATGAAGGGACAAGTCCTTGTTGAAATCATGATGATAGATATAGATAGAATAATGAAAACAATGAGAGGCCCTGTCAAAAGGCGCCCGCGGAGATCATGTAGGATGACAAAGGGGAAACCTTCGGAGGAAAGCGAATGCTTCTCCTCCTTTGATGAAAATTTTGACTTTCAGGTGGAGTACTCGGATGAGTACTATGAGGCTTACATCGCAAATTTTGTTCCCAATCAGAAAAAGCGGTATGGCTACCGATTTGTCAAACGCACGTTTGATATCATCGCCTCCCTGCTTGCCTTGGTTCTGCTTTCTCCTTTGGTTCTGATCATTGCCATTGCCATCAAGCTGGACTCCAAGGGTCCGGTTATTTTTAAGCAGGAGAGAATGGGAAAGGGAGGAAAGCCCTTCCGCTGCTATAAATTCCGATCCATGAAAATCGAAACGCCGCACGATTGTGCAACCTCCGTGCTGGAGAATCCGGAGCAGTATCTCACCCGCGTGGGCAAGCTGCTGCGCAAATTGAGTCTGGATGAAATTCCGCAGTTTTACTGCTGCCTCATTGGCACCATGTCGATCATCGGACCCCGCCCGCTGGTGCTTACCGAGGAGAAGTGCAACCGGATGCGGATGCGGCTGGGTGTGTTTGCCATGCGCCCGGGCATCTCGGGCTATGCGCAGGTCAAGGGCAGGGACGACGTTTACTATAAGAACAAAGCGATCATGGATGCCGAGTATGTCAAACGCGCGTCGGTCTGGTTCGATACCAAGCTGATTTTTCAGACCGTGTTTGTGGTGCTGAACCGCAAAGGAAACCGGGATCACGGCGGCTGAGCGGCATGCGAGCCGAAAAATCCGGGAGATCGGCCGAAAAAATTTGCAAAAAGCTATTGACAAACCTGAAATGTTGTGATATAATATCCCAAAATTGATCAAAGGCTGTGACGAAGCCGGTAGAGAAACGCAAGTCCCCAGAGAGTCGGCGCTTGGTGCGAGCCGATGGCGAGCCTTCTCATACCCATCCCTTCCGAGCCGGAAATCCGAACGCGGGCGGTTGCCGCCGGCAAGTAGGCGTTTCCCGTGATTGCTGCGTCAATGCATAGGAATTGTTGGATTCCAAGAGTGGCGGCTTTTTGCCGCAATTTGAGTGGTACCGCGGATGTATGATACACCCGTCTCAAAGAGTATTCTTTTGAGACGGGTGTTTTTTGTCTGATTTTTGTCTGAGAAAAGGAGAGAAAACAATGGCAACAGTTGATACCGAAAAGCTGTCGGAGGTCGCGCAGCGCATCCGGGAGATGCGGGAGATTTCCGGACTGACGCCGGAGGAGATGGCCAGGCGCACAGAGGTCAGTCCCGAGGCGTACTGCCTGTATGAGAGCGGCACACAGGATTTTCCTTTTACCTTTATTCATAAGTGCGCACTGGCCTTCGGCATCGGCATCACCGATCTGCTCGAGGGGCAGAGCGCGCATCTCTCGTCCTATACCGTCACCCGTCGGGGGCAGGGACAGGAGACTGCCAAGGAGGACGGTATTGAGATTCAGAATCTTGCTCCGCTCTTCCGCAAAAAGCTGGCCGAGCCGTACTGGGTGCGTTATTCCTACAGTGAGGAGCTGCAGACACGGCCGATTCACCTGACCCGTCATTCGGGGCAGGAGTTCGATCTTGTCATGCAGGGAAGGCTCAAGGTGCAGGTCGGCGATCACATCGAGTACCTCGAGGAGGGGGACAGTATTTACTACAACAGCTCCACGCCGCACGGTATGATTGCGGTGGGGGGGGCCGACTGCCTGTTTGTGGCGGTTGTGCTCTCGGGTGAGAACGAGGCCGAGCCGGTGATCCGGAGCACGCTGCTGCCGTCACGCACGCAGTCGGAGGGGCTTGTCAGCGAGCGCTTCATTTCGGTGACCGAAAGTGAAACCGGCTACCCCACATCCATCACCTTCCACAATGAGGATCGCTTCAACTTTGCCTTTGACGTGGTGGACGCCATTGCCAAGCGGGAGCCGGATAAGCTGGCCATGCTGCACGTTTCGGGGGACAAAACCGAGCGTCGCTTTACCTTCAACGATATGAAGCGGGCGTCGGCGCAGTGCGCCAACTATTTCAAGTCGCTCGGAATCAAAAAGGGCGACCGCGTGATGCTGGTGCTCAAGCGGCACTATCAGTTCTGGTTCGCCATCCTGGGGCTGCACAAGCTGGGCGCCATCGTCATTCCGGCGACAAACCAGCTTCAGGAGCACGATTTCAGCTATCGCTTCCGCGCTGCCGGTGTCAGCGCCATTGTCTGTACGGCGGACGGGGATGTGGCGCATCAGGTTGAGCTGGCCGAGGCCGACGGCTGTGAGCTGAAGCAAAAGCTGCTGGTGGGCGGTGCACGCGAGGGATGGAGAAATTTTGATGAGGAATTCCCGCTCTACAGTGCGCATTTCTACCGCACCGAGGATACCCCGTGCGGGAAGGATCCGATGCTCATGTTCTTCACCTCCGGCACCACGGGCTATCCCAAAATCGCCGTACATTCTTATCAGTACCCGCTGGCACACTACATCACGGCCAAGTACTGGCATGGTGTGAGCGAAGGGGGATTGCATTTTACAATCTCGGATACCGGCTGGGGCAAGGCGCTCTGGGGCAAGCTCTACGGTCAGTGGCTGTGCGAGGGAGCGGTGTTCACCTACGACTTTGACCGCTTCGATGCGGCCGACATCCTGCCCATGTTCGCAAAATACCACATCACCACCTTCTGCGCGCCGCCGACCATGCTGCGCATGATGATCAAGCAGGACATCTCGAAATACGATCTTTCATCGATTGTACACATGACCACGGCGGGAGAGGCGCTCAACCCGGAGGTCTACCGGCAGTTTGAAAAGGCCACCGGACTGCAGATTATGGAGGGCTTCGGTCAGACCGAAACCACCCTGAGCATCGCAAATCTGATCGGCGACATGCACAAGCTGGGTTCGATGGGACGGCCGGTATCGCTCTATGATGTGGATCTGCTCGATCCCGACGGCAACCCGGTGCCGGACGGCGAGACCGGAGAAATTGTCATCCGCACCGGCGATCACGTGCCCTGCGGACTCTTTCTCGGCTACTATGGCGACGAGGAGAGAACCCGGGAGGTCTGGCATGACGGCTACTACCATACCGGCGCCACCGCCTGGCGGGATGAGGACGGCTTTTACTGGTTCGTTGGCCGTGTGGACGACGTGATCAAGTCGAGCGGCTACCGCATCGGTCCGTTCGAGATCGAGAGCGTGATCATGGAGCTGCCGTATGTGCTGGAGTGCGGCGTGTCGGCCGTGCCGGATGAGGTGCGGGGGCAGATCGTCAAGGCCAGCATCGTGCTCACAAAGGGGACCGAGCCGAGCGAAGAGCTGAAAAAAGAGATTCAGAATTACGTCAAGGCGCACACCGCGCCGTATAAATACCCGCGGGTGGTGGTGTTCCGCGAGGAGCTCCCAAAAACCATCAGCGGCAAGATTCAGCGCAATCTGTTGTGATGGAATTCACAAAAAAATCACAAAATAAATGAAAATAGCCTATTGACAAATCCCCGAAGATGTGATACAATGGGTACCAAATCAAAGACGGTGACGGAGAGGGCACAGAACCAGCGGACTTCCAGAGAGATGGCGGACGGTGCGAGCCATTGGGACGGATTTTGTGTTTGTAGCTCCTGAGTCGGGAGGAAGAAAACGGCAGGCGCCGCGAGTAGACCCTCTCCGTGATTGCTGCGTCAAGGCATAGGAATTGCTGGATTCCAAGAGTGGCGGCTCTGCCGCAATTTGAGTGGTACCGCGGGTGTATTTTTCACACTCGTCTCAAAGTCATTATCTTTGAGGCGAGTGTGTTTTTTTCGCCTCACAGAGAGGAGAAGAAAGCATGGAACAGATCAGCGGACTCAATTTCAAGATTCAGGAGATGGCCGGGCGCATCCGGGAGCTGCGCGAGGTGGAGGGGCTGAGCGCCGAGGAGATGGCGCAGAGGGTCGAGGTGCCGCTCCGCGAGTACGAGCAGTGCGAATCCGGAAAGAGCGACCTCAACTTCGCCTTTCTCTATCGCTGCGCGATTGCGCTGAATGTCAATGTCACCGACATCATCGAGGGCTACAGCCCCAAGCTCCAATCCTACACGGTGACCCGCAACGGGGGAGGACAGGAGATCGGCCGGGCGCACGGCATGACCTATTACAACCTTGCCTATGCGTTTCAGAACCGCATTGCCGAGCCGCTCTACGTGCGCAGCAGCTATGACGAGAGCGCACAGCGGCGGGACATTGAGCTGACGACTCACAAGGGGCAGGAGCTTGACATCGTGGTGGAGGGCAACCTGATGGTGCAGGTCGGGGAGCACCGGGAGGTGCTCGGCCCCGGGGACACCATTTATTACGACAGCTCCACGCCGCACGGTATGATCGCCGTGAACGGCAGAGACTGCGTGTTTTATGCGATTGTGCTCAACGCCGCCGGCGAGCCGATCCCCGAGCTGGCAGCAGCCAAGCTCATCCGGGAGGCCGCGCCCGCACGCCGCGACATGCAGGACCGCATCTGGCGCAAATACATTGATGTGGTGGAGAACGAGCAGGGAACCCCAACCTCCATTTCCTTCAAAAACACCGAGCATTTCAATTTTGCGTTTGACCTGGTGGATGCGTTGGCAGACCGGGAGCCGGATAAGCTGGCCATGCTCCACGTTGCAAAAGACAAAACCGAGCGCCGCTTCACCTTCCGGGATCTGAAAAAGGCCTCGTCCCGCTGCGCCAACTATTTCAAGTCGCTCGGAATCAAAAAGGGCGATCGCGTGATGCTGGTGCTCAAGCGGCACTATCAGTTCTGGTTTGCCATGCTGGGGCTGCACAAGCTGGGGGCCATTGCCATTCCGGCAACAAACCAGCTTCAGGAGCACGATTTCGCATACCGTTTTGCATCTGCGGGCATTTCGGCTATCCTCTGTACGGCGGACGGCGACACTGCGCACCAGGCCGATCTGGCCGCGGCCGGATGTCCGGAGCTGAAGCACAAGCTGCTGGTGGGGGGACGCCGCGATGGCTGGAGGAGCTTTGACGAGGAGTATCTGCTCTACAGCACGCACTACGACCGGCCGGCCGACGCCCCCGGCGGGGACGATACCATGCTCATGTTCTTTACCTCCGGTACCTCCGGGTATCCGAAGATTGCGGTGCATAACTACAAATACGCGCTCGGGCACTTTCACACCGCCAAATACTGGCACAATGTGGAGCCGGACGGCCTGCATCTGACCATCTCGGATACCGGCTGGGCCAAGGCCATGTGGGGCAAATTTTACGGCCAGTGGCTGTGTGAGGCCGCCACGTTTGTCTATGATTTTGACCGTTTCGACGCGGCCGACATCCTGCCCATGTTCGCCAAATACCACATCACCACCTTCTGCGCCCCGCCGACCATGCTGCGCATGATGGTGAAGCAGGATATCTCCAAATACGATTTTTCCTCGGTGCATCATATGACCACGGCGGGAGAGGCGCTCAACCCGGAGGGCTACCGGCAGTTTGAAAAGGCCACCGGGCTGCAGATCATCGAGGGCTTCGGTCAATCCGAGAGCACAATGATCATCGGCAACCTCACGGGCGCGCCCCATAAGCTCGGCTCGATGGGCCGTCCGGCGCCGATCTATGATGTGGAGCTGCTGGACGCCGAGGGCAACCCGGTGCCGGACGGCGAGACCGGAGAGATCTGCGTGAATGTCAAAAACGGCGCTCCCTGCGGTCTGTTTACCGGCTATTACCGGGATCCGGAGCGCACTGCCGAGGTCTGGCACGACGGCTACTATCACACCGGCGACGAGGCGTGGCGGGATGAGGACGGCTTTTACTGGTACGTCGGCCGTGTGGACGACGTGATCAAATCGAGCGGCTATCGCATCGGCCCGTTCGAGATCGAGAGCGTGATCATGGAGCTGCCGTATGTGCTGGAGTGCGGCGTGTCGGCCGTGCCGGATGAGGTGCGGGGGCAGATCGTCAAGGCCAGCATTGTTCTGACCAAGGGAACCGAGCCGAGCGAGGAGCTGAAAAAGGAAATTCAGAACTACGTCAAGGCACACACCGCGCCGTATAAATACCCGCGGGTGGTGGTGTTCCGCGAGGAGCTGCCCAAAACCACCAGCGGCAAAATTCAGAGGAACAGGCTGTAAGCACGCATATCCGTGCCTCTTCGCCAGAGGACGAGAGGATAACCGATACGGTGCTGCTGACGCTGATTGTCCTATGTCATTTCGCTGTGAGGCCACGGCCGCGCAGTATCTCATAAAAAGGAGAAGGAATCATGAATATTTCCATCACCAGAACCACCCAACCAAAGGCAAAGCCTGCCGATGAGAGCAAGCTCGGCTTCGGTCGGATCTTCACCGACCACATGTTCCTGATGAACTATTCGGTCGAGGAGGGCTGGCACAACGCCCGCGTAGTGCCCTACGGCCCGATTGCGCTGGATCCCTCTGCCATGGTATTTCACTATGCGCAGGAGCTGTTTGAGGGGATGAAGGCTTACCGCCGTCCGGACGGCAGCATTCAGCTCTTCCGCCCCGACAAGAACATCGAGCGCATGAACAACACCTGCGACCGCCTGTGCGTCCCGAGAATCGACCCTGCCGATGCGCTCCAGGCCATCGAAACCGTGGTGGCCGTGGACAGCGACTGGGTTCCGCACACCAAGGGAACCTCGCTCTACATCCGCCCGTTTATCATCGCCACCGATCCGCAGCTGGGCGTGCATCCTTCGCACACCTACATCTTTGCGGTTATTCTCTCGCCGGTCGGCTCGTACTACGCCGCAGGGCTTGATCCGGTCAAAATCATGGTGGAGCGGGAATATGTCCGCTGCGTCAAGGGGGGAACCGGACTGGCCAAGGCCGGAGGAAACTATGCGGCCTCGCTCATCGGTCAGAAAAAGGCCGAGGATATGGGATTTGCGCAGGTGCTCTGGCTGGACGGCGTTCACCGCAGGTATATCGACGAGGTGGGCGCGATGAATGTGTTCTTTGTGATTGACGGCACCGTCATCACGCCGGACCTGACCGACGGCAACATCCTGCCCGGCGTCACCCGCGCCTCCTGCGTCGAGCTGCTGAAAAAATGGGGGATGCCGGTGGAGGAGCGCAAGCTCTCGATTGATGAAATTCTCGAGGCGCAGGCGTCCGGCCGGCTGGACGAGGCCTTCGGCACCGGTACCGCTGCGGTTATCTCACCGATCGGTGAGCTGTATGACCGGGGACAGACCTACATCATCAACAACGGTGAGATCGGCAAAATCGCGCAGAAGCTCTATGATACGCTCTACGGCATTCAGAACGGGAGCGTAGAGGACTTCATGGGCTGGACGCGCCCGCTGAGCGTGAAGGCATGAATTCCGCCAAGCGCATCACGCTGTTCTGCGGACACTACGGGAGTGGGAAAACCAACATTGCCATCAACTACGCGCTGCATCTGCGGCAGGGCGGGGAAGCCGTAACGGTGGCCGATCTCGACATTGTGAATCCCTATTTCCGCACAAAGGACAGCCGTGCCGAGCTGGAGCGGGCGGGCATCCGGCTGATCTGCTCGGATTACGCCAATACCAACCTCGACATTCCGGCGCTCCCCCCCGAGCTGTACGCCATTACCGATGACCGCTCCCACCGCGTGGTGCTGGATATCGGCGGCGACGACCGGGGCGCGCTGGTGCTCGGGCGCATCACCCCCGCCATTCTCGCCGAGGATTCCTATGAGATGCTGCTGGTCATCAACCGCTACCGCCCGCTCACGCCGGACGCCCCTTCCACCGTTGAGGTTATGCGGGAGATTGAGCAGGCCGGCGGCATCCGCTTCACGGGTCTGGTCAACAACTCCAATCTCGGTGAGGAAACCGAGCCGGACACGGTGCTCGGCTCGGTTCCCTATGCGGAGGAGCTTTCCCGCCTGACAGGGCTGCCGGTGGTGATGACCACCGTCAAAAAGAACCTGTTTGAGGCTCTGCAGGGGCAGGTGCCGGGTCTGTTCCCCCTGACGCTGCAGGCGAAGATTGTGTGAACGGGGCGGCGTGCCCGGCGCACCTCTATTTTAACAAAGGAGTACCAATCATGGCAAAACTGAGTTTCCGGACCGACCTGTGCAAGGGCTGCGGTCTGTGTGTGGATGCCTGCCCCAAAAAGGTGCTGCGGCTGGCAACCGACAAAATCAATAAAAAGGGACATCATCCGGTGGAGGCAGCGGACGAGGCCGCCTGTATCGGCTGCGCGTTCTGCGCCACCATGTGCCCCGACTGCATCATTCAGGTAGAAAGGTAAGGAGAACAATGTCTGAAAAGGTTTTGATGAAGGGGAATGAGGCCATCGCGGAGGCGGCCATCATTGCGGGGTGCCGGCACTATTTCGGCTACCCGATCACCCCCCAGACTGAAATTGCCGCGTACATGGCCAAGCGGATGCCCAAAATCGGCGGCACCTTCCTGCAGGCCGAGAGTGAGATTGCGGCAATCAATATGGTGTACGGCGTCTCTGCCGCCGGTAAACGGGTGATGACGTCCTCGTCCAGCCCCGGAGTGGCGCTCAAGAGCGAGGGGCTTTCCTATCTGGCCGGAGCCGACCTGCCGGCGCTGGTGGTCAACGTGCAGCGCGGCGGCCCGGGCCTGGGCGGCATTCAGCCCAGCCAATCGGATTATTTTCAGGCCACCCGCGGGGGCGGTCACGGGGATTTCCACATGATTGTTCTGGCTCCCGCTTCGGTACAGGAGATGGCCGAGTTCACGGTCAAGGGCTTTGAGCTGGCCGACCAGTACCGCATGACCGCCATGATTCTGGCCGACGGAACCATGGGGCAGATGATGGAGCCGGTTAGCCTGGACCTTGCGGTCTCTCCGATGCCCGAAAAGCCGTGGGCAACCACAGGCACCCGCATGAAGCGGCCGCACAATATCGTCAACTCTCTGTATCTGGTGCCCGAGGTGCTCGAGCGCTCCAACTTTGAGCGGTACGAGCGCTACCGTACCATTGAGGAGCGGGAGGCGATGTATGAGGAATACCGGATGGAGGATGCGGAGATCTGTATCGCCGCCTTCGGCATTGCCGCGCGCGTTTCCAAAAACGCCATCAACGAAGCGCGGGCAGAGGGGATCCGGGTGGGGATGATCCGTCCCAAAACGCTCTGGCCCTTCCCGTCGGCGCCCTTCCGGGCGGCGGCCGACCGTGTCAAGGCGATGATCTCGGTCGAGCTTTCGATGGGGCAGATGATTGAGGATGTGCGCCTTGCCACCGAGTGCCGGGTTCCCGTATCCCTGTGCAACCGGGTGGGAGGCATGATTCCCGAGCCGGAGCAGATTCTGGCGGCCATTCGCGAGGCCGCCAAGACAGGAGGTAACAAGCAATGATCGTTTTTCAGAAACCAAAGGCTTTGGCAGACGTGCCGATGCACTATTGCCCGGGCTGCACGCACGGTATCATTCACCGTCTGGTGGCCGAGGTGATCGATGAGCTGGGCATTGAAGGCAGGACCATCGGCATCGCTCCGGTGGGCTGCTCGGTGATGGCCTATGATTACTTCAACTGCGATATGATCGAGGCCGCGCACGGCCGTGCGCCCGCGGTTGCCACCGGCGTCAAGCGCGCCGATCCCGAAAACCACATTGTGTTTACCTATCAGGGCGACGGCGACCTGGCCTCCATCGGTATGGCCGAAACCGTACACGCCGCTGCGCGCAACGAGAACATCACGGTCATTTTCATCAACAACGCCATCTACGGCATGACCGGCGGGCAGATGGCGCCGACCTCTCTGCCCGGGCAGGTCACGCAGACCTCCCCCTACGGCCGGGACGTCAAGCTCTGCGGCTATCCGGTGAAGGTATGCGAAATGCTCTCCGAGCTGGAGGGGCCGGAGTATCTCGAGCGTGTGACCGTGAACAACGTCAAAAACGTGAAAAATGCCAAAAAGGCGATCAAAAAGGCCTTCCAGAATCAGGTGGAGGGCAAGGGCTTTTCTCTGGTGGAGGTGCTTTCCTCCTGCCCGACCAACTGGGGCATGACCCCGCAGAAGGCGCTGCAGTGGATTGACGAGAAGATGATTCCGTATTACCCGCTGGGCGTGTATAAGGATCGCTCCGGGAGCGCGGAGGTGAGCAAATGAGTACCATGCAGTTTTTGTTTTCCGGCTTTGGCGGACAGGGCATTCTGTTTGCCGGTAAATTTATGGTATACAAGGGGATGCTGGAGGGAAAGCAGGTCAGTTGGCTCCCCTCCTACGGTCCCGAGATGCGCGGAGGTACGGCGAGCTGCAGTGTGATTGTCGGTGATGAGCCGGTCGGTTCTCCGATCGTGACCCGTCCGGACGTGCTGGTTGCTATGAATCTCCCGTCGTTCGACCGATACGAGCCGGCGGTGGTTCCGGGCGGCACCGTCTTTTTGGATTCCACTCTGATCAGCCGCAAGCCCGCACGCAGCGACGTCACGGTGTATGAAATTCCCGCCACCAAGCTCGCCAGCGACAACGGCATTCCTACACTGGCCAATATGATCATTGTCGGTAAGATTCTGCATGTTCTCGGTCAGTTTGACGAGGGGGATGTGGAGGCCGCGCTCAAAAAGGTGATTTCCGCCAAGCATGCGGATATGATGGAGGCCAACCTGCGGGCGCTTCGGTTGGGCACACAGGCCTGATTTGAGCAGAAAAGCCAAAAATCAGAGCGAAAAATGTGAGATTTTTATTCGGATGCGCATTTGAATTTTCAAAATCCGCATTGACAAAACCCGAAAATTGTGCTATAATAGCTCATATTTCAAAATGCGATGAAGGAATTATTTTTTCCCATGTATCACGTGCAGAGAGTTGGCGGGCGGTGCGAGCCAAACGGGAGAGGGAAAAAAGTCTCGTTCCGGAGCAGATCCGCCGAACCCCAAGGGGCAGTAAGCGGGTACGGATGGCCCCGTTATCATGGCTGAGAGCTTGTTTGAGTTCTGCTGAGTGACCGCCCGTGGGGCGGTAATTGGGGTGGTACCGCGATGATTCGTCCCTGAATCCGTTTTTTCAACGGCTTCAGGGGCTTTTCTGTATTCAGCCGGCAGAAGAAACGGGTTCGTGGGGCGGAGAGCGCGGCAGACTGCGTGCCCTTCCCGGGCGGGCTTTGCCCGGCGGTACGCAGCGGCGTTTTTGCCGACGCGCGACCTGCGCCGACAGCCGAACCGATCAGGCGTTTACAGAACGCCGCAAGGCGAAAAGGAGGTTTGTATGAAGAAAATCATCATTTCGGACACCACGCTCTGCCGGGAAAACGGCAGCTTCAGCTTCAAGGAGAAAATTGAAATTGCCCGCCATCTGGGCCGGCTCGATGTGGATGTCATTGAGCTTCCCGCGATCGCCAGTGCCAAGACCGACGTCCTGCTGGTGCGCACCATGGCTTCCTTTGTCAAAGCTCCGGTGCTCTCTGTGGCGGCAGGAGCGGATCTGCAGAGCATCGAGCTGGCGGCGGCGGCGCTGAACGGCGCGGCGCACCCGCGCATCCGCGTGGCGCTGTCGCTCTCGCCGGTGGGCATGGAGTATACGTATCATAAAAAGCCGGAAAAAATGCTCGGGTGGATTGCCGAGGCTGTGGAGGCTGCATGCAAAACCGGCATGGAGGTGGAGTTCTGCGCGCTGGACGCCACCCGTGCCGAGGAGGCCTTCCTGAAGGAAGCGCTCGCGGCGGCCATTGCGGCCGGGGCCACGGTGTTCTCGCTTTGCGACGACGCGGGGCAGATGATGCCCGATGATTTTGCCGCCTTTGCCGAACAGACGGCCGAGTCGGCCGGCATTACGGTCGGGGTGCATTGCAGCAACCGCAGCGGATTTGCCTGTGCCGCCGCCGCGCTGGCGGTTCGCCGGGAGCATGTCAGCGGGGTCAAAACCTCGGTGGGAGGAGACGGCGTTCCGCTGGAAACCTTTGCCGATATGATGCAGAACTGCGGCAGCCACTATCGGCTTTCGGATGGAATCCGGCACACCGAGCTGCATCGCGTCGTGCGCCAGATCGGCTGGATTGCCGCGCATTCCGGGCAGGAAAAGGCGGCGGTGCCGGCAGCGTCCGGCGACGGGATGCCTGCGGTGTGTCTGGATGCGAAGGACAGCCGCGAGGATGTGATTGCTGCGGTCCGCGCGCTTGGCTACGATCTCTCGGAGGAGGACTGCGCGCGGGTGTATGAGGAATTTCTGCGTGTGGCCTCCAAAAAGCAGGTGGACGTGCGGGATCTCGAGGCCATTGTCGCCAGCACCGCCCTGCAGGTTCCCCCGACCTATCAGCTCAAAACCTATGTGGTCAACAGCGGCAATGTGCTCTCGGCCAGCGCGCAGATCACGCTGACCAAGGGAGAGGCCGAGCTTTCCGGCGTCTGCATCGGCGAGGGACCGGTGGAGGCTGCCGTGCGTGCGCTCGAGCAGATCATCGGGCGGCACTATGAGCTGGACGATTTTCAGATTCACTCGGTCACAGAGGGCACCGGAGCGGTGGGATCCGCGCTGGTACGGCTGCGCTCGGGGGGCAAGCTCTATTCCGGCAACGGAATTTCCACCGACATCATCGGCGCGGGCATCCGGGCGTATATCAACGCGGTGAATAAGATTGTTTACGAGGAGGATGTGCAATGAAGCTGTCGTTTTCCACCAAGGGGTGGCACCAGAGCAGTTTTGATGAGTTCTGCGAGATGGCGAACGATCTCGGCTTTGAGGGGATCGAGCTGCACAACATACACAATCGGCTCTTTACCGATCCGGACGGCGCGTTCCATGATTACGCCGCCGCGGCCACCCGCCGCCGGCTGTTTGAGCGCGGACTGACGATCCCGTGTATCGATGCGGTCTGCGAGCTTTCGGATACGCCGGAGGCGGTGGAGGAGATTACAAAGTGCTTGGAAATCGCCAAAAATCTGCACATTCCGCATGTGCGCCTGCGCGCCAGCGCGCCGGATACCGAGGCGGTTGAGGCCGCGGATATGGCCATCGAGCAGGTGGCGGCGCTGATCTCGCGTGTGCTCCCCGCGGCCGAGGAGAGCGGCGTGACGCTGCTGCTGGAGACGGCCGGGCTGTTTGCCAAAACCGCCGTGCTGCGGGATATGCTCGAGCGCTTTGCCTCGGATTCTCTCGCCGCTCTCTGGGAGCTCTCCGCCACCAGCCTGTGCGCCGGGGAGACGCCGGAGGAGGTCATCCGCAATCTCGGGGCGTATGTGCGGCATGTCCACTTCAGCGATGCGAAAAAGGCCGCGGACGGCGGCGTGGAATACTGCCTGGCAGGGGAGGGCGAGCTGCCGCTGGACGACGTGATGCGCGCGCTGCGCTCGGTCAATTATGACGGCTTCCTCTCGCTGGTCTGGAATCCCGCATGGTGCGAGGAGCTGGACGATATGGAAATCATCTTCGCGCAGTTTGCCGGCTTTATGAAGCAGTACAGCGACACCTCCCGCAAGGAGAAAACCCTGTATTACAACAACGCCCGCACCGGAAAGTTTGTCTGGAAAAAGGATCTGCTGATCGACGCGACCTTCTCGCAGGTGCTCGACCGTATGGTGGAGGAGTTCCCGGATCAGTACGCCTTCAAATACACCACGCTGGATTATACCCGCACCTACAGTGAGTTCCGGGACGATGTGGACACCTTCTGCCGGACGCTCATCGCGCTGGGGGTCCGGGCGGGGCATCATGTCGCGGTCTGGGCGTCCAACGTGCCGCAGTGGTATATCGCCTTCTGGGCGGCCACCAAAATCGGCGCCGTGCTGGTGACTGTCAACACCGCTTACAAGATTCACGAGGCCGAGTATCTGCTCAAGCAGTCGGATACGCATACCCTCATTTTCACCAAAGGCTCCAAGGATTCGGATTATTCCGCGATCATTGCCGAGCTTTGCCCCGAGCTGGAGCACACCCGGCCGGGCGAGCACCTGCACAGCAAGCGGCTGCCGTTTTTGCGCAACGTCATCACCGTAGGGTTTCACCAGAAGGGGTGCCTGGAGTGGAACGAGGCGCTGGAGTATGCCGGGCAGGTGCCGCAGGAAACTGTGGACCGCATGGCGGCCGCAGTCAGCCCGGATGACGTGGCCAACATGCAGTACACCTCCGGCACCACAGGATTCCCCAAGGGCGTTATGCTGACGCATTACAACATCGTCAACAACGGCAAGTGCATCGGCGACCGGATGGATCTTTCCACCGCCGACCGCCTGATGATTCAGGTGCCCATGTTCCATTGCTTCGGCATGGTGCTGGCCATGACCGCGGGCATGACGCACGGGACCACGCTGCTGCCGCTTCCGTATTTTTCGGCCAAGCCGGCGCTGGCCTGCATTCACAACGAGCATATCACGGCCTTTCACGGCGTGCCCACCATGTTCATCGCTCTGCTGGAGCATCCGGATTTTGCCAAAACCGATTTTTCGTATATGCGCACCGGCATTATGGCCGGCAGCCCCTGCCCGATCTCGGTGATGCGGGATGTGGTGGACAAAATGCACATGAGCGAGATCACCATTGTGTACGGGCAGACCGAGGCGTCGCCGGGCTGCACTATGAGCTCGACCGACGACCCGATCGAGGTGCGCGTGGGTACCGTGGGGCGTCCGCTGCCCGAGATCGAATGCAAAATCGTCAATCCCGAGACCGGCGAGGAGTGCCCGGACGAGGTGACAGGAGAGTTCCTGGCGCGGGGCCATAATATCATGAAGGGGTATTATAAGATGCCGGGCGCCACTGCCGCCGCCATCGACGCCGACGGCTGGCTGCACACCGGCGACCTGGCCTGCCGCACGCCCGAGGGCAACTACCGCATCACCGGGCGCCTGAAGGATATGATCATCCGGGGCGGAGAAAACATCTACCCCAAGGAGATTGAGGACTTCATTTACACCCACCCGAAGGTCAGCGACGTGCAGGTCATCGGTGTGCCGGATGAGCAGTATGGCGAGGAAATCATGGCCTGCATCATCCTCAAGGAGGGCGAACAGATGACCGAGAAGGAGATGAAGGATTATATCAACGCCCACATGGCCCGCCACAAGGTGCCGCGGTATATCGAATTTGTGGACTCCTTCCCGATGAACGTGGCAGGCAAGATTCTCAAATACAAAATGCGGGAAATGGCAATTGAAAAGCTGGGTCTGCAGAAGGCGAACGGAGTGGTGACGGCATAATGTTTGGAAATCAGATAGAAGTGATCGACGCGCACTGCCATATCTATCCCGAAAAAATCGCGGCGCGTGCCGCCCTGAGCGTGGGAGACTTTTACGGGGAGAGCGCTGCCTGCCCGGGCACGGTCGAGGGGCTTTTGCGCGAGGGGAGCGCGGCCGAAATCGACCGGTTTGTGGTGCAGTCGGTTGCAACAACCCCCCACCAGGTTGAAAGCATCAACCGCTTCATTGCCGCCGAGGTGGCAGAGCAGGGCGGGAGGCTCATCGGGTTTGGCACCCTGCATCCCGACAGCGCCGATCAGGCAGGCGACATCGCCCGCCTGCGCGAGCTGGGGCTGCGCGGGGTCAAGCTGCACCCGGACATTCAGGGCTTTAAAATTGACGATTACCGCTGCCTGCGCATCTATGAGCTGTGCGAGCAGGAGGGGCTGCCGATTCTGATGCACACCGGCGACAGCCGGTACGACAATTCCAACCCCAACCGCCTGCTGCCCATCCTCAAAATTTATACCGGCCTGACCGTGATCGGCGCGCATTTCGGTGGCTGGTCGATCTGGGAGGAGGCAAGCGAACAGCTTTGCGGCATTCCCAACCTGTATGTGGACTGCTCCTCCAGCCTCTCTTATATCCCGGCTGAAACCGCGCGCAAAATCATCCGGCGCTACGGCGCTGACCGGGTGCTCTTCGGCACCGATTATCCGCTGCACTCCCCGGTGCATGAGCTGGAGCTGTTCGGGGCGCTTGGGCTGACCGATGAGGAAAACCGGGCGATTCTGAACGGCAACGCCCGGCGGCTGCTGGGGCTTTGAAGCGGACCGTCAGGCCGGCGGGCCGGGGCTGACAAGCGGCGGCAGCCTGTGCTTGTGAACCAAACCGAGAAAACGCACCGACCAGGTGCGTCATTGAAACACGATAGGAACAGGAGATCAAACCATGAGCAACATCAGCAAGGATACCATTTGTGTGCAGGGGGGCTACACGCCCGGAAACGGTGAGCCGCGCCAGCTTCCCATTGTGCAAAGCACCACCTTCAAATATGCAACCGGCGATGCGATGGGGGCGCTGTTCGATCTGAAGGCCTCCGGCTACTTCTACTCCCGCCTGCAAAACCCCACCTGCGACACGGTGGCGGCCAAAATTTGTGAGCTGGAGGGGGGGAGCGCAGCCATGCTCACCTCCTCCGGGCAGGCGGCGTCCTTTTACAGCATTTTCAACATCGCCTCCTGCGGCGATCACATCGTGTCCTCCTCCACGATTTATGGGGGTACCTACAACCTTTTCGCGGTCACGATGAAGCGCATGGGCATCGAGTTCACGTTTGTCTCCCCCGACTGCACCGACGAGGAGCTGAACGCGGCCTTCCGCCCCAATACCAAGGCGGTGTTTGGGGAGACCATCGCCAACCCGGCGCTGGTGGTGCTGGACATTGAGCGCTTTGCCAGGGCCGCGCATGACCACGGCGTGCCCCTGATCATCGACAACACCTTTGCCACACCGGTCAACTGCCGCCCCTTCGAGTGGGGAGCCGACATTGTCACGCATTCCACTACCAAGTACATGGACGGTCACGGCGCGGCGGTGGGAGGCTGTATTGTGGATTCGGGCCGCTTCGATTGGGCCGCACATGCCGAAAAATTCCCCGGCCTCTGCACACCGGACGACAGCTACCACGGCGTGACCTATGTCAAAGAGTTCGGGCTGGGCGGCGCCTATATCACCAAGGCCACCGCACAGCTCATGCGGGATTTCGGCTCGGTGCAATCTCCGCAGAGCGCCTTTCTGCTCAATCTGGGGCTGGAGAGCCTGCACGTGAGAATGGCACGGCACTGCGAGAACGGAATGGCCGTCGCACGCTTCCTGCAGGGGCACGAAAAGGTGACATGGGTGACCTATCCGGGGCTGGAGGGCGACAAATCCTATGCGCTGGCACAGAAATATCTGCCGAACGGCAGCTGCGGCGTGGTGAGCTTTGGCGTCAGGGGCGGGCGCGAGGCCGCCGCCAAAGTGATGGAGGGGCTGAAGATTGCGGCGATTGAAACGCATGTGGCCGACGCGCGCTCCTGCTGCCTGCATCCTGCCACCACCACGCACCGCCAGATGAGCGACGAGGAGCTGCTGGCTGCCGGCGTATCGGCTGATCTGATCCGGTTTTCCTGCGGTCTGGAGAGCAAGGACGATCTCATCGCCGATCTCGCGCAGGCGCTGGACCGGGTCTGATCGGGGGAGAGAACCATGCCGATCCGCATTCCGAACGACCTGCCCGCGGTCAAGGTGCTCACGGACGAAAATATATTCGTCATGACCGAAACCCGGGCGCTCACACAGGACATCCGCCCGCTGAAAATTCTGCTGCTCAACCTGATGCCCAAAAAGATCGAGACCGAAACCCAGTTCTCCCGTCTGCTCGGCAACACACCGCTGCAGGTCGAGCTGGAGCTGATTCACACCAAAAGCCATCAATCCAAAAACGTGTCGCCCGAGCATCTGCTCTCCTTCTACAAAACCTTTGACGATGTGAAGGAGCGGAATTTTGACGGCATGATCATCACCGGCGCGCCGGTGGAGCAGATGCCCTTCCAGCAGGTGGAATACTGGCAGGAGCTGTGCGGCATTATGGAGTGGAGCAAAAGCCACGTGCACAGCACCTTTCATATCTGCTGGGGGGCGCAGGCCGGGCTGTTTTACCATTTCGGCATTGAGAAAAGGCCCCTGCCGCAAAAGCTGTTCGGGGTATTTCCGCATGAGGTCGAATACAGGCGCTCCATCCTGTTCCGCGGGTTTGACGATTGCTTCATGGTGCCGCACTCCCGGCACACGGGATTGGACGAGGAGGCTGTCCGCCGCACGCCGGAGCTGAAGGTGCTGGCCTCCTCGCCCGAGGCCGGGATCTTTGCCGTTTCCACCGAAAACGGGAAGCAGATCTTCATCACCGGGCATCCGGAGTACGACGCCGGCACGCTGCGCAGCGAGTATGAGCGCGATCTGGCCGAGGGCAGGCCGATCGGAATGCCGCGGAACTATTTCCCGGATGATGATCCTGCCCGTGCGCCGCAGGTGACATGGCGCTCTCATGCCAATCTGCTTTACAGCAACTGGCTCAATTACTTTGTGTATCAGACCACGCCCTACGACCTTTCCCAGATCAAATGATGCAGAAAAGGCCGCAGCCGCCCGGGAAACAGGCAGCGCGGCCGCAAGGAGAAGAGCATGATCCTCGAACAAGGCAGACCTGCCAACGACCGTGAGCGCGCCGAACGGGAGCGCCCTGTGTATGATTTCCTCGACGGACTCGGCGTCAGCTATGGCCGGATCGACCATGAGCCGGCCATGACCATGGAGGTCTGTGCCGAAATCGACCGGGTGCTGAACGCCACCATCTGTAAAAATCTCTTTCTGTGCAACCGGCAGGAAACCGCCTTTTATCTGCTGATGATGCCGGGGGATAAGCCCTTCAGAACCAAGGATCTCTCGGCGCAGATCGGCTCGGCGCGCCTGTCCTTTGCTTCTCCCGCGCACATGGAGCGGCTGCTGGGGCTGTATCCCGGCTCGGTCAGCGTGCTCGGCCTGCTCCATGACCGGGATCACGAGGTGCAGCTTCTCATTGATCGGGATGTGCTGGCCGGGGAATTTATCGGCTGCCACCCCTGTGTCAATACCTCCAGCCTGCGCCTGCGCACTGCCGACCTGACCGGACGCATTCTGCCGGCGCTCGGCGTTGTGCCGCGCGTGGTGCAGCTCTGAGAGCTGTGCCTTCGGGTCTGGCGGAAAGGAGATGCGAACCAATGAACCGGAAAGCCGCAAAACAGTTTTTGCTGGCGCATATCGCCGCGATTGCCGCGGTGCTGCTGCTTCCGCTCTATGCACGGTTTGCCGATTTTTTGTCGTTCGGTATGCCGAAGTGCCTGCTGCACGACATTTTTTACGTGTACTGTCCGCTGTGCGGCGGCACGCGGGCAGCCGAGGCGCTGCTGCGTCTGAATGTGGCGGAGGCGTTTCGCTGCAACGCGCTTGTGGTGCTGTCGGTCCCATTTGTCCTGTTTTTTTATCTGCGCGCGTGGAGACGGCTGCTGCGCGGAGAGAAGCAGCTCTGGCGGGTACCCGCCTGGGTATGGATTGCGGTGGTTTCGGCAATGGTGCTGTTCGGCGTTGCGAGAAATGTTCTGATGATCGGATTCGGCATCGATCCGCTTGGCGATCTCTGGCCGGTCTGGAATTGAAACCGGAAAGTCTGTGCATACTATCGGCACAGGCTTTTTTGTTTGCGCCGGAGGATGAAGGCTGCTGCCTGCAGGTTTATGCGCGCGCCGGATCGGCGGGAAGCCGGCCGCCGCGCCGACCGGGCGGCAGCACCGCGGGGTTAGGCATACCACCGCTCCGGAAATGCGGGCAATTCCGGCTGTATGGAAAGGGAAGAGTGAGCATGAAGATTTTGTATGTCATCAGCGATTGCAATATCGGCGGCGCGGGGGTTTTGCTCTGCAACATCCTGCGCAATATTGACCGAAAGCGTTTTCATTGCTGTGTCGCGCTCCCGTATGGCAGCGAGCTGCGTCGGCGGTTGCTCGCCCTGCGGGTTCCGGTGCGGGAGCTGGAATATCCGTGCGATCGGTTTTCGGCGGCTTCCGTTCGGGAGCTGATCGGTGTGATCGGTTCAGTCTCCCCGCATGTCGTACATGCCAACGCGGCGCTCTGTGCGCGGATCGCCGGCAAGCTCTGCGGCAAAAAGGTGGTGCACACCAGGCACTGCTGTTTTCCCGTGGAGCAGAGCGGCAATCCGCTGGTGCGCGCGGCGGAACGGATGGGGAACCGTCTGCTTTCCGACCGTGTGATTGCCACCGCTCAGGCCGCGGCGGTCAATCTGGAGCAGCTCGGTATTCCGCGCAGCGAGATCCGGGTGATTGTCAACGGCTCCGAGCCGGTACGGCCGGTGGAGGAGGGGGAGCTGAACGAATGGAGACGCCGCCTGCGGCTCGATGCGCAGGATTTTTGCGTCGGGATTTGCGCACGGCTGGAGCCATGCAAAGGGCACGAGACCTTTTTGCGCGCGGCCGTCATTGCCGTGGGGCGAATGCCGCATCGGCGCTTCCGGTTCCTGATTGTGGGAGAGGGAAGCCAGCGGCGGAAGCTGGAGGGGATGATCCGGGCAATGGGGCTGGAGGACGTGGTCCGCCTGACCGGATTTGTCTCGGATATGGCTCCGATCTATCGTTTGCTCCGCGTCAATGTCAACTGCTCCTGCGGCACCGAAACCTCCTGTCTGGCGATTTCGGAAGGCATGAGCGCGTCTCTCCCTACGGTGGCCAGCAGCTACGGCGGAAATCGGGCCATGATCGGGAACGACGGTGCCGGCATCTGCTTTCCGGTGGGAAACGCAACGGCGCTGGCCGAGGCGCTCTGCCGCATCGCGTCGGATCCGGTTTTGGAGCAATCCATGCGGCAGGCCGCATATCGGCGCTATTCCAGCCGGTTTACCGCCAGAGCAATGACGCGCAGGCTGGAGAAGCTGTATCTTTCGCTGTAACCGGGCGATCAGACGCCGGAAAAGCCGGCCTGACGGGGAAAAGTCAGGCCGGCTTTTGTGCCGCACACGGCTGTGCGTTTGATGCAGCGGTGAGGCGGTTGTTTGTTCTCATTTGTTCGTGCTTTGCGCATACAGATATACCCCCGCCCGCAGGCGGGGTTATCAGGTGATGACACCATGCGGCTTTATTCCTGGGCTTGCTTCCGCCGCTCAAAGCAGGCGCTGCAATAAACCGGTCTGTCATTGCTTGGCTGAAAGGTGAGCTTTGCCTCTCCTCCGCAATCTGCGCAGACGGCCGTGAAATATTCACGTGGGGCTTTGCCGGCGGCCTTTCTGGCTTCACGACAGGCCTTGCAGGCTCTGGGCTTGTTCTGAAATCCTTTTTCGGCATAGAACCGCTGCTCACCTGCTGTGAACACAAATTCCTTGCCGCAGTCCTTACAGACCAGGGTTTCGTCCACAAAGTCGTGATCCGCAGCTGCATTGTAGTTTTCGTCCTGAAACATGGTGTTTACCCTCTCTTGTCATGATAAAGATTCTTTCGCCCATTGCCGGGCTTTACCGGCATCCTCTCCTGCCAGGGAGCGCTCTGCTTGAGCTATTTGGACGTGGATGATCGCGACCGTAGGGAAATCGCGGGGGAGCATCGAGGGTATACGGCACCATGCCGGACTGAGGCTGCTATTCCTGCGGCGGCAGCGCCCGGCGCAGCTTGCGGCGCGCCCGGAAAATCGCATTCTCCACCGAGCGTTTGTCCTGCTTCAGCTCCTTGGCAATTTCGCCGGCGGTTCTCCCGGCGATAAAGCGGAACCAGACCTCTTTTTCTCGATTGGAGAGTACCTGCTCCATGAGCTGATGCAGAATCGCGTATTGTTCCTGTTCAAGAATGCGGCTCGCGGGATCGCTGTCCTCTCCGGCCGGCAGTTCGGCCATCTCGTCGGCGTCGAGCTGTACAATCCCGCCTTGCTTGCGCTGGTGGCGCAGGTAGCTGATCAACCGCTTCTGAATGCAGATCTGCGCATAGCGCCCAAAGGTTACGCGGGAGTCCTCACCGGTGCGGAAGTTCCTGACGGCGTTCAGAAACGCCAGCCCTGCCTCGGAGATGAGATCCTCCAGATCCGTATGAGAGAGCGTCTGCGCAAAGCGCCTGCACTGCGAGGCGATCAGAGGCTCATACCGGTGATACAGTGCCGCAAATGCATCCTGGTTGCCGTTTTGCGCCTGACGGATCAGCTCAAGCGTTTCGGCAGAATCCTGTTCGTATAGAGAACTCATGTGGCACTGTTTCCTTCCTGTATGAAACGGATATCGGGAACAAGACCCGAAAAGAAAAAACAGCAGCTCGGAATGCTGCCGTTCGGCCCCAAAGCCGGGGAATATGCGGGCGTCAGACTCCGGATGTTCAAACTCTTTATCATTATTATACCATTTTTTTGCACATTGTCAATTATTTTTTTACAAATATTTTAATCTCTTTATACAAATCCGAGCGCTTTTCGTCCTTTTTAACAATGCAAAGAACTGTCATTTGTTCTGCATCAACAAAAAAACAGCCCAAATTGGTTGAAATTTACAGAATTTTCAGTAAAAGATTGTGAATCATGCATGATTTCCGTCAAACCATCAGGCTTCCGTTACTGTCGTTTTGGGCGCCGGTAAGCTGTTGCCAGATTGCCGAAGCCGGGAGGCAGTGCCTCTGTATCGGCGCGCCGTTGCCCGTATGGCTGCGGGCCGCAAAACCGAAGCAAGCGCATCGGGCAGCCGCGGAAAACAGAGGCAAATACCGCTTTGCGGACGTTGGCGGATTTTATGTGAACAGCGCCTCGATGTCGGTTCGGGTTAAGCGCTGAATGCGGTCGCAGAACCGGCAGCTCACGGTCAGACAGTCCGGCTTTCCCTCGGCCTTTTGCTCCTCCAGCATCCGGAGCAGCTCGGCCTTTCCGAGGGTGATCAATGCGCGGGAAACCCGCTCCCTGCTGCAGGTGCAGCGGTATTCTACCTCCAGCTCGTCAAACACATCGTAGGGAATATCCCGCAGCGCAAGATCCGCGATGGCCTTGTTGTCCATCCCGGCCTCAAACAGGCGGGAGAGGTTGGCCAGCTCCCGGGAATTGCGCTCGAGCAGATCGATCACGGTATCGTCCGCGAATGGGAGGAGTTGAATCAGAACGCCGCCGGCCGCCCGGCAGCTGCGGTCGGTGTCCACCAGAACGCCAAGCGCACAGACGGTTGGAATCTGCTCGCTCTGCGCATAGTATGCGGCAATATCCTCGGCGATCTCACCGCTGACCAGGGCGATCGAGCCGTTGTAGGGCTGCTCTGCGCCGGTGTCGCGGATGATGTTGAGCAGGCCCCGGCCCACAGCGCCCCCGACGTCCAGCTTTCCGTTGGCCTTGAGCGGGAGATCAACCGCCGGGTTCTGGATATAGCCCCGGACGTTTCCCATATCATCCGCCACGGCCAGCACACGCCCGGCGGGGCCGTCCCCGTTGAGGGTTACGGTCAGGCTGTCCTCCGGCTCGCCGAGCATACTGCCCATCATCGAGGCAGCGGTCAGCAGTCGTCCCAGCGTGGCGGTGGCGGTGGGGGAGGTGTGGTGGTAGGCGATGGCACGGTTCACAATATCGGTGGATTGAATGACGTGAATGCGCGCGCTGCCGTCGGCAGTCATGGCACGCAGAATGGTGGAGGGCATGAGGTTCAGCTTCCTTTCTGTTGTTCGGAGTTGGGGAAATCCGGAGATGCCGGTTTGACGGCGCGGGCAGCGAAAAACCAGCGTTCGGTGTGCGCGTCCGGAGGTGCAAAGCGCCAGTCGGCAAACACGCCGAGCAGCTCGAGGCGGGCGCTCTGCAGTGCGGCGCGGATTTCCTCCATTGTGTAGCAGCGCTCCTGCTGGTGCTCGTCCTCACGGAGGTAGCTGCCGTTTTCCGCTTCCGCAAACAGTGAAAGATCAAAATCACAGAGGTTGGTTTTGGGGTCAAAATGGTTCTGCCAGCCGCAGTAGACCGCCGCCGGAGGAGCGCTGTCTCCGGGAACGGGCGGCAGCTCCCCCTCGAGAATATAATCGCTTGTTCCGTATATTTCCCGGAACTTGTAGGGCGTGTTCATATCGAATAGGAACAGCCCCCCGGGGTCGAGATAGTTGTGCACCAGTGAAAAGCAGGCGGCAAGCTCTCCGTCGCCGAGCAGATAGTTAAGGCTGTCCAGGCAGCACACCACCGCGCCTACGGTGCCGTACAGCTCAAAGCTGCGCAGGTCCTGCTGCAGAAACAGAATGCCGCCCCCTGCGCGGGAGTAGGCCTCGGAGAGCATTTCGGCGCTGCCGTCCACCCCGATCATATCGTAGCCCCTGCACGCCAGCTCTGCCGTCATTCTTCCGGTTCCGCAGGCAAGGTCCAGCACCAGCTCCGGTCGTTTTGGCAGCCAACGGCGGAAGCATTCCTCCAAAAAATCCGCCCAGCCGGAATAGTCGATGCCGGAATTGAGGCAGTCGTAAAACCGCGCCAACGCGCGATATCCCTCGCAGCCGCTCATCTCTTCCGTTCCATCCGCTCCAGCACGGTCATATAGCCGTCGTTCCCGTATTTGAGGCAGCGGTTCACCCGGCTGATGGTGGCGGTGGAAAGACCGGTTTTGGCGGCAATATCCGCATAGATGTGATTGTGGCTGAGCATTCTGGCGGCCTGGAGCCGTCTGGACATCTCCTGAATCTCCGAAACGGTGCACAGGTCTTCAAAAAAGTGCAGACATTCCTCCGGGGTCTGCAGGGTCAGAATGCCCCGGATTAAGTATTCGATGCTTTCATCCGGCTTGCGTTTCTCCATAAAATGTGACCATACCTTTCCGCTGCGCCGGTCAACCGGGCAAGTCAACCGCCGCGCAGCATTTGCAAAATGTAAAAATCATGTCATAACAGCGTTTGTCATTCCCGATCGCCGCAGCGTGCGTCGCGTGGACGCCGCGCAGGCGATTTTGCCGACGGGGACGGCTGCAGGTCCGGCAGACTGCCTCAACGGATCGACTTTTCAGGGCTGTGAGATCGTCTTCCCGCGCCGGAAAATGAACCGATACTGCCCATTGCGTTCCGGAGGGCACAGGTTCAAGCCTCACTATTCTATCATGTTTTCCCTGAAAAGTAAAGAGAAAAGCGCATTTTTTTATCAAGGATCTTGACTTTTGCCGTCGGAATTGCGTTATTTGATGAATTTCAAAAGAATTTCCGTAAAATCTGAAAATAACTATTGACAATCACCCCCTTTTTGGATTATAATAATGTAAAGTCATCTGTTAAAGGAGATACATTATGGGGCTGCAAAACTTTTTGAACCATAAGCCGCTTGAGCTGTTTGAAATGTTGAACGATAACTTGACGGAATTGGCCGCAAAAATGCATGTCCGCGCCCTTGTGCTTTACATACTCGCCGCTGTGGCCGCGGCACTGATCGGTTTTGTAGGGATGCGTATGGCAAAAGCCTTGAGTATGGTTGGGGTTGGCGCCATCGGGTATCTGGTTGGAGTGGAGCTGTTCAACTGGATGCAGGGCAATGTCAAGGGGCTGGCTGAAATGCCGGAATTCCTTGCTTATATCTTCGGTGGCGTTCTGGCAATTGTGTTCTTTATTTTGGGTTGGAAGAAATGCCTGCTCGCTATTTTCGTGATGTTCGGACTGGTTGGCTACAATCTGGTTGTCAGCTATGTTCCCGATGCCAATGTGTGGCTGGCCATCGGCGGCTTCATCCTGTTGGCGATGATCGCTGCGCTGATTCTGAAGGTGGCCTTCATTGCGCTGACCAGCGCGGTCGGCGGCTTTGCACTGACCGGCCTGATGGGCATGATGCTTCCCGACGTTTCATGGCTCCAGCTTGGCACCGAACAGAACGCCATCTGGGTGGCGGTTGGTGTTTCGGTGGTGATGATGATTGTGCAGTTTTCTACCACTATTCACTACAGTCTCACGAGAGATTAAAAAGCTCCGCCGGAACGGGGAGCCGAAAGCAAACCGAATCAAAGGCCTCCTGCAGCTCGCGCAGGAGGCCTTTTTGTGCGTATTTGTGAAGCCGCGGCAAGCACCGGGAAAAGCGAAGGCGGTGCTATGCCTGATGGAAAGGGAAGTGCTTGGCGGAAAGGGAAGCGCTTTTTGTCCCGCGGTCTGTCCTGTTACAGCGCGGCGAGAAATGCGAACACCTTGTCGTCGTGCCCCTTGAGCGTTTCGTGGCCGAAATCGGGATAGATCAGTATTTCCTTCGGAGAGGTGATTTTGTTATAGACCGCAAACTGCGTGGAGGGTGGACAGGTGGTGTCCATCAGGCCGGTGCCCATGAGCACGCGCGCACGGATGCGGGGTGCCAGGTTCTGAATATCGATGTAGCCCAGCTTGTAAAAAATTTCATCCTCGCGCTCATGCAGGGGGTCGCAGTTGCGGAAATAATATCGGAGTCCCTCGTAGGCACCCTTGTCGAGATCCATTTCCCATACCCGGCGGTAGTCCGAGAGATAGGGGTATGTGGGAGCGCACAGCCTGATCTCGGGGACCAGCGCCGCGCAGGCTACCGAGAGCGCGCCGCCCTGCGAGCCGCCGAACACCCCGACGCGGGATGCGTCCACATCCTCCCGCTCCATCACCACCCGGGCCAGCATGGCGGTATCGAGAAAGATGTCGCGGCAGAGCAGCTCCTCGGGCGGCCCGTCCAGCCCGCGGCTGAAGGGGGAGCTGTAGGTGGTTCCCTTGGTTCCGCCCACGTCCTCAGAGTATCCGCCCTGCCCGCGGCAGTCCATCGAGGCGACAACGTAGCCCTGCGATGCATAGGCGTACAGCGATTTCCAACTGTCGCTGCACCCGCCCAGTCCGTGAAAATGGAGCAGTGCCGGGAGCTTGCCCTCCGCCTGCTTGGGGCGGACGAGCTTGGCGTAAATCGTGGCCTGCTTGGTCGAGCGGAAGGTCAGCTCATAGCAATCGGCAAAGCGGGAGCCGGTTTCCACTCTCCGGCAGACCGGCTGCGGGTCCACGGCCCGCATGTCCTGCAGTGATCGATCCCAAAATGCGTCAAAGTCCTTCGGCTTGGGGCTGATCCCCTGATACGTTTTCAGCTTTTCCAGCGGCATGTCAATCAGCGGCATGATGATGATTCCTTTCTGTTGCGCGTGTGTTGAATTGTGACGGGCCTATTGTATCATATTCCGCTGCGGGTGTCAACTGTTTTCCGACTTTTTCCCGAATTTCTATTGTAAAGCCGGCCGGAGTGTGATATACTGTGAATGGAGTTGTCTGTCAGAGAGGAGGACGCATTCAATGAGTGATACCATCAAAGCCGCAATCGGACTCGTGCTGCCTTTTCTTGGCACGGTTCTGGGAGCGGGGACGGTGTTTTTTCTGAAAAAAAACATGGGACTCCGGCTGCAGAAGCTGCTGCTGGGTTTTGCCTCGGGGGTGATGGTGGCCGCGTCGGTCTGGTCGCTGCTGATTCCGGCCATTGAGATGTCGGAGGCGGCGGGAGGCGTGGCATGGATTCCGGCTGTCGTCGGCTTTTTGCTTGGCATGGGCTTTCTGCTGGTTCTGGACACCGTGATTCCGCATCTGCACCTCAACGAGGAGCACCCCGAGGGGCGGCCCAGCAGTCTCGGAAAATCCTTTATGCTGGTGCTGGCTGTCACACTGCACAACATTCCCGAGGGCATGGCTGTGGGAGTGGTGCTGGCCGGTATGCTGGAGGGGAGCACCGTCATCACCACGGCCAGCGCGCTGGCGCTTGCCATCGGCATCGCGGTGCAGAATTTCCCGGAGGGGGCGGTGATCTCGGCACCGCTGGTGTCGAACGGGCTTTCCCGCCCGAAGGCGTTTTTCTATGGGGCCATGTCCGGCATTGTGGAGCCGATCGGCGCTATACTCACCATTCTGCTCACCTCTGTGGTCACGCCGGTGCTGCCGTATATTCTCGCGTTTGCGGCAGGGGCGATGATTTATGTGGTGGTGGAGGAGCTGATCCCCGAGTCGCAGGCCGGGGCGCACAGCAACGTCGGCACGGTGGGCGTGGCCATGGGCTTTGCCCTGATGATGGTGCTGGATGTGGCGCTGGGGTGAGATCCGCGCGCCTGAGCAGACCTTGAGACGCTGTCTCAAACTCTGCTTAAGGAACTTTTTTGCAAAAAAGTTCCTTAGACTGTAGACCAAAGAAACGGCTTTCGTCAGTTTGATGAAAGTTTTGATCAAACTTTTTCAAAAGTTTGCGGGGTGGAGGGCGCGAAGCCCTCCTCGACGCCCGCAGGCGGCGAAATTTCCTTACC
>CALXUY010000075.1 GCA_944391805.1 uncultured Clostridia bacterium
CTGTGTTTCTTCTGCAAATAGGTTGACCTGTTTCATGGTTTTCGCCGCCCTTCTCTTGTTTGTTCCCATTATATCATACTTTGCGACTTTATTCAATATCTTCGGGAATTTTTAGAGGTTCCCTTTATATCTCAAACCACGCATAACAAAGCATATCCGGCACCTCCGCACATCCTGCGGAGGCGCCGGATTCGGTTTGCCGGCCGCAAACGGCTTCCCCCGCCGACCGGCGGCCCGGACGGCAGTCCGCTCTTCCGCAATGCGGGGTACTCTTTCTTCCTGCGGTGTATCGCCTCTTTTTTGTTCCGCCGCTCTCACGGAAAGCCGTCTCATTTTTGGACTGTCACCCTTCCTGTGCGCCGGTTCTGTTTTTTTTGCGTAGCGTGCTGTCCCTTTTCCCGCCTGCCGCAGCCGAGCCGCTGCCCTCCTCCCCCTTCTCTCCTCCTGACAAATTGCCGATTTTACATGATCTTTACATTTTTCAGACTTTTCAATGGTGGTTGCGCGGCAGCGGGATGCGCTATAATAGAGGCGTAATCAACAGAAAAGGAGAAAAAAACATGAAGATCAAAGGAATGATCGCGCTATTGCTTGCAGGAATGTTACTGCTTCCCATTCTGTCCGGCTGCCGGGCGGATGAGAAGAACATCACGGTGGTCGTGCGGGAACAGGGCAGCGGAACCCGTGAGGCGTTTGACAAGGTTGTGACCGACGGCACCCACTATCTCGAGGAAACCGACGCCAATGGCAAAAAGGTCTACAACACCACCAGCACCGCCATTCAGCAGACCAAAACCGGCACGGTGCTCTCGTCGGTCGCCTCGGACGAAAACGCCATCGGATACATCTCGCTCGGTTCGGTGGACGACAGCATCCGCGTTGTCAAGGTCAACGGCGTCGCCCCCTCCGAGGAAACCGTTCTCTCCGGGGAATACAAGATCCAGCGCCCGTTTGTGATGATGACCCGCGCCGGACAGACCCTGACCGCCCGCACCGCCGACTTTATGAGCTATCTCAAGAGCGACGCCTCACAGGCGCACGCGGATGAAGCCGGCTGCATTTTTCTCGAGGACGGCTCCATGCGCGCCAACACCGGCCGCTCTCCGATTCCCGTAACCGCCTTTGAAAAGCAGGAGACCCTGCCGGAGGGAGACAAAATTGTGATCCGCGGCTCAACCTCGATGGAAAAGTTTATCAACTCGGCCGCCAAAGGCTATGCGGACCTCTACGGCGTTGCGGCGGAGGACATCTTCGACATTCAGCTTGAGGGCTCCTCGGTCGGACGCAAGGCAGTGGAGGATGACGCCAAGGGCAACGTCATCGGCCTTTCCTCCGCGGCGGTGGATCAGGACAACATCGACAGCTTCAATGTCTGCCTTGACGCGGTTGCCGTGATTGTCAACAAGCAGAACACCGAGGTCACCGACCTCACCCTGGCACAGCTCTATGACATCTTCTCGGGCAAAATCACCAAATTCAGCGAGCTGAACGGGGCGGAATGAGAGGCGTGCATGACGGCATCCAGAACCAGAGAAAAAATCGGAAAGGCAGTTTTTGCGGCGGCGGCGATCATCTGTGTGATCGCCGTGGTCGCCATCTTTGCGTTTCTGATTGTCAAAAGCCTCCCCGCCTTTGCAAAGCTGGGGGTTTGGGATTTCATGTTCGGGGACACCTGGTCCCCTGACCGCCTCGACACCTATGACGCCCCGCTCTCGGGCACCTACGGCGTGCGCACCATGATTGTCGGCACACTTGCCGCAACAGCCGGCGCCCTGCTCATCGGCGGAGTGCTGGGATACTTCACGGCAGTCTTTCTCGCCTTCTATTGTCCGCCAAGGCTGCGCCGCATCCTGTCGGCCGTCATCAGCCTGCTGGCGGGCATCCCCTCGGTGGTATACGGCTTTTTCGGCATCGTGTTCCTGCTCCCTCTGCTCTCGCGCATCGCACCCAACAACGGCAGCGGGCTGCTGGCCACCGCGCTCATTCTCGGCGCCATGATTCTGCCGACCGTGGTGTCGCTCTCCAAGGTCAGCATGGAGGCCGTGCCGCGGGCATACTATGAAGGCTCCGTCGCCATGGGAGCCACGCACAGCGCAACCGTTTTCCGCATCATGATTCCCGCCGCCCGTTCGGGCATCACCGCCTCCCTGGTTCTCGGGGTGGGGCGTGCGCTCGGAGAGACCATGGCGGTGGTGATGGTGGCGGGCAACGCACCCACGTACCCGGACGGGCTGTTCGGCTCCTTCCGGGTGCTTACCGCCAACATTGTGATGGAAATGGGCTATGCCGGCGAGGTGCAGGAGGGCGCGCTGGTTGCCACCGGCGTGGTGCTGCTGCTCTTTGTGCTGCTGGTCAACCTCATCTTCGGGGCGGTGTCCGGGAGAGTGGTGCGGGCTGCGGTCTCCCACAGGCGCAACCCGCGCAGGCGCATGTCCCGCGGCGGCTCACGCCCGTGCCGCCGTCTGTGGGAAGGGCTGTCGCTCCGCCTGCACCGGCTGGGGGACGGCCTGCGCGCCCTCTCCCATCGGCTGCGGCTGGTCAGGCTCGGGCAGGGCATGGCTGTAGCCGCGGGGGTTCTGACCGGCGCGGCGCTGCTGCTGGTTGTCGGCTTCATCTTTGCAAAAGGGCTGCCGTATCTCTGGCAAAATCCCTCGCTGATCTGGGGGAAATATGAATTCGGCAGCCACCGCATCACCATTCTGCCAGCCATTGTCACCACGCTCTGGGCGGTGGCGCTCAGCCTGATCATCGCGGTTCCGGTCGGCGTGATGACCGCAATTTTCCTCAACGAATACGCGAAAAAGGAGTCGCTGCCCGTCCGCATCATCCGCACGGCCATCGACATCCTTGCGGGGGTGCCCTCGATCGTCTACGGTCTGTTCGGCATGATTGCCTTTGTGCCTCTGTTTGGGGGCTCCAGCTCGATTCTGGCCGGGTCGCTCACGGTCAGCATGATGCTGCTGCCCACCGTTGTCCGCTCCACCGAGGAGAGCCTGCGGGCGGTTTCGGACGCGCTGCGGGAGGGCAGCCTTGCGCTGGGCGCCGGCAGGCTGCGCACCATCCTCCGGGTGGTGCTCCCCTCGGCGCTGCCCGGCATTCTCTCGGCCGTCATGCTCAGCATGGGGCGGGTGATCAGCGAGTCGGCCCCCTTCCTGTACACGATGGGGTCGGTCATCAGCGCGCTGCCTCACGGTCCGCTCGACGGCGGCGCGTCGCTGGCAGTCGCGCTCTACCAGCTCTCGGGAGAGGGATGGTATATGAATGAGGCCTACGCAACCGCCGTAGTCCTGATTGCAATTGTACTGGCGCTCAATCTGCTTGCCGAGGGCTGCGCGGCAAGACTGGAGCGCCGACTGAAGGGAGAAACCAATGCGAAAAGATAAAAATACAGCCCCCGCACAGGAATTCGGGCAGAGCATTTCGGTCAGCCACGCCAATCTCTGGTACGGCGATTTTCAGGCCCTGCGGGACGTCAGCATCGAGATTCCCGCCCGGCAGGTCACGGCCTTCATCGGCCCCTCCGGGTGCGGCAAATCCACCTTTCTCAAGTGCTTCAACCGCATGAACGATCTGGTTGCGGGCTGCCGCGTGGAGGGCAGCTTTCGCATCGGAGAGGTGGATATTTACGGCAAAACCGACGTCAACGACCTGCGCCGCAGCGTGGGCATGGTATTCCAGAAGCCAAACCCCTTCCCCATGAGCGTATACGACAACATCGCCTACGGCCCGCGCACCTTCGGGGTGCACCGGCGCGCGGAGCTGGATGAAATTGTGGAAACCTCGCTCCGCCTTTCGGCCATGTGGGATGAGCTGAAGGACCGCCTGGGCCGCTCGGCGCTCGGGCTGTCGGGCGGGCAGCAGCAGCGCCTGTGCATTGCTCGCGCGCTGGCCGTGCGGCCGAAGATCATCCTGATGGACGAGCCGACCTCCGCCCTCGACCCGATTTCCACCGGCAAAATTGAGGAGCTGTGCGAAACGCTGACCGAGAGCACCACAATTGTCATCGTTACGCACAACATGCAGCAGGCCACGCGCATCTCACACAAAACCGGCTTTTTCCTGCTCGGAGAGCTGGTGGAGTTCGGAGACACCGATGACATTTTCACCGACCCGAAGGACAGCCGCACCGAACGCTACATCACCGGCCGCTTCGGCTGAGTCTGCGCGCGGCTCTTGCAAAACCAACCGGAATATGATATAATGGAGGAGCAGAAATGTCTGCAAGAAAACAGTTTGAAGAGGAATTGGAGGAGCTGAAAACCGAGCTTGTGGAAATGTGCCGGCTGACGGCCGACATGATCGCAAAGGCGATTGACGCACTGGTGCGCTTTGACCGCGAGCTTGGGCACAGCCTTGGGGAAACCGACAAGCGGGTGGACGAATACGAGATGGACATTGAAAAGCGCTGCATGCGCATCCTGATCCGCCGGCAGCCGGTGGCGAAGGACTTCCGGGAGGTGTCCACGGCGCTCAAGATGATCACCGACATTGAGCGCTTCGGCGATCAGGCCAGCGACATCGGCGACCTGGTCTACACCATGCCCGGAGATCAGTATATCAAAAATCTCTCCCACATCACGGCCATGGGCGAGCTTGCCGTGCGCATGGCAAAGGAGAGCGTCAACTCCTTCATCCGCAACGACGAGAAGCTGGCCGACGAGGTCATCGCGCTGGACGACGAGATGGACGACCTGTTCCTCACGGTACAGGATGAGCTGATCGAGCTGATCCGCCGGGACGGAAAAGCCAACGGAGAGCAGGCCATCACACTGATGATGGTTGCAAAATATCTCGAGCGCATCGGCGACCACGCCGTGAATGTGGCCGAGTGGACAAAATACAATGAAACGGGGGTGCATCAGAAATTCTGAAGAATTTCTGAGAAGCTGGAATGAAGAAACCCATTATCGATATTGTGGAGGACGACGAGGGCATCCGCGAGGTGTACGAGGGTGCGTTTGAAAGCGAATACGACGTCCGCATGTTTGAGTGCGGAAAGGACTTTCTCTGCGCGCTTGCCACCGAGCTGCCCGATCTGATTCTGCTGGACATCATGCTGCCGGACATGGACGGATACAGCATTCTGACCGCGATCCGGGAAATCGACGAGCGGGTGCCGGTTATCATCGTGAGTGCAAAGTCGGACGAAATCAGCTTTGTCAAGGGGCTGAACAAGGGTGCCGACGACTACATGTCCAAGCCGTTTTCGATCCTTGAGCTGATGGCAAGGGTCAAAACAAACCTGCGCCGCGCCAATCTCTATGTCTCGTCGGTCGGGGGCTTTACGGTGGACCGCAACACCTACAAAATCCGCTTTCAGGGCAAGGATCTCGGGCTGACGCTCAAGGAATACAAGCTGCTCGATCTGCTCATCGGCAAGGCGGGCATCACCATTGAACGAGACACACTGTTCCGCGAGGTGTGGGGGGAGGACTATATCGGAGAAACCCGCACACTGGACATGCACATCGCCACCCTGCGGGAAAAGATCAAGGCGGCCGGAGGCGGCGACTGCATTGTAACGGTGCGGGGTGTGGGATACCGGTTTGAGGCCCCGTAAACGCCCATGAAAAGAAAAATTTTCATCTGCTGCTATGTGCCGGCTGCCCTTGCCGCCGCGCTGATGCTCGCCGCCGGCCTTTGGGCCTGCAGCCGCAGCGGCGGCGATGCCCCGGCATATCTTGCATCTGCCCTGCCGGTTTTCGTGCTGGTGCTGCTTCTGGCGCTGCCGCTCTCGGCCATCCTTGCAGGCAGACTTTCGGGGCGGCTTTCGGCCAAGGTGCGGGAGGTGTCCGAAAGCCTCAAATCCCTCAACGGCGGCGAATATCAGCCGATCCGGACCGACAGTCGGGATCCCGAATTTTATGCCGTGTTCCGCGAGATCAACGAGCTGAGCGAAACCACGCACCGGCACATCCACTCCGAGGAGCAGGAGCGCAAAAAGCTGAACGCCGTGCTCGACAATGTTTCACAGGGCATCATTGCGCTGGATCCCGAAGGCAGCATCGCCTTTGCCAATCACAGCGCGCTCGCCATCTTCGGAGGCGCGCGGCAGGACATCGGCAAGCATCTGGTATATCTCATCGAGGACACCGCGCTCTGCAAAAAAATTCAGGACTGTGCGGCCACGGGCGGAGTGCTTGAGGAAACGCTCGAGGGGCGGGAGCTGTCGGTTGCCGTGCGCCGGATCACCGACGCACCGCTTTCCGACACCGTCTCGTCCATCATCATCGTCACCGACGTCACCAGAGAAAAGAATATTGCAAAAGAGAAAAGCGATTTTTTTGCCAATGCGTCGCATGAGCTCAAAACCCCCATCACCGTGATGCTGGGCATGTCCGAGCTGATGCTGGAAAGAGAGACGTTGGACGAGACCGCCAAAAAGCAGGCCGAGCGCATCCACAAGGAGGCGCTGCGCATGGCCGGGCTGATTGCGGATATGCTCAAGCTGAGCCATCTGGAGCGCCACACCGAGGAACCGCAATCGGTTCCGGTCGACCTGCGCGCGGTGGCGGACGAGGCTGCCGCCGAGCTTTCGCCTGCCTGCGCGGCAAAGCACGTCGCAGTGGAGGTCAGCGGAGCCGGAACGGTTCAGGCAGACCCCAAAAAGATCTACGAGCTGGTCGAAAATCTCTGCTCCAATGCCGTGAATTACAACAAGGAGAACGGTTCCATTCGCATCACGGTCTCCGAGGAGAGCGGCCGCGTGGTGCTGCGGGTTGCCGACACGGGAATCGGCATTGCCGCCGAGCACCTGCCGCGGCTCTGCGAACGCTTCTACCGTGTGGACAAATCCCGCTCCAAAAAAACCGGCGGCACCGGGCTGGGGCTTGCCATTGTCAAGCACATCTGCGCCATGTACGGTGCCGAGCTCCAAATTGCAAGCAAGCCGGACGTGGGAACCACAGTCACAGTCTCCTTCCCCCAGTCCGCCTGACGGAAAAATTTTTGAGGGGAAAACTTTTGCAAAAGTTTTCCCCTCGCCCCTTTCAAAAACTCCAAAAAAAGGATACCAAATCCGGCCACAGGCGAGATGAGTTTTCTGAACTGTCACGCTCCCTCCAACCGCAATGTCTCTATCGAATCGATCATGATGACGCACCACCGTTGTTTCTCCCTGATTTTGAACTCCGGCTGCGCGCCCCGCGCCGGTTTACCGGCATCGAACCCTAAGGGCTCCATTCTATGTACAACATTCACCGACTGCAAAAGTGCACAATGCAGTACGGCACACCTTGAGGGGAAAACTTTTGCAAAAGTTTTCCCCTCACCCTTTTCAAAAACTTCAAAAAGGGATACCAAATCCGGCCACAGGTGAGATGCGTTTTCTGAACTGTCACGCTCCCTCCAACCGCAATGTCTCTATCGAATCGATCATGATGACGCACCACCGTTGTTTCTCCCTGATTTTGAACTCCGGCTGCGCGTCCCGCGCCGGTTTACCGGCATCGAATGCCAAGCACACCCAACCGCCTGCACGTAATCGCCGTTTTTCATGGCATGCTTTGAGAGGAAAACTTTTGCAAACGGTTTCCGCGCAAAATCGTTTCCCCATTATCGCGCGCCCATTTGCCAGTTTTCAATTCCGGTAACAATTGAGCTGGTTATAAAGGAGATTACAGTCTGCTCGATGCCGGTAAACCGGCGCGGGATGCCTTGCTAAAGTTTTGAAAGATGGACAACCCCAAGCAAAAATACGGTTTTGTGTTCGGTGTACGGCATGGATAAAAAACGAGACAGGTTGTTTTTTTGTTTCGCGCGCGGCACATTTCAGGTCTTTTCGACACGTTATATTCCGTCGCGCAGCACAAATTAAAATTTTCACGGCTCTGTGAATTTCGGCGCACAGTTCGCCCATCTCCGGCGTTTGTCTTTCCCCCTGTTCAAGATTTTTGAAAAGGGCGTGGGGAAAACTTTTGCAAAAGTTTTCCCCACAAAGTTTCTGGGATGCGAGCGCGCGGGGAAAACGTTTGCAAAAGTTTTCCCCGGAATATCTCAATTAAATTGCATAGAAAAAATTTCCATCTATAACCCGGTCGAAATCACGCATACTAATTACAGCAACCCACGACAAAAAGGAGTATAGTTATGATGATTATGGATCGGATTGCGTTGATTTTGACAATCATTGGAGCGTTGAACTGGGGAAGCATCGGGCTGTTTCAATTTGACGTCGTAGCATGGATCTGCGGCGGTTCCTCTTCTCTGCTCAGCCGTATCATATACACGGTAGTGGCGCTTGCCGGAATCTGGTGCATTTCCCTGATTTTCCGGGCAAGAGAGAGCTTCAGTCACGAAAAAGAATAAAGATATACCCCGAGCGGCGCGCTTTGCATAGAGAACGACAAACCCGCATTCCCATATAACTGTTGGGAATGCGGGAAATTTTTGTTTGCCGGAGACATCAGCGCACATCCCAAACGGGCGCTGCCTTTATTCCTCCTTGGAATCAGGCTCCGATTCGGGTACCGATTCGGCCTGTACGTCCACTGTGCGGATAGCCGCCGCCTGTGCAGCCGCCGGCTGCAGGGATGGCTCGCCCGCTTTGCGCAGATTTCGAACCGTAATGAAAACAAAGGTAAAATGTGCGATTGCGGTGAGCAGCCAGGAAACCGGATAGGAGAGATAGAGCACATCCAGCGTTGGGAAGGCGGCAAAGACCGTGTAAATCCAAACCACGCGCATGAGGCATGAGCCGATGATGGCTACAATCATGGAAATCAGAGATTTCCCCAGCCCGCGCAGCACACCGCTGCCTACCTCCATAATGCCGCACAGGAAATACGTGGTGGCAAGAATGCGCAGACGAATCATGCCGATTTCAATGACGTGCTCGTTGCCGGGTGAATAAATTCCGAGCAGAAATTCGCCAAAGGTCACCATCAGCACGCCGACAACCAGTCCCACCGCCGTCACCACCCCGATGCAATTGAGCGCTACGGACTTGATGCGGTCATATCGGTGCGCGCCCACATTCTGCCCGACAAAGGTCAGCGCGGCATGGTAGAGCGCATTCTGTGCGGTATACACATAGTCGCACAGGTTGGAGGCCGCCGTGTTGGCCGCAACCGTGGCCTTTCCAAAGGAGTTGACCGAGGATTGAATCAGCACATTGGAAAAAGAGAACACCATGCCCTGAATCCCGGCCGGAATGCCGATATAAATAATTTTGCGCAGCTTTTCGCGGTCGATGCGCAGCTTGCGGAAATTCAGGCGGCAGGGGCCGTCGTCCCGCGCCATAAACCAGACGATGAGAATGCAGGAGATCCACTGCGAGGCAGCGGTGGCAATGCCCACCCCGAGCGCGCCGAGGTTGAACACCAGCACCATAATCAGATTGAGTCCCACGTTTGTCACCCCGGCCACCGTTAGGAAGGCCAGCGGATGCACCGTATCGCCATTGGAGCGCATGATGGAGGCACAGTAGTTGTAAACCATGTTGGCCGGAGCACCGGCAAAATAGGCGCACATATAAGGGACAGCCTGATCCAGCACAGCAGGCTCTGTCCCCATCAGGATGAGCAGCGATCGCGCAAAAAGCATACCGATGAGGGCCACAACCGTGCCGCTGACCAAGGCGGTGAGCACCGAGGTATGTACCACCTTCTGCACATCGTCATAGCGCTTTGCTCCGAGATCCTGGGCTACACAAACCCCGGCTCCTACCGAAAGGCCGAAGAAAAAATTGACAATCAGATTGATCAACGACCCGCAGGAGCCGACCGCGGCCAGAGCCGTTTCGCACTCCTCCTTGGTGTCACCGCCCCAGCGCCCCACCACCACCGAGTCGGCGGTGTTGAACAGCAGCTGCAGGACTCCGGTTGCAATCAGGGGCAGTGCAAACACAATAATTTTGGGGAGTAAGGCTCCCTGCGTCAGATCCCAGCCTTTGCTGGCCTTGGTATTGCTCATGGTTCTCTCCTTATGGGGCTGACGGCCTCAAAAAAGTCTTGTTGATTCGGGGAGCAAATCCCCGTCAGATTGCGATATTTTACATACAGGTATGCGTTTTCGGGCGATTCCGAATGCTGGGGAGACATTGTTGGCACAGGCGCCACTCTTCGTCTCCCGCCTCCGCCGGGGGTCAACTGATGTGCGGCGATTGCCCATCCAGCGAGCTGCGGTGACGCTCACGCTTGCGTTCCTCCAGCGTTTTTCCGTTCAGCCTCACCTCGGTGCGGCCGGCGCTGCCGCAGAACAGCAGCAGGCGGCGCAGGCGGCGGCACATATACTCGTTGTCCACCAGAAGAACGATCTTTTCTTTCGACCTCCCCAGCCCGAAGGCGCCAAAGCCCAGCCGCTTGAGCGAATGCGGAATCACCACCTCACGCAGCGCCGGATTTCCGGCAAACGCAAACGCGCCGATTTCGGCGGTGCCGAGGGAAAGGACCGCAGTCTCCATGCTCACGCATCCCCGAAAGGCCGAGGCGCCGATTCGCTGCACCGTACCGGGGATGTGCAGTGCGTTAATCGCCGAGCAGTCCCGAAAAACGCCGGAGGGCAGCTCCTGCAGCGAGTCTGGCAGCTCCACCTCCTGCAGCGAAATGCACTGCCGGAACATGCCGGGCGACATTGCCTCAAGCCCCGGCTCCAGCGTCAGCCCGGCCAGCTCCCAGCAGCCGGCAAACGCCCGCTTGCCGACCGTTTCAAGGCAGGAGGGGAGGCTTAGCTGCACCAGCGAGCGGCAATTCTGAAAGGAGCGCTCCCCAATGCGGCGCAGATCGCGCCCAAACCGGATTTCCCGCAGGCTGCGGCAGCCGGCAAACGCTTCTTTTCCCACCACGGTCAACAGCTCGGAATGCTCCAGCGCCTGCAAGCGCTCACATCCGGCAAAGGTCTGCGCCGAAAGGCCCACACTGTCGGACTCCGGCAATGTCACCAGCCGCAGCCGCCGGCACCCCCGGAAGGCTTGGGTTTTGACCGCCGAAAGACCGGAGGGCAGGCGCACCTCCTCCAGCCGCCGGCAGCGGGAAAAGGCTCTTGTGCCGACCGAAATGAACTCGTCGCCCGAAAGATCGGCCACCCGCTCCCTTCCCTTCCAGCGGATGAGCTGACACTTCCGGATGATTCGATTGTGCTGCATAGCTTCCTCCTGTCAGAAAAATCGGGGCGGCACAGGCCGCCGGGGCGGGACGCGGTGTGCCGGTGTATGCTTGCGGATGCTCCACATACGGGCACCGTATAAATCCGTTTTCAGTTCCCGGTTGTCAGGGGCGCGGTCAGCAGGCGCGCCTCCAGGCAGGTATTGCCGTCCTCGTCTACCGTGCGGAACAGGTGCTCCTCCCCGTTATCCTTGCGATACACTGCAAGCGTCTTTCCGAAAGCCGCCTCGTGCAGATAGGAGAGCACAACACCTGTGACCTGCCGGTCGCAGATCTCCGGGGTAAAATCACAGAGCATGTCGGGGTAACGGGTATTGTTCATATGCCCGTTGTAATCAATGTCGGAATAGACAATGCTTCTATGCCCTGCCAAAAGCATTTCCTCCACATGCGGCACCCGGAAGCGCAGCGGCAGATCCAGCTTCAGTGGCTCGTCCCCGGGGAACGGATAGCTGAACTGATCGCGGCGCAGCAGCTTCTGGCTGCCAAGCTCCATCAGCGCCCAGACCGAAAAAGCCTCCGCTACCACCTCGTCTCCCCGAAGGATGCGAAAACAGCGGTCAAAAGCCAGCCCATGCCCATCGCACACCCACGTCTGCACGTCAATCTCCTCGTGCGTCCAGAGGGGATGATAGATCCGAATGGCAACGCGGCTGAGCAGAAAAGCCAGCCCGCGCTCATCGCGCAGCCGGTCGAGATTGCACATATTGCGCTCCAACTGCAAATTGGCAGTTTCCTGCATATACATGAGAATCTGTGAAGGGCGCACCCGACGGTTCACGTCGGTGTCGTGCCACTTCACGGTATAGTGTTCCGTATGCTTCAAAAAAACAGGCCTCCTTGGTTCAACAGAAAAAAAGTATCGGGAAATGCGATTCCCAAAAGGAGCTTTTAAGGCAACACCGCGCAATTCACGGCGGCTTTCCACCAGGAAAGCCTTTCACCATTGACTGCACAACTTTTTGCATCTTTTTCGCCAAACTGCACAAATCTCCTACAAGCGTAGCTTGTTGCAATAAGATCCACTATTGCCTGCTGTCAAAAAATTCTTTCAGAATTGGTTTGTTTGACGAAAAATCTGACGTGCAGAGAGCCGCAGGCGGCGCGCAGTCAGAATTGTGCGGTGTTGCCTTAAGCACAGCAATGGGGCTCTTACTCCGGCACATCGCACTTGCCTGTTCGGCATGGCGGGCTGCGCAGCCTGCCCAATTGCAGGCAAACCCAAGGAAAAGGGGAAAACCTCTTTTCAAAAGTTTTCCCCCATCCTCCTTCTCTGTATCCGGAGCTTTGCCATTTTTTCAGGTAAAGGGGCTTCCGGCGACGGCCGTATTTGCCGCCAGCCGGATCCAACCCTTCCACCGTATCTTTACGGCATTTCCGAATCAAAGCTATGGTGATTATTTCTGTCTTTTGGTGTCGTCATCGGATGCTTCGTCATCAGATGACGGGTCCTCGGACGCATCGGCTTCGGACTGTTCTTCTTCGCCTGCATCTGCGGTCTGATCGACGGCATCGGCTTCAGCAGTGGCGGTTTCCGCCTCCTCGGCCACATCGTCGCTTCCGGCATTGTCCGCTTGGGTCACATCGGTCTCGGCATCCGCAGCGTCTTCTTCATTGTCCGTGCTTGCATCCGTCTCCGCACTCTCCGTTGCTTCCGCTTCGGTCTCTTTGACTTCCGCAGCCTCTGCATCGGCATTGTCAGCGGTCTCGCTGTCCGCGTTGCCGCTCTCCTCGCTGTCACCGTCCTCGGCGGTTTCCGCCGCGGCGGCCTGATCAGCCTCTACTGCCTCGCTCACGGTCATCACACCGGGATCCTCCGGTCCGTCGGCCGGAGCCGGATTGTTCATGCCAAAGGCATTGAAATCCACTTCGTCCTTCTTGCTGGTTCCCTGCGCAATCATCAGCACCAGCTTGGAGACGCCCATGCAGATGGCAAAGAACACACTCACCAGCCACACAACAAAGCGAATCAGGAAGTTGGATTTGATCTTTCCGCGGATATGAAGATTGTAGAGCAGCGCAACCAGTGCGATGAGCACCACAACAACGATGAGAATCCACAGCCAGAGCAGGCTGTTGTTCTCCTCCGCCTGGAACATGGCGAACTCATAATTTCTGACCTCAAACTTGGTGCCGTCGGGAGCCGCAAATCCGGCAAATGTCAGATTTTTGATGCTGCTCACCGGGCTTTCCTCGGTGGTCGGCATACCGTTGGACAGACGCACGGTGGTAGGAACCTTGCGCGTGACGTCGTAAGCAATCTGGGTATTGTCGGCAATTTCGGCCGTAACCTCAAACGCGAATACCAAGGTTTTGCTGCCGTCGGAATTGATAGTAAAGGATACCAGCTTGCCGATGGCGGGTGCAGCGGAGAGCACATAGCCGTCCGGCACCTGAATGGTAAAGGTCGCATGGCTGCCAAAAGCAGCTTCCAGGTTCTGCGACTGTCCGCTTGTGCGGTCAAGGATCGAATAGTGGATGGTATTGGGTACCAGCTCCACCTCAATGCGCACATTGGCGGCGGGCATTGTGAAGGTGCCGTCAGTCACCGCAATTTCGGTCTGGTTTGCCAGCTCAATCACCTTGATCGAGCCGATGGTGTAGCCCGCGGGAGCCGTGATGTTCAGCGTCACACTGCTGCCAAAGTCCTTGCTCTCGGTGGCTCCGTCAGGATAAAATACCTGATAGCTCCGGGGGGTATACACAGCTTTTACTGTTTTTTCAGTAACACCGGCCTCGACCAGCTCCGCAATCAGCTTCAAGGGGTCATTCTCAAAGCTCTCCCACGCACCGGTCATTCCGGTCTTGGCGGGAACCGCGGGGATTGTGAAATTCACGGTATAGTTTTCCACCGTAAATGTCACCTTTTCGGTCACACCCTCGAATGTAATGGTATACTCGATGGCGGTCAGCGCAGGCCTGAGATAGACATCGGTCATGGTGTTGCCCGCATCGCTGCCAACCCATTCGCCCTCGTTCCATCTGTAGCCCAGCGGAATCAGATCCGGATTGGCCTTGAGCGCAGCTTCAGCCTCGGTCTTGTCGTCAAAGATCTGATCCCCCACCAAGTAGTAGATGTGGAAGGTCAAAGGCGCCACCACCGACTCAATTGTCGTGGCACAGGCGGGCATGGTCATGCTGTCTCCGATCGTGGGAATGCTGACCTTCTCGCCGGCTTCGTTTGTATAAGTGATGGACTGAATATAGTAGCCGTACTGCTGGTTGAGCTCCGGCCGCACGCTGAGCACCGTTGCTCCGGCGGGAACAAACTGACCGTCCAGATTCAGCGTTCCGCCCACGTTCTGACCGGTAAAGAGCGCAGTGATCAGATACTCGTTCACCAGCACGTAGTCCGAGAAGTGCGGCGCATCAAAGGTCACGCCCACACCCGGGGTCACAACCGCGGTCACAGCCTCGGCTCCGCCGCTGCCGTTCAGAACATACACAGTGGTTCTCTGCTCATCGTTGGAGGCAACCGCATCGGTAAACGGCAGAATGATTTCAAAGCTGCCTGCAAAATTCTCGGTGAAGGGTACCCCGTCCACACTCAGCTCAAAGCTGTAAACATCGGTGGTCGAATACTCGTAAAGGTCGTTGCCAAAGGTCACGGGCGTATCCTTGCCATAGGCCGCAGAAAGCCCGATCAGGCTGTCAGACTCCGACGCGGCAACCAACTGTGCAATCACATCGCTGTCCAGCCGCAGCTCCATACCGTCGGCAATCACCGTCAGGCTGGAGATTTCCTCCAGAGCGCCGTTGGCACGATTGATGATCAGCTCAAACGCGGAGCCGTCAACGGTCACGGTCCAATTGCCGTTGCCGTCGTTCGTCACGGTGACGTTCGCATCGCCGGCTGAGAAGAACATATCCTCGGTTGTCTGACTGTAGTCAAACACATAGGTGACATCGGCGGTGACCGGAGTGGTGAGAATCTGCTCCTCCGTCACCTCTGCCCCGTCGAGATACCAGCCCGCCGTATACCGGCCGTTGCACAGTCCCAGCTCGTCGGGAGTGGGCAGGTCGGTGGGCAGTCCCGCGAGCAGTCCGCCCTTGGGAATCGTATATTTGGCAATCAGATTGCCGTATCTGTCAACAAACGAAACCACAAAGGCCTGATCGTCATAAACAGCCTTCAGGGTCATATCACCCGAAACCGCAGTCACGATATTGCCGTTGGCGTCTCCCCAATAGAGGAACTGCTTGCCCTCTACCACAGGCGCGTCAATGGCAACCGACGGATCCACGCCGTTTGCAAGGTAGGTGGTAAGCAACCGGTCACCGTTCTCATCGAGATAGGTCACCTCGGAGAGGTTCCGGAACTGTACCGTCAGGCTGGCGCCGAAGCTGATTGTAGCCTCCGGCAGGAACCCTGCCACCAGCTCCTTGATCGTATCATTCAGCGTCACATATTGCTCCACAAAGCTCAACAGCTTCTGGCTCCAATACCCTGTGTCGATCGTAATCTCCTCTGCCTCGGCCGAGAACACGCCGTTCCCGTCATACAGACCGGTCAGCGAAGATGCAAGGAACTTGCGCAGCACAGCCTCGGGAATCAGCTTGCGGGCCAGCTCCTGCCATTTGCTCTCGGGCACATGGTCGGGGTCGAGCACCTTGACGATGAACACCCGCAGCCGCTCATAGTAGGCCTCGTAGTCGGCCAGCCGGTCAAGCGCTGCCTGATAAATTTCATTGGCATCCATCGTGGAGAGAATTTCTTTCAGATTGATGTCCAGCCGGGCGGCAATAAAATCGGAAATCGCCTGAACCGGCTCCTGATCCTTGTAGGTTTCGAGAATCTCGGAGATGCTGTTCTCATCCAGAACGGACTGAATGAACGGCCCGATCTTTGGCACCTCATAGAGCTTGTTGAGCAGCTTCTGCACAACCTCATAGGTCATCGCCTGATCCATACCGGCTGCGGCCTTTTCGAGAATTGCCATCACATCAATGTTGATGCGCTCGGAAATCGCGTCGCACACTGCCTGCAGCGTGGGCACTCCGTCGGCAATGCTGTCCAGTACCGCGTTGAGATCCTGCAAAACCTCGATATCGTAATTCAGCCCCAGCTTGTCGAGCACGCGCTGCAGCGCGGTTTCCACCTGTGCAATGTTGAGTACGTAATTGTAGAGCTTTTCTACATCCACCTTTTCGAGCTGTGCCAGAATCTCATCCAGCGTCAGATTCTCGAACAGCTCCACCAGCTCCTGACCGTTCTTATCGGCCAGCGAAAGCAACTGCTTTTTGAGGTCCTCTGCACTGTCCAGCTCGAGCAGCTTCTTGTAGATCTCGGTCACGGTCGCGGGAACCGTCAGCTCGACCGACACCTTGCTGCCCTCCCGCGTGACGCTGATGTACTGTGCCAGCTTGGCGCAGACCTTGCGGAAGGTGTCGAGATCGCCCTCCAGAACCACCTCAAAATTGATGTCTTTGGTTCTCTCCTCGCCGCTCACCGTAAGGTACTCGGCATAGAGATTAAAGGAAAGCAGGGTACCGTCGGTTTCTGCCAGCTCGGTCAGCGTGGGAATCAGCGAGGCAACGGCCCGCAGCAGCTCCTCAAAGTTGACAGCCAGCATGCCGGCAGAGTCGCCCGAAAGCTGCTCCTTGGCAATCTCGTAGCCATCAATCGAAATCAGGTCAATGTTCTGTACCAGGCTGCTGAGCACCGGCACCACAATGTTCTCAAGCTGCTCGCGCGTCAGTGCTTTTGCCAGCGTGCCGAGATTGGGGAGCACCTGATCCACCAGCACCTCCCGGTCCAGAATGCCAACCAGCTCGGTGTACATGGAGGCGGGAATGGCGGTGATCAGCGCCTGCACATCAATGATGTCCTCCAGCGCAACCTCTCCGGCCGCAATCTTGTCAAACACCGGAGACAGGTCGATGGTCTTGAGATAAGCGGCAAGATTGTCGCCGGTGATGTAATCGGTCAGCTTGCCGTTCTCTCCCAGCACGGTTTCCATCAGCAGCGCAGGGTCAACGATGTCGGGGTTCTCCACATTATCCCAGTTAACGTGCTTGAGCACCACTGCCGGAACACCGGGCAGCTCAAAGGGATTGTAATCTTCCTTAATATATTGGACCAGGTCAATGCCCTCGGCGTCGGCAGTATTGAGAATCAGGTCGGTCAATGCGTCCTGATTGAAGTCGGCGTCGGTCAGGGAATCGATAAACGCCTCGCTCAGGGAACCGGAGGCCTCAAGCTCTGCCTCTACCTTTTCAATCCCGGCAGGCGTCAGAATGCTCTGATAGTCATCCCGCACCGCCTGCACCACCGCTTCGCGAATGACGGGGTTTTCCCTCAACGCGTCGAGATCCACAGCCTGCTCGGCATCCACCAGTCCGGAATCCAGCAGCTCCCGCATCAAATCGTCAAACCAGACAATCTGCTTGAGCTTCTGTGTATCGCCGCCGACGAGCGCCAGAATCTCGTCATAGGTCAGTTGGGCAAAGCGGTTATCCAACGCCTCCTGATCCACGTAATCAAGCGCAGTCTCCAGATCCCACTGGATATCGAGCGCAAACAGCGCGTCGGTATGAATAAAATCATCCGGATTTTCCAGAGCCGTCAGGAAGGCCACCAGCTCCTCGCGGTCGGCGGTCAGCATCAGGTGTTCAAAATCGAACATCTGCATGAGCGCCTCCATACCTCCGAACTGTTCAATGAGTGCGGGCACGTTCTCATTGTCGGCACCGAGAAGCAGCGTCAGTATGTTTTCAACCGGAATCACCTCGAGAATGTCGTCAAGGCTGATCACATCGCTGTTCGAGCGGTCGATCATATCCTTGATGATCTGCACAAGCGTATCGCGCAGACCGGCCTCGCTCTGCAGCGCATCGATGACATTCTGGATGTTGAGCCGCAGCGTGATAGTGCCGTCGGCTCCCGTGCCGTCGGCAACAGGAGTATCCCACGTCACGGACGGGGATCCCGAGCCGGAACCGCCGGCCGTACCGGAGCCGCCAGCCCCGGAAGACCCGGCCGGGTTCGCCGCGAATGCTGCCACAGGAACCAGTGTAAACAGCATGACCAGCGACAGGATTGCGGCAAGAACCTTGTTGAACATCTTCATAACAAAACCTCGCTTCTTCGATCAGAATTTGCTTCCCAGCCCCCGGTGCCCGCCGGTGTGGGCCGAAAAATCGGACAAAAATCTGGCATCAGGGTATAGTACACCCATTCATCTTATATGATACCATCACTTCCCCGATTTGTCAATACTTTTTTCGCAATTTTTATATATTATCGTAGACAGATAGCTTCCAAGGGCGGGAAAATCTGGCTTGGCAGGCGTTTTTTGGATTCACGCAAGCAGCAAGCCGGTCTTCGCCGCACCCAAAAGAGATTTCCCCACCACAGGCCTGTTTGCCGTTCTTGCAGCAAAATCGAGTCCTGTGGCGGGGAACGTTTCTCGGAGTGAGGATGGATCCGACGGGCGGCCCGTCTTTCAAGCGGGAGCCGCCCGCTGAGGGGCTTTTTCCTTCACCTTTCCTGAAAACCTCACGAAAGAGCAGAAATCAGCCAGTCAGCCAACCCCACCAGCGCAGGCAGATAGCGGCAGAGCAGATACGCGGCCAGTACACCGACCACAATTACCGCCACAAGCTGGGGCCAATGGAACCCCCGCTGGGTGTAGCGCACATCCGCCCGGTACTTCAGCTCCTCCGGAATGTAAAAATGCGCAGTCGTGAAGTCAAGCACAAACGGCTTTTTGCCATCCTGTGCATCATAGCTCTCCTCCTCTGCGCAGCGGGTCAGTCTGGAGAGCGCACCGCGGTTTGAAAGCTCCCGGCGCACCGACAAGCTGCTGAACATGCCCACCTCGTGCAGCGTGAGCGCACGCTCGGGCGTAAAGCACTCCCGACGCAGCAGCTCCCGTACAAACTTTCCCTGCACCGACCGTGTGTACAGTGCCATCGCCGAGGCAATCACCATGCCCAGCATCAGTCCGATAATCACATTGCGCACGGTGTTGCCCGCCCGGGAACTGACTGTAAAATTCTGGTAGCTTGTAAATTCCATTCCGAACACGCCGTCCAGCCAATTGATCAGATCTTTGATCACTGAACCTTCATACCAAATCAGTAGCTTTTCCCAAAGATTTCCGCCGTTGATTGCAATTATACTTTGAAAAACGGTCATTTTTATCCTCCCTTTCAAATCGGTTTCAGATGTGCGGGGCGACATCCGATCCGTCAAGGCTCGCGTCCCCACAATCGCGTGCAAACCCGAGAGGTCGTACCGTGGTGCCCTTCCGAACGGTCACTTCCGGATGCAGTCCAGCCCGATATATCTGCGCAGCACCTCGGGCACAGTCACACTGCCATCTGCGTTCTGGTTTTGCTCCACCAGCGCCGGGAAAATGCGACTGGTCGCCAGCCCCGAGCCATTGAGAGTATGCAGATATTCGGTCTTTCCGTTCGCCCGCTTGACCCGCATCATACCGCGCCGCGCCTGATAATCCCGCGCGTTGGAGACCGAGGAAACCTCCTTATAGCCGTTCATCGACGGGATGTTGATCTCAATGTCATATGTGCGCGCCATTGAGGCAGAGCAGTCGCCTGCGGCCAGCTTAACCGTGCGGAAATGGAAGCCCAGTCCTTTGACCAGCCGTTCGGCATTGTCAACCAGCTCCTCGAAGGCCTCATCACTCTTCTCCGGCAGCGTGAACTGCACCATTTCCACCTTGTTGAACTGATGCCCGCGCACCATACCGCGCTCATCAGCACGGTAGGAGCCAGCCTCCCGGCGGAAACAGGGCGTATAGCTGAAATACTTTTTCGGCAGCTCAGCCTCGGTAAGAATCTCGTCGCGGTGCAGAGAAACCAGCGCGGTCTCGGCCGTCGGAAGCATAAAACGCCGGCGCTCGTCCTCTGCAGTCTCCAGCCAGTAAACCTCATCCTGAAACTTGGGGAACTGCCCCGCGCAAAGCCCGCACTCATAGCCCAGCATATGCGGCAGAATCATCTGGCAATAGCCGTTTCCGAGGTGAAAATCAACAAAATAGTTGAGCAATGCCCATTCCAGACGCGCGCCCAGCCCCGAGTAAATCCAAAAGCCGTTCCCCGAGAGCTTCGCCCCGCGTTTGTAGTCGATCAGCCCCAGATCGGTGCAGAGATCGACGTGATTTTTCGGTTCAAAATCGAATTTGCGCGGCTCCCCAAAATAGCGCAGGGGCTGGTTGTTCTCCTTACCGCCGGGCAGCAGGTCATCGTCGGGCAGATTGGGCAGCCCCAGCAAAAAGCCGTTCAGTTGGGTTTCCACCTCTCGCAGCTTTTCATCGTTGGCCTTGACCTTCGCCCCCAGCGTTTTCATCTCGGCAAAGATGGGGGCAGTGTCCTTCCCCTCCTTTTTGTACTGTGGAATCAGACGGTTGGTACGGTTTTGCTCGGCCTTGAGTGCCTCTGTTTCGGCAATCAACGCCCGGCGCTCCCCGTCCAGTCGCAGGATCTGCTCCACATCCTCCTGCGCATCCTTCCCTTTTTTTGCCAAACGTGCAACCACCTCGTCCGGCTTTTCCTTGATATATTTGATATCGATCATGCTTACCCTTTCGTATACCGGCCACACCGGCTTCGTCCCTGCCGGCTACCGCCGGCATTTTTTGTCATGGATGCCCGAAATTTTCTCGCGCATCAGTTTACCTGCCCTCACAGGGCCGGCCCATCAGTTATCCTGAAAAATTTCCCTGCCGCAGATCGTAGATAGCAGAAACTCCAGGTCGGCGTCATCGTCGTAGGAAAGCTCCACCACTTTTTTCTTAGGTGTTTTGAGGATACGCACCTTTCTCCCCAACGCGCTGACGGCGCGGTGCTCCAAGTCTTTCATGTAAACCCTTCGCTGGGCCTGTTCGCGTGTTTCCTCGGCATCGGGCTCCTGCGGCTCATAGTTGAGCAGGCGGATGGTTTTTTCCACATCCCGCACCGAAAGCTCCTTTTCGGCAATTTTCTGCGCCAGAGAAAGCATCTGCTCGGGACTTTTCAGGCCGAGCAGAGCCCGCGCGTGCCCCGCCGAAATGCCGCCGGTGCGCACCAGCTCCAGCACCTCCTCAGGCAGGTCCAGCAGCCGCAGAAGGTTAGTGACTGCCGAACGGCTCTTTCCCACCTGCTTTGCCACCTGCTCCTGCGTCAGGCCAAAGCGGTCAATCAGCGTTTCGTAGGCCAGCGCTTCCTCTATCGGGTTCAAATCCTCGCGCTGCACGTTCTCGATCACCGCCACCTGCGCGGCCTTGAGGTCATCTCCGTCCAGAACCACAGCCGGAATCTCATTCAAACCGGCCATTTTGGCAGCCCGCCAGCGCCGTTCTCCGGCTAAAATCTCATAGGTCCCCTGCAGCAGAGGGCTTTCCCGCACCACAATCGGCTGCAGCACGCCGAACTGCCCGATCGAGTCGGCCAACTGCTCCAGCGGCTGCTGTTCAAAATTTTTTCTTGGCTGATCCTTGCGCGGCTCAATATCCGAGAGGCGCAGCATTGTTGCAGCGCTTGTCTTGTCGCTCGCCAGCACATTGTCGTCAAGAAGCGAGTAAAAATCCCGTCCCAATCCGCTTTTCGTCTTTGCCATATCAACATCCTTTCCCGAATGATTGACCAATCCCAGCGGTTTCAGTCAATTCTCTTCAAAAATTCTCACTACAGCGGTGCAAATTATCCGGCATTCACACGTCAAGGGCTTTTCCGCCTCGCTATCGTGCGCAGAAATTTTTCTGCCCCCGACACACAGCCTCTAAATGCGTTCAACCAGCTCCTTCGCCACGTTCATGTATTCCACCGCGCCTTTGGAGCGTTTATCGTAATAATAGATCGGAGAGCCATAGCCCGGCGCTTCGGAAACCCGGACATTGCGGGAAATGGTGGTTTCAAACAGCCGGTCCGCATAGTGTTTGCGCAGCTCATTGATCACCTGTACCGAAAGCATTAAGCGGCTATTGTGCATTGTAATCAGAATGCCTGTGACATTGAGCGCAGAATTGTAGTGCTGTTTGATGCGGCTAATTGTAAACATCAGTTGGGAAAGCCCTTCCAGGGCAAAAAATTCGCATTGCATCGGAATAATCACCCCATCGCTGGCTGTCATCGCATTGACGGTCAGCATTCCAAGGGACGGCGGGCAGTCAATGATGATGTAATCATAGGCATCCCGCACGGTTTTCATCTTCTCGCGCATGATGTACTCACCCTTTTCGGTATTCCCAAGCTCATATTCAGCCCGCGCCAGCGTCGTGTGTGTGGGAATGATCGAGAGATTGTCATATTTGGTTTTGAGAATCACATCCTGCGTTGGAACATCAGTAGTCAGCATTTCAAAGGCGGTATTTTTCAGGCTTTTTTTCATCACCCCAACGCCGCTGGTCGCATTTCCCTGCGGGTCCAAATCAATCAGCAGCACCTGATACCCCAAAACGCCAAGCGCAGCCGCAATGTTCACCGCAGAGGTGGTTTTTCCAACGCCTCCTTTTTGATTCGCAAACGAAATGATTTTTCCCATAGTGCAATCCTTTTCTGTATCCTTTCTTTTCCTGTTTTGCGATCGTTTATCTGCTTTTTCTATTCCCTTATATTATATCACATTCCGTCATCGAATGCAAGCCTTCACCCCAAGTTTTTCACACGTTCATGAAGTTTTTTCATTTCCGCAAGAGCCCCAAAAAAGCAGCGGCGACACAAGCAGGAGAAAAAGAGCCATTGTTTTTTTCTCGCACTGTATGTTTCACGTGAAACATTTATGTGTTCACGCTTATAGACGTTTCGCGTAAAACATTTTATCGTCCAACCATTGTGTCGATTCGTGTGCAGCATTATCGCAATCGATATAGACGATGCCGCCTATTAGCGCTGCGCAACGCTGCTTTTCGCGTCAGACATTTGTCTGTTCAATTTCGCCGCATTGTTTGCCTTCTTTATAGCGCAAACAAAAATGTTTCACGTGAAACATCATGCCGAGCATGTGCGGCAAATTGTTTCACGCGAAACATTCATTAAAGCGGTTTTTTCTGAATAACGGCGTAAGCTCGCGGGTATTGTGCCGGTGTGGGGCGCGACTTGATCACAACCAGCAAGCAGCGATTCTCGACGTGTGCAGTCGCAGCGGCGGACGTTGAAAGCGAAACAGCTTTCGCCATCTTGAGGTCGAATTTCTTTTGCTCAACCGGCAGCTTCAACTGCATTGAAATACATTCTGTCTGCTCGGAGCCAAGAGTTTGCAGGGCAGAACCAGACTCTTGCAGCTCTACCTCGCCGTTCGTTCCTTTGTAAGCAATGAGCTTTCCGCCGATCTTGACATATGGCATTGCCAGTTCGCACAGCACGTTCATTTTTGCCATGGCGCGACTGGTGACCACATCGAAACTGTTGCGCAGGCGGGAAAAGCTGCGATCCTCCGCGCGGGCGCACAAGGGTTGGACATTGGGCAACCCCAATGCGGCGGCCGCTTCTGTGACAAATGCAATTTTCTTTTGGGTGCTGTCCAGCGCTGTGATATGCAGATCCGGGCGCACAATTGCAAGTGGAAGAGCGGGGAATCCGCCGCCGCAGCCGAGATCGAGCACCGTGGATTTCTGCGGAAAAAGCGGTTCCGCCAGCAGGCAATCGGCATAGTGCTTGGCGATGATGTCCGGCACCTCGCGAATTGCCGTCAGATTGACGTGTGAATTTGCCTCGATAAGCAAACCTGTAAATCAGTAGAACTGCCCAATGATTGTTTCGGTGCAATACCGTTCGAGATTGTTTTGCCGGAATACTGCGCAAAACAGTTCTGAAAACGCCGATAAATTCATGTTGTAGCTCCTTTTGCGGCCGAAGCCCCGTATTGAGGACGCAGCCATGTTCGTTTGAGGTCAGTGAATGCCCAGATAAATCATCAAAACCGAGATGTCCGCCGGGTTGACGCCGCTGATGCGGGAGGCTTGCCCGAGTGTGCGCGGCCGGATGCGCTCCAGCTTTTGTGCAGCCTCAATGCGCAGCCCTTTGATTTGCGAATACTGCAGATGCTCTGGCAGCGTTTTTTCATCCAGCCTGCGCTGGCGAGCCACATCGGCAAGCTGCCGGGCAGCGTATCCCGCATATTTGACATCGGACTCCACGGTAAGCTGCTCAGCGCAGGAAAGAGCAGGGCGTTCAGGGTCGATTTCTGCCAGCACGCGGTAAGAAAGACCGGGACGGCGCAGCAGCTCAGCCAGAGTGACACCGGATTTTACCTCAGTCTCCCCGTGGGAAAACAAGAAGGGATTTGCCACGGATGGAGAAATGACTGTATGCTCCAGTCTCTGCCGTTCGGCCTCCTGACGGTCCTTTTTTTCAAGAAACGCCTGATAGCGCGTCTCCGGAATCAGTCCGACCTGATACCCGATGGGGGTCAGGCGCAGGTCGGCATTATCCTGCCGCAAAAGCAGGCGGTATTCCGACCGGGAGGTCATCATCCGGTACGGCTCATTCGTCCCTTTCGTAACCAGATCATCGATCAGCGTGCCGATATAGCCGGACGACCGACTGAGCACAACCGGCTCCCGTCTCTGACAGCGGCGTGCGGCATTGATGCCGGCCACCAGCCCCTGCGCCGCCGCCTCCTCATAGCCTGAGGTCCCGTTAAACTGGCCCGCGCCGAACAGACCGCGCAGCTCCTTAAATTCCAGTGTTGCATCCATTTGGGTGGGATCCGCGCAATCATACTCGATGGCATAGGCATAGCGCATAATCTCTGCATGGTCAAAGCCCGGCAGGGATTGCAGCATACGGCGCTGCACATCGGTGGGCAGAGAGGTGGAAAAGCCCTGCAGGTACATCTCCTCGGTGTTCCGCCCCATCGGCTCCACAAAAAGCTGGTGACGCTCCTTACCGGCGAATCGCACGAGCTTGTCCTCAATGGAGGGGCAATATCGCGGGCCTGTCCCATGAATTTTGCCGGAATACATCGCGCTGCGTGCAAGATTGTCCAGAATGATCCGATGGGTGCGGGCGTTGGTATAAACAATATGACAGGGAAGCTGCGGCACATCCTCGGCGGTTTCCGGTGTTCGGACGCTGAAGGGAAGCGCATCCGGCTCACCGGGCTGTGCCTCAAGCGCCGTAAAATCGATACTGGAGCGTTTCACACGCGCCGGGGTTCCTGTTTTGAAGCGGAGCAGGCGAACCCCCTCTCGCCGCAGCGATTCGGAAAGACCTTGCGCCGGCAGCATTCCATCCGGCCCCGCGGCATAGCTCACATCGCCTACAAAAATTTCACTGTCCAGATAGGTGCCGGTTGCGACAACAACGCACTCGCAGCGCCAAACCTCGCCAAGTCGGGTTTTCACTCCGCAAATCCGACGCGGAGAAGCGGCGTCAGGCCGGGCAGCCCCATCGGACAGATCGGGAGTGCAGGGAAGGGAAGCGCCATCGGCTGCGGCGGTAACGGATAGCGGCAAAGCCTTACCGGAATCGGCCGCGCCAAAAAAAGCTCCTCCGGGCAAAGATGTGTCCCCATCGGAAGCCGGCATACAAGCAGGCCGTTCCCCGAAAGAAAAAACGCCGGCGCCGGGTTTGACGGCATCGGTTCCGGAAAGGCAGCTTGGATGCTCTCCGGGCGCCCGCGCGTCCGCATCAGGTCCGCCGACGCGCGAGATTCGGGCCGCGGTTGACTCTGCCCCAGGCGATTCTGCCGTGATCGTTGTCCGCTCCGGACATTGCAATTGCCCCGTTTTCTCTGTGCACGCCGTCTGCCGTGCCTGCTCCGCTTGTATATCTTCTGCTTTTTGCGCCCCAAGCCCAACCCGCTCCGGCTGCGCCTCGGTCGTGGTGGTGATCAGCCCCACAATCTCGGCCTGCACCAGCCGCAGATGCGGGGTGGTTTCGAGCGTATGCTTCATCACTGCCTGATACTGCTTCCGGTCTGCCTGCACACGTTTGCTCTGAACGGCCGCGCCCTTACCGAGGTTCAGCGTGCGGGATTGCAGCGTGACCTGATCAGCGGCATAGCCCATCTCGCCCCCCAGTGCGTCAATTTCATAAACCAGATGGCCCTTGGCGGTTCCCCCGATGGATGGATTGCAGGGCATATTTGCCACCGCGTCGAGCGACATGGTGAACAAAACCGTGTCCACCCCCATCCGCGCCGAAGCAAGCGCGGCTTCAATTCCCGCGTGCCCCGCTCCGATGACGGCTACTTTTGTTTGCATTATATCGGACATATCTTGCTATCTCCGTCCTGTTCATTGGAATGGATCATTTTTTGAAATACGGACTCAATTTGATGAAACCACTATAATATTACTTCATCGGCCCAAAATCGCCTTTCAAATTCATAATTGATAAACATCAAGCCTGCATTTCAATTGGACAAATATTGCTATTTTATTCCATTCAAAAACAATTTATTGATTGTTTGATGCAATTTATCGATCGCGTTGTGCGCTGAAAATCACTCCACGCGGGCCAGGTACGCCTGCTGCTCCGTGGTGAGCCGGTCGATTTCCACATGCATGGCGGCGAGCTTCTGTTCGGCAACAGCGCGGTCAATTTCGGCCGGCACCGCATACACCCGGGGAGGGAGTGATGCGCCGTGAGCGGCAAGGTACTCCAGGCCCTTGGCCTGAAGCGCAAAGGACAGATCCATAATCTCGGCGGGGTGGCCGTTGCCTGCCGCAAGGTTGACCAATCTGCCCTCGGCCAACAGATTCAGCACCCGGCCGTCCCGCATCCGGTAGCCCCGGATGTTCGGCTTGCGCTCCCAGCTCTCCACCGAAAGGCGCTCCAGATCGCTTTTGTTGATCTCCACATCAAAATGTCCGCTGTTGGCAAGCAGCACACCATCCTTCATCCGCTCCATGTGCTCCGCGCAGATCACGTCGGCGCAGCCGGTCAGCGTCACAAACAGGTCGCCCAGTGGGGCCGCTTCCCGCATGGGCATCACCCGAAATCCGTCCATCGCGGCCTCCATGGCCTTGATCGGGTCGATTTCAGTGACAATGACCGAAGCCCCCATACCCTTGGCACGCATGGCAAAGCCCCTTCCGCACCAGCCGTAGCCCGCAACCACCACGGTCTTTCCCGCGATGATCAGATTGGTGCTGCCCATAATTCCGTCCAGTGTGGATTGTCCGGTGCCATAGCGATTGTCGAAGAGATGCTTGCAGTCGGCATCGTTCACATCCATCATCGGGTAATTCAGCAGCCCCGCACGCTCCCTTGCGCGCAGGCGGTGGACGCCGGTGGTGGTCTCTTCGCAGCCGCCGATCAGATGCTCGCCCAGCTCACGGCACTCCCCGTGCAGCAGCGAGATGAAATCGCCGCCGTCATCGATGATGAGATCGGGGCGGCAGGAGAGGGTGCGGATGAGATCCTCGCGGTATTCCTCCGCGCTGGCTCCGTGGTGCGCAAACACCGAAAAGCCCTCGGCCGCCAGCGCCGCGGCAACGTCATCCTGCGTGGAGAGCGGATTGCAGCCGGTCACATGCACCTCGGCTCCCCCCGCGCGCAGCACCTTTGCCAGATATGCGGTTTTGGCCTCGAGGTGAATCGACATGGAGATTTTTTTGCCCGCAAAGGGCTGCGTCCGTTCAAATTCGACCCGAATGGCATTCAGGACCGGCATATAGGCGCGGACCCACTCGATTTTGTCTACCCCACTCGGGGCAAGAGATATGTCCTTGATCTGATACATCTGAGTTCCTTTCTCGGTCGGAGGGAATGAAAAGCCGCTCCGCGTTTTGTAATCTGGGTGAGGCGCAATGGCGCTCTGCGGTCGGTATAAGGCGGGCTGCAAAGGAGAAGCCGCGGGAAAGTGCGCCGCCGGATGGAAGAAAGCGACGCTCGGCAATATGCGTTTCCGGAACATCCCAAAGGCGCCTATTCACAGCCGCATCCGAATTCCCCGCAGGAAAACGCGCCGCAGTCCTCCCATGCCTCCCCGGAGGATTCCTGACACGGCGCAGGCTCGGCGGCCGGAGCAGGCATGGGTGCGGGCAGGCTTTTCCCCTCACTGCTCTTGCGGTACTGCGAGGGGGACATGCCGAGCTGCTTGACAAACGCGCGATTGAAGGTGCGCAGGGTGTTGAAGCCCACATGATTGCTGATATCGGTGATGCTCTCGTCGGTATTCAGCAGGCACCGGCAGGCCTCCGAGATGCGCAGCGAATTGATATAATCGTTGAAGCGAAGGCCCAGCTTGCCGCTCAACAGGTGCGAGATATAGTATTTGTTGAGATGCAGGCTTTCCTCCAGCACGGTCAGGGACAGATCCTTGTCGTAATTTCTCGAGCAAAAGCTGACGATGGCGCGCAGCGCGTCCGAATCCTCGGTGGGCAGACCGGTCAGCGACATGCTGCACAGGACCTCCGAAAACAGCGCCAGCAGATACCCGTGCAGCTTTTGCTTGCGGTACGGAGCGTCCGGCGGCGAGACACAGACCCTGGCCAGCGACTGCCAAAGCATCCGCAGCTCCGGCTCCTCGGCCCGCCCCTTGACCACAGCGCTCGTCGGCACCGCCATATGGAACACCTGCATCAGCTCGGGCATCAGCTCGGGCTTGACCAAAAACAGCCGGAAGCGCTCCTTTTCCAGTGTTTCGTAGCTGTGAATCTGATTCGGAAAGGTGAGAAAAATGTCTCCCGCCTCCAGCTCATAGTGCACCGAACCGACCTGTACCGCCGTTCTGCCGCCCAGGTAAAACACCAACTCCAGCTCCCGGTGCAGATGCGGCGTGCGGTACTCCAAAGCGCCTTTGGTCTCATCGCTCCATGTGTAAATATCGTTCTGGCGATGCTCGTATTTGATGTTGAGTGACATTGCGTTCTCCTTTCGGCCGGCAATTCCGGCAGACTTCCGGGATCAGGCCGGCAACGCCGCCCTTCACCGCCAACAGGGAACGGCTTGCAGGACGAGCCGATCCGCAAAGTGAGCCCCAATCGCGAACGGAACTTCCATCACCGGTCGGGCATCCGTCCACTCCCTTTAAGGCAACACCGCGCAAAGCAAGGGGCTTGAAATTCAGACAAAAATATGGTATAATAAACCCATGGATAAACAAATGAGCATGTCGTTTTTGCACGACGAATTGAAAGAAGTCAGCACGCAC
>CALXUY010000076.1 GCA_944391805.1 uncultured Clostridia bacterium
GACAGGCATTGCCTGCCGGTCTGAATCCGTGCGCCTTGCGTGAACAGAGACGGGGGCTTTCTGTCCTTTTTGTCATCGTTCCGTTACGCAGAATTCGATTTCTGCTGTTGCGCGGTGTTGCCTTAAGAAAAAATACGGCATGACCCCCTCCGAATTTGTCCGGTTTTACACACAGATCTGAAAAACCGCTCATCGGCCGCCATGCCGTCGCCTTTTCCATGCCGTTGTCCCTCCCGGCCGTCACCTTCTCCGCGCCGCCGTTGAATCGGCAGGCCACAAATTCCCCCGTCTTGGAACGGGAGGCTGACGCAGAATGCGTCCATTCACGGAGTTTCTTTCGCAATGCTGCCAGCAGCGGGCGCTTCCAACGCGGTTTGCGTTGAAAGCGCCCGCTGGTTTGCGTCGCCTGCCTGAGGGCGCCCGCTACTCGGTCGCCTTGAAGTTATATATCGGCCGGAGGCGGCAGACAATTTCGGCGGTCGGACCAATGCTGTTCACAATCTCGTCGATGCTCTTATATGCCATCGGGGACTCGTCGAGCGTCTCGGGAGAGATGCAGGTCGACCAGATGCCCGTCATCTGCTCCCGATACTCCGCCATCGTGAGGCGCTCAAAGGCCGCGGCACGCGACATCAGCCGCCCCGCGCCGTGCGGCGCCGAGCAGTTCCAGTCACCGTTGCCCTTGCCGATGCAGATCAGGCTCCCGTCGCGCATGTTGATGGGAATCAGAATCCGCTCCCCCTCCTTTGCCGACACCGCTCCCTTGCGGAGAATCATCTCGTCCACATCGATGTAATTGTGCACGGTGTGAAAGGGAGACTCCCCGTTCAGCCCGGTTCTGTCGAGCAGAATCTCCGCCATTTTCTCACGGTTGCGCCTTGCAAACCGCTGGCAAAGCTCCACATCGTGCAGATAGTCCTCCATAAAGGACCCCCAGAGATAACAAAGGTCGTGCGGCAGAGTCGGCTCTTTGCTCTCCCATGCCCGGTCGAGCGTCTGAAGCGCGCTCTGTATCTCACCTCTGCGCCCCTCCTCCTTGTACGTGCGGATGATCTCCTCCCGTCTCCGGAAGTACTCCTCCTTTCCGCGGTTCAGCTCCACGGCAAGAGTCTGGTAATGCATTGCAACCTGCGTGCCGAGGTTGCGGCTGCCCGAGTGAATCACCAGATACCGGCTGCCGTCTCCGTCCTCGTCAATCTCAATGAAATGATTGCCGCCGCCCAGCGTGCCAATGCTCCGCTCCAGCCGTCTGGAGTCCTTCAGGCTTCGGTAGCAGCGCAGCCCGGTCAGGTCAAACCGCTCCTGTCTGCCCTCCCACACCTGCTTGCCGCAGGGAATTCCGTGCGCGGCCTCGTCAAAGCGCTCCAGGTCGATTTCAACCTGCCCGAGCGGAACGGTGTACATCCCGCACCCGACGTCCACACCCACCATGGCGGGGACAATTTTGTCTGTCACCGTCATGGTCGTGCCGATGGTGCAGCCCTTACCCGCATGCACATCGGGCATAATACGAATCTGAGAGGAGGCAAAGGCCTCCGCATTGCAAACGGCCTGAATCTGCTCGCGCGCGCCGTCCTCAAGCCGGTCGGTAAAGCACTTGGCCGTGTTGTATGTCCCGATTATCTCTATCATAATGGTGTTCCTCCTTCCCGCATGTTCCGATCAATTGCCGGACTATCATTTCAGCCTCCGTATTGTGCGTCTGCACCGCCGATAACGCTGCCTGCGGCATTGGTGCTCCCGGAATTCCCCGACCGGAGCATACACGCCAGCTGTGAGAGCAGATCGCCGCTCCCGTTCAGGGTGATGTTGCCCACATTCTCGCAAATGCGCTCGATGTACTCCAGCTCCTTGAGCTTGTAGAGCGTGCGGTTCTCCTCCATCATTCTCGCCGTATTCAGCAGAGAGCGTGTGGAGGCAACCTCCTCGCGACGGGTGATGACGTTTGCCTGCGCGCGCTTCTCGGCGACCAGCACTGTGTTCATAATTTCGCGGATTTCGCCGGGCAGAATGATGTCCTTCACATCCGCGTCGGTAATTTCTACAAACAGCTCCTGCTCCTTTGCCTTCAGCTTTTCATATACATGCCGCGAGAGCTGGTCCTTGTTCTCCAGAATTTCATCCAGCCGGTATCTGCCCACATAATCGCGCAGAGCCAGCTGCGCCGCCACATGCATTTGCTCCTCATAATCGTCGATTTCGGTGAGAATCCTGACATAGTCGGTCACACGGTAGCTGCACACGAAATTGATGCGCAGAGAAACCTTATCCTGCGTCAGAATTTCCTGTCCGGTGATATTCATTTGCGTCAGGCGGGTGTCCACAAAATCGGCTTCCACCTTGACACCGGTTTTCCAGAAATAATATACGCCCGCATCGAGCATCCGCACCAGCTTCCGGTCGAAATAGAGCCTTGCCCTCTGATACTCTGCAACCTCAATTTTGATGTAACAGCCGACAGGGAGCTTGGAAAAAATGTAGGCGGGCACACAATCGTCCACCTCCGGCGTGGAGATGTCCACCAGCCGGAACTCGTGCCGGTCCACCGTGCTCCAGAAAGCATATCTGCCGCAGCGCAGCGCCGAAACGAAATTGCCGTTGACAAAGTGCAGGGCAAGCTGCTCATCCGCTACCTCAATTGCCACGGTCTGCCTGGAAACAGCCTTGTCGGCAAGCAGCGTATCGAGAACGCAATTGCTCACGCGCAGAGGTTCCCCAAGGTCCGAAAGCACAACCTCACTGTTGCCGGAGAGGTAATAACGCCCGGCCTCCAGCAGCCGGACATATCTGCCGTTTTTGAACAGAAAGCCTTTTTGATTTTCCTGAATGATCAGCTTTTTCATCTATGGAATCCTCCTTGCAATGTTGTTGACAGACAGCCGTTCATGCCCGCCGCGCGGCTGGAGCCTTGAGTGGAGCGGGTGCGGAGCGGGAGGCGTACCCCTGGCTCCGGTTCCGACAGCACGGTATCCGGCTTCAGGCAAGGCGCGGCCGGCATTGCCGCGGCGGAGAGCGGCCACAGCCGCCCGGCCGCAGCCGAACGGCTGCGTTTCTGTTTGGGTCCGGCGCGAGCCCGCGCCGGTTTGCTGCCAACGGGGGCAGCGACCAATCCACTGGCGATATACCCGCAGGGTATACGGCAGGATTCGAACCTGCGATAGTTGGGTCTAACACCCGAGGGGATTTGAACCCCATCCATTTCAGGCAATTCACCTGAAGGACTGCCAAGGGCAAGAAGCCAATCCGTCCGGCATACGCACAGGAACTCCGAGCGCACCGCGGTGAAGAGACATGCACAAACACACGCCGGAGGGCTTTTTGCATGCATATTTTACCACGCGCGCATTGCTTTTTCCCGGAAAAAAAGCTGCGAACTCTTTTTATGCCGGATTTTTTCTCGTCCCCCCCAAAAACGCAGTGGAAGCGGTGGTGCAAGACAGAACAATCGGACAGAGTGCATCGCAAAACAGAAGGCACAGAAGGGCGGCACAAGGGCGGCAGAAATTTTGACACGGCAGAGATGGGCAAAAAGGGAACAGTTCAAGCTACGAAAAAATCCGGACAGCTTTGCAAACACAGTAAACGGCCGGATGGATTCGTATGGTGAATCCATCCGGCCGCCGGTTCAGGAGGCTTAAGAATATTACTGTTTTCTCCCCTTCTTCGTATATTCCAATCGGTTTTTACTGCTTGTCCGGCTCCGCAGTAGGGTGTCTGCGCTCATAGCGTACAAACAGGTAGGCAACAACCACACCTCCGGCAAACAAAACCAGTCCAATGCCCAAATCCCACCACATGGCAGCGCCGGGCGTCCATCCCCGGTACAGCTCCAGCATATCCGAATTGAAAAACATGGTAGCCACCGAGCCGAGGGACAGCCCCGCCACCGTATAGAATGTGGGCGCCCGCCGGCGCGAAAGCAGGCGCGAGAGCAGCCGCGATACGATGGGCAGCCCCGCAACAAAGCCGACGACAAGGCAGAGATACACCAGAAGCACCTGCGGATTGCTCCTCCAATAGGTCAGGCTGACCGAATTCATCAGCGGGGCAAAATAACCGACCGTCATCAGCAGCGCCGTGGCGCTCAGACCCGGCACCAACTGCGTGATGGTCACAGCAAAGCCCAGCAGTACAAACACCGGGTAGTGCCACGCCTGCAGCTCCTCCAGCGAGGCCGCGCCGAACGAGCCGTAAACGGAAAACAGCGAGATGGCCACTGGAAAGGCAAACCCAACCGCCAGCAGCGCCACGCGCACGGGCGTCGGACGCTCTCCCTTGAGCTGATCGGTCACCGACGGAAAGGCTCCGAGCATCAGTCCGGCAAACAGCGCAACCACCGCAAAGGGCAGCAGCGACAGAAGGGCCCGTACTCCGAAAAAGCCGACCGCCAATCCCGCCACGCCGCCGATGACAATGGGCAGCAGGAAGCGGGCACAAACGCGGAAGCGGCGCACCACATTGCCCAGCGCCCAAAGCAGCTTTTCATACAGCCGGAAGATGATGGCAACAGCGCTCCCGCTCACCCCCGGTACAATAATGGCCAACCCGATAAAGGCCCCCAGCAGCCCGCTTTTGGCCACCTCCCGCCTGCTGTTGTAGCGCAGAGAAGGCTCCCCCGCCGGTTCGGCAGCCGCGGCCCTGTCAGCCCCAGCCGGACTGCCGGATTCCGGCGGATTGCCGGACGGCGCTTGACTGCCGGACGACGGCCGGTTTCCGGATACCGGCTCCTGTTGTTCCTCCATATTTTCTTCCTCCGATTCTGATTTTTCACGACAGATTTTGAATGACATCACGGCTTCGTTTCCCGCGCCGACATCTCCTTGGGAAATGACTCCCGCGCGGGCACATCCATATAAACGGACACTACCTTTACAGTATACCATTTCCGCATGCTTTTGTCAAGTAAAAATTCTGCCGATGCGAATCGGGTTACCGACCATATTGAATCCAAGTAATATGATATAACGGTGGGGAAATAAACATGCATACATCAGTTTACATGATAAAATTACCCCAGAGGACAGCAGTCATACTGACATTTCGAAAAAACGCAATTATGAACCCATTTTTTCACACGGCTTTCCAAAACCTCCCCGTCCTTATATTGGTTAAAGAAGTGAAATCTCTCCTGAAGGGCTTATATAAAATTTTGAACGGTTCGGCAATCGTACGAACAAGCAAGGTCAACCTATGGATTAACCTTGCTTGTTTGATGTATGATGATACAGGCCGATAGTCAATCGGAATTTTTGTCCAAACTTGACTCAAACCTATCTAACGGTTAATCCTTTTTCCGGACCAAACCAATTACACCGATCGCAATCAGCGCCATTGCTGATAATCCGCCAAACGAAAGCATGGAGGCACATCCGTCGCCGCCGTCCGACGGATCAGAAGCATCGGAACCGGTATCAGAATTTGATGAATCATCTGTGGGAGAAGGTTCCCGGGTTGGAGCCCCGCCTTCTGTGGTTCCCGGTTCACGGGTAGGCTCATCCCCTGCACCGGAGGTTTCATCCTCCGAGCTGTCGTCTCCCGGCTCGGGATCCGGCAGATCCTCCGGCTCATCTCCTGTACGAATGGATTTGATCTCATCCGGCGTTAGTGCCGTGTTATACACTCTGAAATCATAAAAATCGTAGCTTGAGCCATGATCGGTCCTTTTGAACTGGTTGCCGGCGCGCGTTTTTCCAAAGCAGATGTGCCCGCATTGGGTAATAAATTCCTCTACCTCCTCAAACAGTCCGAGGGTTTCGGTATAGGTTTCTCCATAGTCAAATGACAGGTACGCCGCACCGACCAGCTTTTTCGCAGATGCATCATACTGATAAGTCACAGCGATGTATACCACATCTGTTTCGTGGTAAATATCCGCATTTTTCATTGCAAAATCCACATTGGCGTTATCGTTCATGGTGGTGGTTCCCCGAATGCCAAGTGTGGAAAAGATTGCCGTATTGCCGGCAGAACCGCAGAGATACATTCGGACAACATTGTTGAAATCCACAAAAGTCGCCCACGCTTGAGGGGAACCGATCACGCGCACGGCAGTGAATATGGTCATCTCTCCGGTTTCGGCACAATTCAAAACGTCGGTTCCGATATTGTTTTCCGCGTCAAACGGCACATACAGATAGTTGTTCAACGCATGGTCAATGTGCGCAACGCCGTCCGAGATATATGTCAGCGGCGCACCGGTATTCTCATCATTAGTGGAAAACAGTGAGAGATTTTCTTTGCTGACTCCTGCAGGCGCTTTGTCGGAGAGCTGTTCCTCCAGCGTTTCGCCTTCAAAATCATAATGGATCACAAGATTCCGGTCAATTCCGGTTACTTCCTCCGGCGTTTCCGCAGCGGCTCCCAACGGGAGCATCGTTCCCATTAGCAACAGGCATAATGTCAGGCTTGTAAGCAGCTTTTTCATGATTTGATCCTCCTTAACATCGGTTCAAGATTTTTGATTCCAAACATCAAAATCGCACTCGGAATTCACGTCTCCCAAATTGGTCAGGCTATCGGTCAAAATATCTACACCGTAAATTTTCTCAAATACGGCATTGGGAAGTACATATGTTTTTTTCATGTGTTCCACTCCTTTCACACTGTTACCCGTGCGGATTCTTCAAACCGCGCTTGCAGGGTATCCCCGAAATAGGTGATCCCGTTTCTGACTGCATAAGGGGTGATCTGAAATACAACCGTGCCCAGATCATCCGGGATATCCAGAATGGCATAAGCGATCAGATATTTCCCGCCCAGCTCCTGCGCCGTAACCGGTTCGCCAAGTGCCAGAACCGATTCGTAAACCTGACTACTGGCATGACGGAAACGGTTCAGTTCACTCCCCTCGGCATCCACTGCAACAATCTCAAAGCCTACCTCGCTGTAATCAAGCGAATCGATCACTGCACAGAAGCGCACGTCAAATACGCCATCCCTCACACGCTCCTGCGTGCACACATTTGCAGGCGTTTTCTCAATTTGAATGCGCTCTACTTCCTCCTGGGTCAGCGACTGATTGTAAATCCGGAAATCGTCAAAATCAAAGCCCAGAATACCGTCCTTGTTCCATGCGTTTCCGTTCTGCAGCTTTCCGAGATACAGACTGTTGCAATTGGAGAACATGGTATTCACGCCGGAATGCGTGGTGGAATAACGGGTGTAAGTCTGCCCGGCATCCACAGAAACATATGTATCGCAGTACAGTGTGGCGGCCGCCTGATCCCACCGGAGGGCAAACGCCGCCCAGATGTACTGATCCATTGCAACGGGATGCCCATCGGGGATGAGTGCAACGTTGTTGTTTTTGTACGCGGCATCGGTCGCACGCACAAAGAGACCGTCGGTTGTGATATAAGGGCGAAGAACATTGTTCATATCCAAAACATTGGCAAAGGAACCGGTCGGCGTCCCCTTGGCCTGAAAAGCCACAAATACCGTCATTTCCGTGCAGGCCTTGACATCATCCCCAAAGGCGCCAAGCGAGAGGTAGCTCCCAGCGGCGGCGCTGACATGCGCAACCCCGTCTGAAAGATATGTCAGGGGATTGCCGTCTGCATCCTTTGTTTCGGGAATGTACAGCGTCTCCTTCGTGTCTCCTGCGGCAGAGATGTCCAGCGGGCGTCCGGTCTCGTTGGTGGTTTCAAAATCGAAATGTACAATCAGATTTTCGTCCAAATCATCTGACAGATCACCTTGGGAAGTCTGCGCGACCCCGGCTATTGGAAATGCACCAAGCAATACTCCCAAGCAAAGAGCCCATACCAGTTTTTTCATTTTGATCTCCTTTCCTTCTGCTCAACTCGGCGATTGCGTTACACCGATCAGTTTTTCGATATCCGACTCAATGAGCGCCTGCGACGCTCTGACCGAGGATACATAGCGGTTTGTAGTTTCGTTAAAAATTGTTTTATTGATCAGCGTTCTGGTATCTCCGAAATCCATTACCAGATTCATATCAAAATACAGTGATTCAAACATCTGGTCCAATCTTGCGCTGGAAGCAGGATCATTTGCCACTCTGTATTTCATAAAGGAATCGTATTTTTCCGGTTTGACCAGCACCGACGAGGTATAATTGTATGCCTCCAGAATCAAGCCGACAAAATCGCTTTCCTCCTTGGAAAGTCCGTAAGGCACCCCAAGGCAGAAATTGCTTTGCGGATTTGCGCAGGAGATATACTCCTCCTGTGAACTGTTGAATTTGGGTGTTGGGAGGATGCCGTAATCAAAATCGACATTCAGAAAATCCGCCATAAACCCAAGTGTTGCGTAAAAGAACAGAGAACGGTTGTTGATAAATACTTCTTCCACTTCCGCAATCAGATCCGAGTAAAACGAGGTGGAGGAATTGAACACATTGATAATCGAATCCAATCGTTGAATGCTCAGATTATCAGAAATATCCACCTGTATATTCCCATTTGCATCCAGTGTGGAGAAATTCCCGCCCGCTCCGGCAAACAGACCGTACAGAACAGGTGAATAAACAGCGATGGCATATATATCGTTTTCATTCATCACGCCGTTGCTGTCCCAATCGATTGTGATGTTCTGTTCCGTGCAGATTCGGTGCATCTCCTCCATCGTCCATTCACCACTGTCCACCAAATCGTCAATATCCGTAATATTGTAATTGGTTGCAAAATTCTTATTGTATGCCATACAGGCAGGCGCACCGAAATACCATTGCGAATACTGTCCTGCTGTGCAGAACAGCTTGCCGTTCAGCTCCAGATTTTGATTAAAGGATTGGTTCCACCATTCCTGCGTCAGATCCATATTTGCAATGTCCCAGAGATTCTGCAGGCAGTTTTCGGTGGCAATTGACATCAGCTCCTGCGCCTGATAGAGAAAAACATTGTATGTGTTGTCTCCACTGGTCACCGACTGCCGCATGGTGGAAACGGCCGTTTTGGCAGTGACCGGGGAATACACGATGTCAACACCGTAGCGATTTTCCACAGTGCGATCCCGTTCCACCAATGCCTGGTCTACATCCGAGGCGCTATCCTCCAGTGTATCGGAAATACAGTTGGTTTCAAATGCCAAGGCGCGCAATTCGTCATACCCATAGGTGTTTTCAGGCAGGGTATTCAAATATGACATGTATTCTTCCTTGGTTTCCGTAGGGGCTGTGTCCTGTGGCGGCCGCTCCTGCTGCCGGCAGGACCCCAAGAAAACCGAACATAACAGCAACAAGGCTATACCGAAAAGCGATATCCGTGCTTTCATTTTAATCTCCCTTCTAATTGAATTTCAGTAATTGCTGTACGCAGTGTAGCATATTGATGTAAGAAAGAAATATCCGGGGCAGCCGCTTTTGCAGTCAAGCCCGTTCACATATCATGACAGCAGTTTTTTCATAATATGTGCCCGCAGCCGGGAGAAAAAAGCGGCCTCTGTGGGATATACCCGAAAATCGAGCCTTCCCCCGCTCTGCTCCAGAAGCATCCGCTTGGTTGCTTCTTTTCCGAATGCCGATTCGTACAGCTCCAGCATCCGGATGTCCTCCATCGCTTCCCGCATCGCGTTCAGGCGCATCGACTCCCATGCACGACCCTCCTCACCGGGATAAACCAGAAAGCAATCCCCGGAAGGGTTGAAGCAGCCGCAATCCGTCATCAAACGCGGATCAATCACGTCATACGACAGTTTGGTGTGCCAGAAATTGTAGCCCCAATGGAGAAAGCCCTGCACATCGGCCATATACATCTGCACCCCGATGATTCTCGTACGGGCAAGCGGCATGGAGAGGTAGCGGCCTGTGTATGCGCTGCAGCCATGCGCACCGCTGTAATAGGTCCAGAGCGGAGAGACATGGGCGTCTAAAAACGGTTGAATATGCTGAACTGACGGTACTGGTTGCATAACCGCTCCGCTCTTGGCAAACGCATAATCGGAAAGCGCGTCAATCACCGGATAATGCTTCAGATGCGGAACAACCAGATCGCGGCATTTGATATAATGCTCCAGCTGCGCCAGCTTCGGTTCGTCCGAAATGTGAAAATAGCATTTCCCTGCCAATTGCATCTCCTCCAAATGGGAGATCAACGCCGGAAGAAAGCAGGAAAGAAAGCGCGCATATGTTGCTCCCAGTGCGTCGGTCTGCCAGCCGAAAATGGTTTGCCTGCGCCCATTGACCTTTGCAACAATCTTGGGCGCATGCTTCGCTCCCCATTGCGAGAACAGATGCGGAAATTCAAAATACTCCACTCCCGCATCTCGGCACAAGCCAATCCAACGATCCAGTGCAGAGAAATCAAACCGATAGGCGCCATCTGCCTCAACCGTTATCCCGACCAGCTGCGTGGTCAGCCGTTCCCGGCCCACAGCGGTATCCAGCTCCGGTGTGAACACCGGCGTCAGAATCATATTGATCCCATTCTGAACGGCAGTTTGCAGAAAGCTGCCAATGATCCGCCAATGCTTCTCGGAAAAAACCGGTACATGATATTGCTCGGCCAGACAGTCGGCATAAAACCATTCGGTGTGAATCCGCTTTTGCCTGGGAAGAGACAACCCGCAAACCTGCACCGTCACCTCCGCTCCGGCCAGGCATTCCCCCGTTCTTTCCGAATGCAGCTCCAAAACCAGCGGATATTCTCCGGCCGGCAGCTCTTCCGGAAGCATTGCGTCCAGCCACAGGGAGTCAAGCTGCCGCGGATACAGGATCGCGCAGCCGTTGTACAGCAGCGGTCGGAGCGGATCGGGATACAGCCCCGCGCACCGGCGCAGGTAATTTTCATCGCAATTCGTCAGATCGGCCGCATACAATGACGGTACATACTGAACCTGCCGGATCCGGATATACGGTGCAAGCGCTCCCTTCACCACGGGTCGGAGGAGAAAAGGGACGTCGTTCAGCAGCTCCTCGGTGCGATAGGCAGCCTGAAGACAAAGCCGCTGATTGCGGAAAACAGAACATACGGTTTGGTTTGGCTTGCCGTTGAGCGTTTCGTCGGGAAAGCATTTCTCCAGGGAGGAGATGATTTTCAGTTCGATATCAGGCATTGCGTTTTCCTTTCTGATGCTTCCGCGGCTTCATTCAACTCAGCAAACTGCGGAAATCATCAATGACAAAACAACTGATGTAATTGGCATTGTGATAATACACCGTGTTGCCGGAAGCCTCCCGCACCACCAGTAGCAAATCATCCCCCACAATGAGAAAATCGGGGTACTGGTATCCATAATTCTGCATCAGATCTTCCAGCATGGCTAACGTATTGTCGGAAATCAGGGTTGCAGCATAGGACCAGTGGACCAGATCCTCCGAGGCATACATGGCAAGCACATTGCGCTGTGTGGGAAACCCGTCGGTTGTTTTGACATTGCCAATGGCAAGGTATTTCCCCGACGTCTCGTCGTAACGGATTGCGAACTTATCCTTACCCACCGGAAGCTCAAGCATCCGCTCGAAGGTGAGCGCGGTTCGGTCCTCGGATAGCTTCAGCATACATGCCAGACCATAGGCGGGGTCGGAATCCACGCGCAGGATGATATACATGGTTCCGTCCTTGCCGCGGACAGCATTGCCCTCATAAAAGCCAAGCCCTGTATTGCTGCCGCCATAATACAAGGATGGATCCAGCCACTCCGGGTCAAACGAAACGCAGTTGGATTTTGTCCAACTGCTCGCCCGGAGCAAATCTGCGTCCACAGGCGCGCTCATCATATACGCGCGTTTGGTCGGGACATTCTGCGCAATTCCTGCCGCATTGCAGCTGTCCTCACAGGCGATGTAGACCCATCCGTCGGCAATCACCACCGGGGTGGGGGCGCGATGCGCAGAGCCAACGGTCAGGTCGATCTGCCCCTGCGAGGTATCGGTCCAGGTATGACCGGCATCGTCACTCCTGACAATGGCCAGCTTGGCGGTTGCCGTATCCCGGCCCACCAGATAAACCGTATCCTCCACACAGAACAGCGACGCCCACATGAGTTTTTCTACCAAGGCAATCTGTACCCAGGTTTTCCCCTGATCGGTGGAAAGGCATACGCCAGTGTCGTTGGTTCCTCCGCTGACGGGCTTGTACCCTTTCCCATTGTAATCATAGGAGCAAAGCAGGTTTCCGTCCGGCAAACGGAGAATGGACGGAGAGCCAAGTGAAATATTCAGAGAGCTGACATCGCTGTACTGCACTTCGGTACGGCTGCTGTAAAAAACCTCCTCCGGAACAGGAAGAAGTGCCAGTTCCCCGTCATAGTAGCGGTCAATGAACGCCAGGAGAGCCTCGTCCACCCGGCCGCTGTCCGCCCCGAGCAGGATCCGCCCGGTCTCGGTGATCAGGATATCGGTTTCGGTTACGGACGCAAAATCCGAAAGAGACAGATATCGAATGCCGTTTTCAACCACCGTATCCATATCCGCAAGCGCCTCCTCAGAAAAGGCAGCATTCCGGTATGTTTCATAGAAGGCAAGCGGAGCATAATATGTACCGTTGCGTTCCAGCACGACAGCCGACGCATCACCTGGGAGTAAAAAACAGCGGTCGCTGTTGTGCAGCACCAAATTGCTCCCGACAGAAAGCACGGTCCCTCCCATTCCCGTGAGGATAGAGAGCTTTGCGTACAGCGTGCGGTCAGCATCCGATTGCGTCACCACATGTTTCCCCTCCTCATACAGCGCTTGAATTTCCTCTGCGGAGGCAGCCTTGGAAAAGAGATAAACCTCATCGATTTTTCCGGAAAATACCTTCGTGTTCAGATGATCTCCGGTAAATCCGCCGATGGCGTCCTCATACAGGGGCGTTCCGGGGTCATATTCGGTCTGGCGAAATTGAAGCGGATCGGTTTCCTTGGGCTGAATCTCAGTTCCGTTGCGGAACAGGCGAACGGTTTCTTCCGCATAGTCTACAGAAACCGCCAGGTGAATCCATTCTCCCCAGCCCCGGCAGGAAAAAGTCCTGACTTTGACGGTCTCTTTGTCGCTGCTGCGGCAGGAAACCACAATTTCGGTGCCGGACAGCTCCACACAAAACCCAGGATCACCGTCCTCCATGGAGAGATAAAAAATATAAGGCTTTTGCAGATACGAGGTCATAGAGTAATACCAGAAAGCAATTGTCACAGCTCCGGTGTCTTTGAGAGCATTGGTGATTTGCGTACCAAAGCTGACGTGCGAACCGACAGACGGTTGAAAAAGCAAGCTGGAGCCTGCAATGGCATCTACCGAAACATCACAGCTCTGCGCAGTTCCGTTTTTCCGATCGGCAGTGTCTGCCACAAAACCGCCCTCACCAATGCTGTCAAACGTCCAATGAGAAATCATATTGGGATCCTCCTTTCCATCTGTTTCCCCTGGGTCTGTCTCGTCCGGCGGAGCGGTCATATGCTCCGTAACTGTATCCGTTCCTCCTGGCGGCGCTGGCTTTTGCTGACAGGCTGCAAGGGATTGCAGGATCAGCAGAACTGCAAGTAGCACGAAAAATTTTTTCATAGCACCCCTCCTTTTTATTCAGTATGCATATTATAACACAAAGCAAAACTCAATAAAATCACCGAACAAGTCGACTTTTTACCATAATCGTTCTTGTCCGGTGATATTTTGATGATTTATTTATAGTTATTCGTTTGCAGCGACTCCCGGAACCGCCCGGGCGTCATTCCCTCCACACGCTTAAAAAAGCGATTGAAGCTGTATTCGTTACTGATACCGATTGCCTCACTGATTTGCGCCATATTCATGTCTGTAGCCAACAGCTCCCGCGCTCGCGCACACTTGATAGAATCCTTCAGTTTTTGAAAGCTCATCCCGCTGTATCGGATCAGGCGGCGGTTGAGCTGGCTGATACTGATCAATAACACATCCGAAAGCTCCTGCAGGCAAATATTTTTGCTGATATTTCTTTGCAGATAATTGGTCACTGCCTGGTATACGGTTTCATCGCTGGCTTCAATTTTATTTTGCGCAGAGGGAAGCCGCTCCGGACGGTGCGCATTCACAGATAATGCATGGAGGACGGAAAGCAAAAAAGTATTCAGCAGCGCCCGTTTCATATAGCCGGCAAAGGAATCCCGTTCATCTACCTCATTCAGAATCAACTCAAGCGCCGATATCATACAGGGACTGTAGCCTGCAGAGTAATACGGGATGGAACGCAGATATTCCAATTGAGCGGCAATCTGCTCTTCTTTCTCCGTCCACAGATCAAATCCAATAGACAGTCTCCTCAATACATCCGACCGATAGACCGAAAAATGATCGATCTTCGGGCAAACAATCAGAAACTGTCCCGAACCGATGCGCACCCGCTCCTGCCCGATCCTGTATTCTACCTCTCCCTCTGTGATAAACTGCATTTCAAAAAACGAGTGATTATGCGAAACTGCCCTCTTAAATGGAGCATGAATACGGGAGTTGTATTCGCTCCTTTTCAGCCAATACAGGTGCCACACCACGGGGATGTCTTTATCCGGAATCCGGACATCTTTGATTTGCTTATTATCCAACAACAAATCACTATGCTTGACTGATGAGTCCATCACATATCCCCCTGTTCTTTTGATTTTCATTCATCAAATGTCTGCTTGGAACAGCCTGCCCGCACGATCGGGGTATCTCCTCTCAAATGAATTATACCACATTGCCTCCTGTTTGTCAATTCCGGTCATGGCTCCGACACTATAGGCAACACCGCGCAACAGCAGAAATCAAATTCTGCGTAACGGAACGATGACAAAAAGGACAGAAAGTCCCCGTCTCTGTTCACGCAAGGCGCACGGATTCAGACCGGCAGGCAATGCCTGTCAGTCAGAACCAAGTTCGCCAGCGCGAACAGCATATTCAGTTTGGCGGTCTGCTTCCGCAGTCCTCGGTATTGGTGCATTCCTAAAAAAGTGGACAAAAGAGCAGAAATATGGTATAATAATAGACACACAAGCAAGGAGGGAAAAAGATGTCAACAACCAAATACGATGAAGACTTCAAAAAGTCACTGGTAACG
>CALXUY010000077.1 GCA_944391805.1 uncultured Clostridia bacterium
AGAAAAAGCTCACAAAAAGAAACGCCATATAGGGGAATTTCGCCCTCTGCGGAGGGCGACAAGGGCTACTCGCCCTTGACCCCGCAAACTTTTGAAAAAGTTTGATCAAAACTTTCATCAAACTGACAAAAGCGCTTGCTTTGGTCTACAGTCTCGCCTGCCGCAAATAAGTCCATTTGCGGCAGGTGATTTTAATACAGAAAAAATAGGGCTTTTACTTTTGGTAGGGCCTTTCGGTCTGCCATTGCCGCCGAAACCATGCGCATACAGGGGAACGGGCCGCCGGTTGAGCCGGTGGGCTATGGCTGCTGTTCTCCTTTCACAGACCGGGGCGCGGATACGGACTTGTCCGATGTGGAGCTGTCCGGCCTGCTCATGCCGCCGAGATTCTCCTGGCAAAAGCGCTGCAAAAATGCGAAAAAACCACTCACCGCCGTGTTGTCCACCTTGTTTGCACGGTAATCAAAGAGAATGTCGCGCTGGCAGAGCGGCTCGGTGATCGGGAGCAGGCGCACCTGGTCGTTGTCCAGACGGCCCCAGGTGTATTCCGGCCAGAAGCCGATCCCCATTCTGGCCGCAATCATGTTTTTGACGGTTGCGGGGCTGTCGCTCTCAAAGATGATATTCGGCGTAAAGCCGGTCTGCCGGCAGAATCGATCGCAGATCCAGCGGAACTGGCGCGATCCCATCAGGCTGATAAAGCCCTCCTCGGCCGCATCGATCAGGCGCACGCTGTGATTCCGGGCAAGCCGGTGCGTGGATGGAACCGCCAGAAAAATGCGCTCGGTCACGGCAAACTCCTCCCCCTCGTGATCCGGCGGCTCCGGGTGGAACAGGCTGGTGGTCACGCAGATGTCGTAGAGCCGGCTCTCGGCGTTCTGCGTGAGCTGAAAGCTCAGGGGGGCGTTTTCCTGCGAGCGGTTGTAGGCGATGATGGCGTCGGTCACCAGCTGGGATGCCGCCAGCACATTCAGGTGAACCGTTTGGTTTTCGGTGCGCGCCATGGCGCGGAGCCGGGCGGGGACGCTGTCCAGCTCGGTGAGCAGAGGCGTGAGCTGCTTCTGCAGAAAGCGTCCGTACTCCGAAAGCACAATGTTCCGCCCCTTTGCCAGAAAGAGCGGCACCCCCAGCTCATCCTCCAGACGGTGGATGGCTTTGGTCAGCGCCGGCTGGGCAATGTGCAGTCGCTCGGCGCTGTGCGTGATGTGCTGGCTTTGGGCGACCTCTAAAAAATACCGGATCTGGCTGATCTCCATAGCTTCCTCCATTCATTCCTGAAAATTATCGGTTTCATAGATATTATATATTGGACTTTATCGCTTGTCAATGGTATAATAGTAAAAAAAGAAAAAAGAGAGGAAAAAACACGCCATGCCACAAATTTTAGAGGCCACTATGCTGATCTGCTTCGGGTTTTCCTGGCCCATGTCGGTGTACAAGAACATCAAAGCCAAAACCGCCAAGTCCATGAGCCTGCCCTTCATTCTGCTGATTGTCACCGGATATATTGCCGGTATTGCCGCCAAGCTCTGGACGCATACCATCAATTACGTACTGGTGGTTTATGTGCTCAACCTGCTCATTGTTTCGAGCAACGTGGTGGTTTACTTCATCAACCGCCGGTATGACAAGGCAGCCGAGCGGGCTGCAGCGGCGGCTGCAACGGAGGCCCCGGCGGCTGTGCCTGGGAGCGTTGGCAGTGCAGTGGAGCCGGAGGCTCGTTCCGGTTATGGAGTTCAGGTTTCGGCCGTGCAGCAGACTGCGGAATCCGCTTCCATCGTTGCGCGGTCCGGGGTAAATCCCGTCCGAAACGCAAGACAATAAAAAATTTTTTTGTTCACAATTTTCTTCATTTCAGGAGAAAAACAGCAAAAACCATCGGAAGATTGCACAAATTCCGATGGTTGTTTTTGTCTACAATAAGCAATCGGCATAGCTTTTACGCAATGTGGATGGCCTATATCGATAAATACAATACCGATATATCAAATTCGGTATTTACATTTGCCGCGAAGTGTGATAAAATATAGATAAATTTGTAGAATAGGAAAGGGAAACTATGAACAAGGTATCTATCATCGGAACAGGCTGCGTTGGCTCGACCATCGCCTACACGCTCACAGTCATGGGATTGGCGTCGGAAATCGTCATGATCGACATCAACAACGAAAAGGCATTGGGGGAGGCACTGGATATCCGGCAGGGAACCCCCTTCTGCGGCGCCTGCTCGATTTACGCCGGCGATTACCGGGATGCGAAGGATTCCAACATCGTGATCCTGACCTCGGGCATTGCCCGCAAGCCGGGGCAATCCCGCCTGGAGCTGGCGCAGACCAATGTGGACATCACCAAATCCATTATCCCGGAGATTACAAAGTATGCGCCGGACGCCACCTACATCATTGTCAGCAATCCGGTGGACATTCTTACATACACCTTCTGCAAGTGTTCCGATCTGCCCGAGAGCCGCATCATCGGCTCGGGTACCATTCTGGATACCGCCCGGCTGCGCGCCCGGCTGTCCGAGTACTACAACATCAACCAGAGCAACGTGCACGCCTATGTGTTCGGCGAGCACGGCGACTCCTCCTTTGTGCCGTGGTCGATTGCCAATATCTCCAATGTGCCGATTGAGGAGTGCAACAAGCTGCTGTCGGTCTCCGGCGTCATGCCGCCGGCCCTCAACTTTGAGGAGGTCGAGCAGTATGTGCGCAAATCGGGCGCCCGCGTGATTCAGCGCAAGGGAGCCACCTTCTATGCGGTCTCGGTTTCGGTCTGCCATATCTGCAAATGTCTTCTGGCCGGTATCGACACCACGATGACGGTATCCACCATGATGCACGGCGAATACGGCATCAGCGACGTCTGCCTGAGCACGCTGAACCTGGTCGGGCACAACGGTGTGCGCGGCAAGGTGAACGTCACGCTGACCGATGAGGAAATTGCCAAGCTGCATCGCAGCGCCGATACGCTGATGGGCGTCATCGGCAGCCTTTCGATCTGAGGAGGCGGAGAGATGGAATACCGCGTTGAGCATGACTCGATGGGGGAGGTGCGGGTTCCGGCCGACCGGCTGTGGGCCGCGCAGACCCAGCGGAGCCATGAAAACTTCAGAATCGGCGTGGACATTGAAATCATGCCGCGCGAGATCACGCATGCGTTCGGCATTCTCAAAAAGGCGGCGGCGCTGGCAAACCACGAGCTGAAGCCCGAGAAGATGACCGACGAGAAGCTGGATGTGATTGTGCGGGCCTGCGACGAGGTGATTGCCGGGGAGCTGAACGACCACTTCCCGCTGGTGGTGTGGCAGACCGGCTCGGGCACCCAGTCCAACATGAACGCCAACGAGGTGGTGGCCAACCGCGCCAACCAGCTCGCGGGCAAAAAGCTGATTCATCCGAACGACGATGTGAACATGAGCCAGTCGTCGAACGACACCTTCCCGACCGCCATGCACATCTCGGCGGTGACGGCGATTGAAGACAAACTGCTGCCGGCCATCGAGCTGCTGGTCGCAACCTTCCGCCGTCTGGAGGCCGAGAACGAGGGCATTGTCAAGTCGGGACGGACACATCTGCAGGACGCGACCCCGATCAAGTTCAGCCAGGAGATCAGCGGCTGGCGCTCCAGCCTTGAGCGGGACGCCGAGCTTTTGCGCATGGCCGTGAAGCCCCTGTACGAGCTGGCGCTGGGCGGCACCGCCGTGGGTACCGGGCTCAACGCGCCGGCCGGCTTTTCCGAGCTGGTGGCGGCCAAGGTCGCCGAGCTGACCGGCAGGCCCTTTGTCACGGCGCCCAACAAATTCCATGCCCTGACCTCCAAGGATGAGCTGGTCTTTGCGCACGGCGCCATCAAGGCCACGGCCTGCGACATGATGAAGATTGCAAACGACGTGCGCTGGCTGGCCAGCGGTCCCCGCGACGGCCTCGGAGAGATTCATATCCCCGAAAACGAGCCTGGCTCCTCGATTATGCCGGGCAAGGTCAACCCGACCCAGTGCGAGGCGGTCACGATGGTGGCCGTGCAGGTCATGGGCAACGACGTGGCCGTGGGTATTGCCGCCTCGCAGGGCAATTTTGAGCTGAACGTGTTCATGCCGGTGGCGGCCTACAACTTTTTGCAGTCGGCCCGGCTGCTTGCCGAGGCCATCGTCTCGTTCAACAACAACTGCGCGGTCGGCATCACCGCAAACCGCGAGAAAATGTATCACAATCTGCACAATTCCCTGATGCTTGTCACCGCGCTCAACCCCTACATCGGGTATGAGAACGCCGCCAAAACCGCCAAAAAGGCGTACAAGGACAACATATCGCTCAAGGAAGCCTGCGTACAGCTCGGGTTCCTTACAGCCGAGCGGTTTGACGAGGTGTTCCACCCCGAGCAGATGGTGTAAAGCAGAGGAATGGAGGTATCCCAATGAAAGTCAGTTATTATCCGGGCTGTACGCTCCGCAACAAGGCCAAGGATCTGGATATCTGGGCGCGCAGAAGCGCCGAGGCGCTCGGCGTGGAGCTGTGTGAGCTGGAGGACTGGCAGTGCTGCGGCGGCGTGTTCGTCGCCGCCAAGGACGAAATCGCCACCAAGCTCTCCAGCGTTCGCGCGCTGGCGCAGGCGAGGGACCGGGGCCAGCCGCTGGTAACGGTCTGCTCGGCCTGCCACAATGTCATCAAGCGTACCAACCAGACCATGCGGACCGATGCGGATTTTGCCGCCAAGGTGCACAACTATATGGCGCAGGACCCCAACCACATCGCCCCTTATACCGGGGAAACCGAGGTCTACCATTACCTCGAGCTGCTGCGCGACGTGGTCGGCTTTGACCGGGTGCGCGAGGCGGTAAAGCGGCCGCTGACCGGCAAAAAAATCGCGGCCTATTACGGCTGCCTTTTGCTCCGTCCGGGCAAGGTGATGCGCATGGACGATCCCGAAAACCCCCGCGTGATGGAGGATTTCATCCGCGCGCTGGGGGCCGAGCCGGTGATATACCCCGCCCGCAACGAGTGCTGCGGCGGGTATGTGGTGCTGGAAAACGCGCAGTCCGCCGAAAAGCGGAGCCGCACGGTCAGCGCGAGCGCGACGGGACACGGGGCGGAGATGATCGTCACCGCCTGCCCGCTCTGCAAATACAATCTCGTCAAGAGCGGGAGCGAGCTGCCGGTGGTCTATTTTACCGAGCTGCTGGCCGAGGCACTCGGCGTCAAGGAGGAGAGCTATGCAGAATAAAAACGAAAGACGGCGCGAGCAGATCCTGCGCATCAGTGGGGTCAATCCGCTCAAATGTATGCGGTGCGGCAAGTGCTCGGCTACCTGCCCCTCCTATGACGAGATGGAGTATCATCCCCACGAGTTTGTGTATATGGTGGAGACCGGCGACCTCGAGCCGCTGATTCATTCCGCCTCCATCTATCAATGTCTCTCGTGCATGGCCTGCGTGGAGCGCTGCCCGCGCGGCGTGGAGCCTGGCAAGCTGATTGAGGCGCTGCGCCTGACGGTCATCCGGGAAAAGGACGGCAACCACATGACGGCCGACACCATTCCCGCGGTCATCGACGACGAGACCCCGCAGCAGGCAATTGTCAGCGCCCTGCGCAAATATACCAAGTAAGAAAGGAGAAACAGCCATGCAAAGAATTGGAGTGTTTGTGTGCCACTGCGGCACCAACATTGCCGGCACGGTGGACGTCAAAGCCGTGGCGGCGGCACTGAAAAACGAGCCGGGCGTTGTGTTCTCCACCGATTATCAGTACATGTGCTCGCAGGCCGGGCAGGACATGATCAAGGAGGCCATTGCCGAGCATCACCTCGGGGGCATTGTCATCTGCTCCTGCTCCCCCCGGATGCACGAGGCCACCTTCCGCAAGACCGCAGCGGCGGCCGGGCTGAACCCCTATATGGTGGAAATTGCCAACATCCGCGAGCAGTGCTCGTGGGTACATAAGGACATGGCCGTGGGAACCGAAAAGGCCATTATCCTCGGCAAGGCCGCGGTGGCAAAGGTCAACCTCAACACCCCGCTCACACCCGGGCAAAGCCCTGTGACCAAGCGTGCGCTGGTCATCGGCGGCGGCATTGCCGGCATTCAGACCGCGCTGGACATCGCCGAGGCCGGCTTCCCGGTGGACATTGTGGAGACCAAGCCGACCATCGGGGGCAAGATGGCACAGCTCGACAAAACCTTCCCGACGCTGGACTGCGCCGCCTGCATCCTCACACCCAAGATGGTGGACGCAGGGCAGCATGAGAACATCCGCATCTTCTCGTATTCCGAGGTGACGGCGGTCAAGGGCTTTGTCGGCAACTTTGACGTGACCATCAAGCGCAAGGCGCGCTATGTCAAGGAGGACGTCTGCACCGGCTGCGGTCTGTGCACCGAAAAATGTCCCCAGAAGAAGGTGCCCAACGAGTTCAACCTCGGCATGGACAACCGCCGCGCCATCTACATCCCGTTTGCGCAGGCCGTGCCCAAGGTGGCAACCATCGATCCGGACTACTGCATGATGCTGAAGAGCGGCAAGTGCGGCGTTTGCTCCAAGGTCTGCACGGCGGGAGCCATCGACTACAAGGCCAAGGACGAATACATCGAGGAGAAGTACGGAGCCATTGTGGTGGCGACCGGCTTCAATCCCATCTCGATGGAGAAGTTTGACGAGTATGCCTACTCCCAGTCCAAGGACGTGATCACCTCGCTGGAATTTGAGCGGCTGACCAACGCGGCAGGCCCCACGCAGGGCAAGCTGCTCCGCCCGTCGGACGGAGAGCATCCGCACACCATCGTGTTCGTGCAGTGCGTCGGCTCGCGCTGCGAGGCCTGCTCCGAAAAGGGCAAGGAGTACTGCTCCAAGATCTGCTGCATGTACACCGCCAAGCACGCAATGCTCACGCGGGACAAATACCCGGATACCGACGTCTATGTGTTCTACATCGACGTGCGCACGCCGGGCAAGAACTTTGACGAGTTTTACCGCCGTGCCGTGGAGGAATACGGCGTGCATTACATCAAGGGTATGGTGGGCAAGGTCTCTCCCGAGGGCAAAAAGCTGCATGTGCAGGCCTCCGATCTGCTGGCAGGCAAGCAGCTTCACATCGATGCCGACCTTGTGGTGCTGGCCGCCGCCATCGAGCCCGACCGCTCGGCCCGTCCGCTTGCCACCATGCTGACCGCCAGCATGGATACCAACGATTTCTTCACCGAGGCGCATCCCAAGCTCCGCCCGGTCGAAAGCCCGACCGCCGGCGTCTTCCTCTCGGGAGCCTGCCAGGGGCCGAAGGACATTCCCGAAACCGTGTCCCAGGCCGGAGCCGCGGCCGCAAAGGTCATCGGGCTGCTCTGCAAGGATCACCTGACCGGCAACCCCTGCGTGGCGCATGCCGACGAGATGATGTGCAACGGCTGCTCCACCTGTGAGCGGGTCTGCCCCTACGGCGCCATCACCTATGTGGAAAAGGAATTCCGGATGCCTGACCGCACCACCAAGCTCCGCCGCGTGGCATCGGTCAACGAGGCGGTCTGCCAGGGGTGCGGCGCCTGCACCGTGGCGTGTATGTCGGGCGCCATGGATCTGCGCGGATTCATGAACCGGCAAATTCAGGCGGAGGTGGACGCGATATGCAAGTAACCGAATACAAACCCCTCATCGTTGCCTTTTGCTGCAACTGGTGCTCCTACGCGGGCGCCGATCTGGCCGGCAACAACCGGCTCTCCTACCCGGCGGACGTCAAAATCATCCGCGTGCCCTGCTCCTGCCGGGTCAACCCCATGTTCATCCTGCGCGCATTCCAGCGCGGGGCGGACGGGGTGATTCTGTGCGGCTGCCACCCCGGCGACTGCCACTATACCACCGGCAACTACTACACCCGCCGCCGGATGGCGCTGCTGTTCTCCATGCTGGATTACCTCGGCATCGAGCGGGAGCGCACCCGTGTGGAGTGGGTGAGCGCCGCCGAAGGCGCAAAGTTTGCCGCCACCATGAACGATTTCGTCGCGCAGGTCGCCGCGCTCGGCGAAAACAAGAGATTGGAGGATCTGCGATGCAAGAAATAACACGAGAGGCACTCCTGTCCAGAGCCGCCGAGCTGTTCCGGGACGGAACGGTGGACCGCGCGCTGGGCTGGCGGGCCGGAGAGTTTGATTACGATGTGACTCCCGGGGTGTTCACCTCGGCCGAGGAGCTGGAGAACGGCTTTGTCTGGAACGATTTCTGCGGCGCGAATTTCTCCAAATATCTGATCCGGGAGACCGGACTGACCGAAAAGAAGGTGCTGGTATTTCTCAAACCCTGTGACACCTACAGCTTCAACCAGCTTCTCACCGAGCACCGCTTTGCGCGCGACAAGGTGTATGCCGTCGGCGTGCCCTGCGCGGGCATGGCGGACGTCAAGCTGCTGCGCGACCGTTTTGATGGCGTGACCTCGGTTGAGGGCGCCGAGGGAGGCGTTTTGGTGCATACGCTGTACGACGGAGACGTCACCCTGCCGCAGGCGGAGCTGCTGCCCGACCGCTGCCGCAACTGCAAGTCCAAAAAGCACGTGGCCTATGACGAGCTGCTGGGCAGCGACGGCGAGGTGCTGGATTCCCACCGCTTCGACGAGGTGGAGCAGCTGGAGCGCATGACCCCCGACGAGCGCTTTGCCTTCTGGCAGAACGAGCTGTCGCGCTGCATCCGCTGCAACGCCTGCCGGGACGTCTGTCCGGCCTGCACCTGCGAGAAGTGCGTGTTCGACAACCCGGCGTCGGGCGCCGCCAACAAGGCGCCGTCCAGCTCCTTTGAGGAGCAGATGTTCCATATCATCCGCGCCTTCCATGTGGCGGGCCGCTGCACCGACTGCGGCGAGTGCTCCCGGGTATGTCCGCAGCACATCCCGCTGCATTTGCTCAACCGCAAGTTCATCCGGGACATCGACCGCTTCTACGGCGAGTATCAGGCCGGCGCCGAGGTCGGCAGCCGCGCTCCGATTGTCGATTATACCGAGGGCGACATCGAGCCGGGCGAGGCTGTGGAAGGAGGTGCGCGCCATGCGTAAAATTGCGGTATCCCGCATGGAGGAGCTGTTTGCGGCCATTGCCGCCGGGCAGAGCCTCTACCTGCCGGTGGACACCAAGGCGGGTGCAAAATTTGAACAATGGGAGAGCGGCAAGCAGCTCTCGTCGGCGCTCAATACCGTGCGCAGCGCCAAGGATTTCTTCTTTCCCCAGACCGAAAACCTCATGGATTTCCGTATGGAGGGCAAGAAGATCGAAATCATCGACACCAGACGTGAGAGCGAGGATTTTGTGCTGTTCGGCGTGCGCGCCTGCGATGTGCGCAGCTTTACAGTGCTGGACCGCGTGTTTCTCGCCGAGCCGGTGGATACCTATTACAAAAATCGCCGTGAGCACGGGCTGATCATGTCCATGTCCTGCACCCGCCCGGCCGAAACCTGCTTCTGCGGTACCTTCGGCATCGACGCGGCCGAGCCCGAAGGCGATGTGGTCTGTCACATGACGGCCGACACGCTATATCTCGACGCGAAAACCGAAAAGGGAAGCGCCCTGCTCGAAAGCCTCTCGGCACTGACCGAGGCATGCGGCGGAGAGGACGAGACAGCGGTGGAGCGGCACAAGGAGCTGTCGCATGAGCGGCTTTCGGGGCTGCCGTTGGCGGAGCTCTCGGCTGACCGCTTCGGTGCGGACAAAACCGATGCGTTTTTCAATGACCCCGCATGGAAAACGCTTTCCGAGGCCTGCCTCGGGTGCGGCACCTGTACCTTTGTCTGCCCCACCTGCCAGTGCTACGACATTCAGGACTTTGATACCGGTCACGGGGTCAAGCGCTTCCGCTGCTGGGACTCCTGCATGTATTCGGATTTCACCAAGATGTCGGCCGGACAGCCACGCCTGACACAGCTCGAGCGGTTCCGCCAGCGGTTCATGCACAAGCTGGTCTACTATCCCACCAATAACGACGGTCTGTTCTCCTGCGTGGGCTGCGGACGCTGCCTTTCCAAGTGCCCGATTCAGATGAACATCGTCAAGGTGATGAAACAGTTAGGAGGCAAGCAGAATGACTGATATGAAAGAACCGCTGATTCCGGTGGTGGGCGTGGTGACCGACATCCGCATCGACACGCCCGACGTCAAAACCTTCCGCGTCGTCACACCGGAAGGGAAAAAGGCGTTTGCGCACAAGCCCGGGCAGTGCGCGATGCTCTCGGTTCCGGGCGTGGGTGAGGCGATGTTTTCCATCACCTCCTCTCCCACTAACCAGGAGTACATGGAGTTTTCCATCAAAAAGTGCGGCTGTGTGACCGAATGGCTGCACGCGATGGAGGTGGGGCAGGAGATCACCATCCGCGGGCCGTTGGGCAATTCCTTTCCGGTGGACACCGCGTTTGCCGGGCACGACATGCTCTTCATTGCCGGCGGCATCGGGCTGGCGCCCCTGCGCTCGGTCATCAACTACTGCCGCCACTATCGCGACCGTTACGGAAAGATTGACATCGTGTACGGCTCTCGCACCAAGCAGGATCTCGTGGACTATCACGAAATCATCGATGAGTGGGCAAAGGACGAGGGCGTCAACGTCTACCTCACAATCGACCGCGAGCAGCCCGAATGGGAGGGACATGTCGGCTTTGTTCCCAACTATGTCAAGGAGCTCGGCTTTTCCACCGACAAAATCGCGGTGCTCTGCGGCCCCCCGATCATGATCAAGTTCACGCTGGCGGGGCTGATGGAGCTCGGATTTGACAAAACACAGGTCTATACCACCATGGAGCTGCGCATGAAGTGCGGCATCGGCAAATGCGGCCGGTGCAACATCGGCTCCAAGTACGTCTGCAAGGACGGCCCGGTGTTCCGCTGCGACCAGCTCGATGAACTGCCCGACGAGTACTAATGAAGGAGATTATGAATATGGAGAAAATGGTAAATATCTACCTGTTCGGCAAGCAGTACAGCGTACCGGAGCAGCTCACGATCATGCGCGCCATGGAGTACGCGGGCTATCAGTTGGTGCGGGGCTGCGGCTGCCGCAACGGCTTTTGCGGCGCATGCGCCACCATCTACCGCATCAAGGGGGACCGGGAGCTGAAAACCTGCCTGGCCTGCCAGACCAAGGTGGAGGACGGGATGTACATCGCGACCCTGCCCTTTTTCCCGCTGGTCAAGCAGGTGTACGACATCGAGAAGATTTCGCCCACCCAGCAGATTATGATGCAGCTCTACCCCGAGATTTACGCCTGTGTGGGCTGCAACGCCTGCACCAAGAGCTGCCCGCAGTCGCTCAACGTCATGCAGTACATCGCATATGCGCAGCGCGGGGAGTTTGATCAGTGTGCCGAGGAATCGTTTGACTGCGTGATGTGCGGCATCTGCTCCACCCGCTGTCCGGCCGGCATCTCCCACCCGCAGGTGGCCATGCTGGCGCGCCGGCTCAACGGCAAGTATCTCGCGCCCCGGAGCCAGCATCTGGAGAACCGCGTGCAGGAGATTCACGACGGCACGTTTACCGAGCTCATCGAGGCGCTGATGGGCAAGCCTGTGGAGGAGCTCAAGGAGCTTTACAACCACAGAGACATTGAAAAGTGAGGAGGGAGCGCGTATGTATGCAACTGAATTTCAGGAATCCCTGAAGGCTGTCGAGGCGGCGCGCGAGGCCAACATTGCCTGCGAACCGGCCCGCATGACGGCCAAAGAGAAGGAGGATCTGCTTGCGGCATATCATCCCGACTACAAAAAGAGCGAGTTTTCCACCCTCCGGGTCGGCCCCAACAAGGGGGAAACCGTGCCGCACGAGCTGTGCGAGCTGCTCGAGGCCAACAGCCGCATTCACGCAGACGACGTGGATCTTTCGGATGTGCGCTATGATGTGGACGTCCTGATCATCGGAGGAGGCGGAGCCGGCGCGTCCGCGGCCATTGAGGCCGACGCTGCGGGCGCCAAGACCATGATTGTAACCAAGCTGCGCATCGGAGACGCCAACACCATGATGGCGGAGGGCGGCATTCAGGCCGCGGACAAGGAGAACGATTCGCCGGCCATTCACTTTCTTGATGCTTTCGGCGGCGGGCATTTTGCCGCCAAGCGCGAGCTGCTCGCCAAGCTGGTGTGCGAGGCGCCCGAGGCCATTGCGTGGCTGAACAACCTGGGCGTGGAGTTCGACAAGGCGCCGGACGGCACCATGATCACCACGCACGGCGGCGGAACCTCCCGCAAGAGAATGCACGCCGCAAAGGACTATTCCGGCGCGGAGATCATGCGCACCCTGCGGGACGAGGTGCTCAACCGGGGCATCCCGGTGGTGGATTTCACCGCGGCGGTCGAGCTGATTCTGGATGAAAAGGGAAGAGCGGCCGGTGCGGTTCTGATGAATATGGAGACTCGGGAACTGATGGTGGCGCGGGCAAAAACCGTGATCATTGCCACCGGAGGCGCCGGACGGATGCACTATCAGGGCTTCCCGACCTCGAATCACTACGGAGCCACTGCCGACGGGCTGGTGCTGGGCTATCGCGCCGGGGCCAAGCTGCTCTATGCCGACACCCTGCAGTATCACCCCACCGGAGCTGCCTTCCCGCAGCAGATCTTCGGCGCGCTGGTCACCGAAAAGGTGCGCTCGCTGGGAGCCAAGCTGGTCAACCGGGAGGGCAAGGTGTTCATGCATCCGCTGGAGACCCGCGATGTGGCTGCGGCCTCGATCATCCGGGAGTGCTCGGATCGCGGCATGGGCGTGAACACCGGCAGCGGTCAGGCCGTGTGGCTGGATACCCCGATGATTGAGCGCATCGGCGGCGAGGGCACGATTGAGAGCAGAATTCCCGCCATGATGCGCATGTTCATGCGCTATGGCATCGATATCCGCCGCGAGCCGATTCTGGTCTACCCGACCCTGCATTACCAGAACGGCGGGTTGGACATCAACGTGAGCGGCATGACCCCCAATGTGGAGAACCTGTTTGTGGCGGGAGAGGCCGTCGGCGGCATTCACGGCCGCAACCGGCTCATGGGCAACTCTCTGCTCGACATCATCGTGTTCGGCCGCAGTGCCGGCAAGAACGCCGCACAGACCGCGAAGGAAACCGTGCCCGGCAGACTCACGCTGGAGCATATTGCAAGGTTTGATGCGGAGCGGACCGCGGCCGGTGTGAAAACCGAGGCCGTATCTCCCAAACTTCTGCCGAATTACACGCGCAAAAACAGCGAGATATAAATACGCACCGCCGGGGCGCGCTGCCTCTTTTGATCCGCGCCTCCGCTGTCAGAGAGCAGCGGAGGGGCGGATACGCCCAGCTATCGTTCCGGCTGCATCATGTGTTGCTTCACCAGACGCCCGCTGCGGCTGTCTGAAATCTTGAAAGAAGGTTCATCTATGGAATTATTTGGCGGAGTGATTCGCATCTCGGAGGTTTCCTTCCTCATGCTGTCGATCATGGCAATCGTGGGGCTGGGGTATCTCCTCGGGCGGATCACAATTAAAGACATTTCGCTGGGCACCGCGGGCGTATTTGTCGTTGCCCTGCTGTACGGTGCGCTGTTTTACCCGGAGCTGGAAACCGCGCTGTCATCGACGCATGTCACGTCAAGCGGTCTGAAAATTGTGGAAAATACCGGTCTGATCCTGTTTGTGGGCGCGGTCGGCTTCATCGCGGGGCCGAGATTTTTCAAAAACCTCAAAAAGAATTTCAAATCCTATATTCTGCTCGGTGTGGCCATCATTCTGGCCGGCGGCCTGACCTGTGTGGCCTGCTATTATATCGGGCGGGGCTGGGAGGACAATCCGACCGAATTTGTCGCGATTCTCGACGGCTTGCTCGCGGGCGCGCTGACCACCACGCCCGGCTTTTCGGCGGCCAAAGAGACCGTGCGCAACATGTATGCCGCAACCCCCGATCTGGCAGCGGCTTATGAGGACGCCGTGTCGGTCGGCTACGGCATTGCCTATTTGTTCGGCGTGATCGGTGTGGTGCTGTTCGTGCAGCTCATTCCCAAGCTCACAAAGGCGAACATGGAGGAGGAGCGCAAAAAGCTGTCCAGCGTGGATCTCGGCGAGGTCAAAACCTACACCGGCAAGCTGATCGACATTGACCCGATGGGGCTGGGCGTGTTTGGTATTGCGGCGCTGATCGGGCTCTTTATCGGCAACATCCGCATTCCGCTCACCGCACAGGGGCTGAACGGTACCTGCTTCTCGCTCACCACCACCGGCGGCGTGCTTGTCACGGCGCTGGTATTCGGGCATTTTTCGCATGCGGGTCCCATCAACCTCATGCCCTCCAAAGCCACGCTCAAGTGCCTGCGGGAGCTGGGGCTGATGTTCTTCCTGATCGGCGCGGGCGTTGCGGGAGGAAAAAATTTCGTGCAGTATTTCAAGCCGGTCTATTTCCTGTACGGCGCGCTCATCACGCTGATGTCCATGGTTGTCGGCTTCCTGATTGCAAAGTACGTGCTCAGGCTGAGTCTGCTCAACAACCTCGGCTCGCTGACCGGCGGTATGACCAGTACGCCGGCGCTCGGCACACTGATCAACGTGGCCGGGACCGAGGACGTTGCCTCGGCCTATGCGGCGACATATCCCATCGCGCTGCTGGCGGTGGTGCTGGTTTCACAGTTCTTCGTGGTGATATTCGGTTAGTTTAGACGGAAACGGGAGGCGTTGTGATGAAACAGAACGAGGTTTCGCGTGCCACAATGGGGCGCATACCGACCTACCTGCGGTATCTCAAGGATCATATCCATACAACCGAAAATATTTCGGCAACGACTCTTGCGCAGCAGCTCCATCTCGGCGAGGTTCAGGTTCGCAAGGACCTGAACGCCGTGAGCGGAGCAGGCCGGCCCAAAACCGGCTACAATATCAAGGCGCTGATTGCGGCGCTGGAACGCTTTGTCGGCTGTGACGAAAAGAGCAGCGTGGTGATTGTGGGCGCCGGTAAACTCGGCCGCGCGTTGCTGGACTACCGCGGCTTCGGGGACTATGGGCTGGAGATTCTTGCCGCCTTTGATGCGGCGGTGGACGCCGTCGGGCAGAGCAATTCCGGCAAGCCGATCCATCCCATGTGCGATTTTGCCGGCTTCTGCGCGCGCAATGCCGTCAAAATCGGTATCATCACGGTGCCGGCAAGCGACGCGCAGCAGGTGGCGGACCTGCTGGTGGAAAACGGCATCCGGGGCATCTGGTGCTTTGCTCCCTGCACGCTGAACGTGCCGCCGGAGATTCCGGTGCAGTATGAAAATATGGCGCTCTCACTCGCGTATCTGAACAGTAAAATTATCAGCGGCGAATCGTTGTGAGCCGGAAGGCGCATCATGCGGCCCGGTCTGCGCTGTGCGGCTCCGTGCTCCGCCGCAATCGGCAGTGAGCGTGCGGCCGACGTATCACAACACATCGCATCACATCGCCGCCTCGGCGGCAGAATGGAGATTGAATTATGAAAATTACAGTTTGCATCGGTTCTTCCTGTCACCTCAAGGGCTCCCATCAGGTGGTGGAGCAGCTGCGGGAGCTGATCGGACGGGAGCGGCTCGGCGATCGCGTGGAGCTGGGCGGCACCTTCTGCATGGGCAGATGTCAGGAGGGCGTATGTGTCACCGTTGACGGTACGTTTCACTCGGTCACCGTGGATACGGTCGGGGATTTTTTTGAGCAGGAAGTAAAGGCAAAGGTGTAAGCATGATATTCGTTGAGGTATGTGTCGGCAGCTCCTGCCACCTCAAGGGTGCGCCCGACATTGTGGAGCTGCTGCAAAAGAGCATTGAAGAGAACGGACTGGGGGATGAAATTGTGCTCACCGGCTCGTTCTGCACCGGCAAGTGCAACCGTGTCGGCGTGACGGTCACGGTAGGGGATGAGATTCACACCGGCGTCACGAGGGAAAACTACCGCGAGTTCTGGGAGAAAACGGTTCTCCCGGCGGTGAAAGCCAGTCAGGAGGGGTAAGCATGGCAAACTGTCTGACCTTCAAAAAATCCAACTGCAAGAACTGTTACAAATGTATCCGGCACTGCCCGGTCAAATCCATCCGGTTTTCGGGCAATCAGGCGCACATCATCGGTAACGAGTGCATTCTGTGCGGGCAGTGCTTTGTGGTATGTCCGCAGGACGCCAAGCAGATTGTGGACGATACCGAAAAGGTGCGGGTGCTGATTCAGTCGGGTGCCCCGGTGTATGTGAGCCTGGCGCCCTCCTTCATTGCAAACTATGCGGGCATCGGCATCGGCGGCATGCGCCGGGCGCTGCAAAAGCTGGGCTTTGCCGACGTGGAGGAGACCGCTGTGGGGGCTTCGATTGTCAAAACCGAGTACGAGCGGATGCTGGCCGAGGGAACGCGGGACGTCATCATCTCCTCCTGCTGCCATTCGGTCAATCTGCTGATTCAGAAGTACTTTCCGGCCGAGCTTTCCTGCCTTGCCGACGTACTCAGCCCGATGCAGGCGCACTGTGTGGAGATCAAAAAAAAGCACCCGAATGCCAAAACCGTGTTCATCGGCCCGTGTGTGGCCAAAAAGGATGAGGCCGAGCACTACGAGGGCATTGTGGATGCGGTGCTCACCTACGAGGAGCTGACACGCTGGCTGGAGAGCGAGCACATCGCGCTGGAGCCGGATATGGACAGCAACGAGCAGAGCCGTGCGCGCTTTTTCCCGACCACCGGCGGCATTCTCAAAACCATGGCGCAGAACGCCCCGGGCTACACCTATCTGGCAATTGACGGGGTGGAGAACTGCATTGCGGCGCTGCGGGAGATTGAAAACGGCAACGTTCACCATTGCTTTATCGAAATGTCGGCCTGCGTGGGAAGCTGTGTGGGAGGCCCCGTGATGGAGAAATACCACCGCTCCCCGGTCAAGGACTATATGGCGGTGGCAAGCTATGCCGGAAAGAAGGACTTTGATGTGGCGCAGCCCGATGCGCTGGCGCTCAAAAAGCAGTTTGAGCCGATTGAGCGGCGCAATGGGATGCCGAGCGAAGAGGAGATTGCCGACATCCTGCGCAAGATGGGCAAGACCAAGCCCGAGGACTTCCTCAACTGCGGCTCGTGCGGCTACGACAGTTGTCGTGAAAAGGCGATTGCCATTTATCAGGGCAAGGCCGAAATTTCGATGTGCCTGCCGTTCCTCAAGGAAAAGGCGGAGAGCTTCTCGGACTGCATTGTCAACAATACGCCCAACGGGCTGATTGTGCTCAACGAGGCGCTCGAGGTGCAGCAGATCAATCAGGCCGCGCGCAAAATCATGAACATCCGTTCGGCCTCCGACGTGCTGGGCGACCAGGTGGTGCGCATCCTCGATCCCTCGGCATTCCTCAAGGTGCTTGAGAACAAGCGCAGCGTCCGTGATCAGCGGGTGTATCTCGCCGAGTATAAAAAATACGTCGAGCAGACCATCATTTACGATGATACCTATCACCTGTTGGTTTGCATTATGCGGGATGTGACCGACGAGGAGAACGAGCGCGAGAAGAAGGAGAGCATCAGCCGCCAGACCGTGGAGATTGCCGACCGCGTGGTGGATAAGCAGATGCGCATTGTGCAGGAGATCGCCTCGCTGCTGGGCGAGACCGCTGCCGAGACCAAAATCGCCCTGACCAAGCTGAAGGAGAGTATTTCGGATGAATGATCTCTGTGCCGATATCGGGTATAAAAGCATCAATCACGACGGGGAGCAGCTCTGCGGCGACCATGTGGACATTGTGGAGCGCGGGGAAAACTCGACGGTCATTGTGTTGGCCGACGGGCTGGGCAGCGGGGTCAAGGCCAGCATCCTGTCCACGCTCACCAGCAAAATCATCTCCACCATGCTCTCGGAGGGGCTGACGCTGGAGGATTGCGTGGAAACCATTGCGGCAACGCTGCCCATCTGCTCGGTGCGCGGGGTGGCCTACTCCACATTCACCATTCTGCATCTGGTGAACAACAGCGAGGCGGAGATCATTCAGTACGACAACCCGGAGGTCATTCTGCTGCGGAACGGGAGCAATTTTGAGTATCCCCGCACCGAGATGAACATCGGGGGCAAGAAGATTCTCAAATCGGTTGTCAAGCTCTGTGAGGACGATATTTTCATTGCGATGAGCGACGGCTGCCCGCACGCCGGCATCGGAACCGCCTACAACTTCGGCTGGAAGCGGGAGGACATCATCGGTTTTATGGAAACCTTGGCGCCGGTGGGATACACGGCCAAAACGCTCTCCACGATTCTGATTGACGAGTGCAACAAGCTGTACGGGGCAAAGCCGGGGGACGACGCCACCGCCTGCGTGGTCAAAATCCGCCGCCGGGTGCCCATGAACATCCTGTTCGGCCCCCCCTCCAACCGGGACGACTGCAACCGCATGATGTCTCTGTTCTTCTCCAAGGAGGGCAAGCATATTGTGTGCGGGGGAACCACCTCCTCGATTGCCGCCAAGTACCTGGGCAAGCCGGTCAAGGCAAGCCTGAACTATGTGCGGGGAGACGTGCCCCCGATTGCCGAAATCGAAGGGGTGGATCTGGTCACCGAGGGGGTTGTCACCATGAGCCGGGTGCTGGAATACGCCAAGGACGCACTGGGGGAGAACAAGACCTACGAGAAGTGGAGCTTCGGTCACGACGGCGCGTCGCTGATCTGCCGGCTCCTGTTTGAGGAGGCAACCGACATCAACTTTTTTGTCGGCCGGGCCATCAATCCGGCGCATCAGAACCCCGATCTGCCCATCAACTTCAACATCAAAATGAATCTGGTGGAGGAGCTTTCCGCCTGCCTGCGGAAGATGGGAAAGAAAATCAAGGTCAGCTATTTTTAAGGCAGCACCGCACAATTCTGACTGCGCAAATCTGCCGTCAGATTTTTCGTCAAACAAACCAAATTGACGCAGGCAATAGTGGATCTTATTGCAACAAGCTACGCTTGTAGGAGATTTGTGCAGTTTGGCGGAAAAGATGCAAAAAGTTGTGCAGTCAATGGTGAAAGGCTTTCCTGGTGGAAAGCCGCCGTGAATTGCGCGGTGTTGCCTTAAGGCAGCAGCAGGCGGCCCGGCGGAGGGAGCGCTGCCAAGGACGGCAAGGCCATATGGCCACGGAATTGACGATGAACACGGCCTGCAAACAGTTTTTGTGATCATGGCGAACGGAGAGAGGAAGATATGCGAAAGTTTGATACCAAAGTTCAACATCTGAAATACAAGGTGCTGCGCGAGGTGGCGCGGGAGGCGTGGGCCGGCCGGCTGGCACAAACAGCCATCGACATTCCCAAAACCATCGTGCCGAGCAAAACGCCCACCATGCGCTGCTGCGTGTACAAGGAGAGAGCCATTCTTGCCGAGCGGGTGAAGCTGGCGATGGGAGGGGATCCGGATGACCCGAACGTCATTCAGGTCATCGACATTGCCTGCGACGAGTGCCCGGTAGGCGGCTACGCGGTCACCGAGGCCTGCCGGGGGTGTCTGGCGCACCGCTGCGAGGATGTGTGCCGCTTTGGCGCAATCACCTTTGACGAAAACCATGTGGCGCACATCGACAAATCCAAATGCCGGGAGTGCGGCGCCTGTGCAAAGGTCTGCCCGTACACGGCCATCCGCAACTATAAGCGTCCGTGCGAGATTGCCTGCAAAATCAAAGCGATCTCGCGCGGAGAGGATAATCAGGCCTGCATCGATTACAGCAAATGCATTTCCTGCGGCGCCTGCGTTTACCAGTGTCCGTTCGGCGCGATTACGGATAAATCCTACATTTTGAGTGTCATCGATATGCTCAAGCAGAGCAAAACCGAGGGGGGAACCAAGGTTTATGCCATCGTGGCGCCCTCTATCTCCAGCCAGTTTACCTATGCAAAGCTGGGGCAGGTCATCACGGGGCTGAAGGAGCTGGGTTTCCACACCGTGGTGGAGGTGGCGCTCGGCGCCGATATGGTGGCGCAGGCCGAATCCCGCGAGCTTGCGGAAAAGGGTTTCCTCACCAGCTCCTGCTGCCCGGCCTTTGTGGATTATATCGGCAAGGCCTTCCCGGAGCTGCTGCCCAATGTATCGCACAGCCTCTCGCCGATGGGGGCCATTGCCAAATACATCAAGGAGCACGAGGCTCCGTGTAAGGTGGTATTCATCGGTCCCTGCACCGCCAAAAAGATGGAGGTGCAAAAGGATACGGTGAAGGACTATGTGGATGCGGCTATGACCTTTGAGGAGCTGCAGGCGCTGTTTGACAGCCGGGACATCGACATCACCACACTTCCAGAGGGCGTGCTGGACAATGCCTCCTATTTTGGCAGAATCTTCGCCCGCTGCGGCGGCCTGTCCGACGCGGTTGCCGAGGGACTGAAGGAACAGGGCCTTACCGATTTTGAGCTGAAGCCCTGCTCCTGTGACGGCATTGAGGCCTGCAAGCTCGCACTGATGCAGAAGAGCAAGGGCAAGCTCGATGCCAACTTTATCGAGGGCATGGCCTGTATCGGCGGCTGCATCGGGGGCGCCGGATGCCTCACACACGGGGAAAAGAACAAGGCCGAAGTGGATAAATACGGTATGGAGGCGCATGAAAAAACCATTGCGGATGCAATTTCCGTACTGAAATAGACCCCGGTATGGTTCTGCCCATTCCGAATTCCAATGACAAAAAATCACCCGCCATTCATCAAATGGCGGGTGCAGACTGTAGACCAAAGCAAGGGCTTTCGTCAGTTTGCTGAAAGTTTTGATCAACGTGCTTCGCACGTTTCACTTTCTTCAAAGAGTTTGAGGCGGCAAGCCGCCGGAAATTTTTGCTCCGCAAAAAGTTTCCCGGGGTCAAGGGCGAGAAGCCCTTTGGTCGCAAGGCACCAGAGGTGCCGGAAATTC
>CALXUY010000078.1 GCA_944391805.1 uncultured Clostridia bacterium
TGAGGTGTTTCATCCTGTAATCCATACCCAAGAAACCAACGGTATGCCATATTCACTTCTACCTCTGACGCCGTTCTTCTCAATGAGGGCAATCCGTACAGATGCTGGATCAGCACCATTTTCACCAGCACTACGGGATCAATGCTCGGTCTCCCTTTGTCTTCGCTATACAGATCTTCTACCATCTTGTAGAGCTTGTCAAAATCTACTGCCGCGTCTATCTTCCTGAGCAGATGTTCCTTCGGCACAAGGTTTTCCAACCATACCATGGCCATGATATCTCTTCCGCTTTGCCTCTTGCTTATCATCTCTTCACCGCCTGTCTTTTTCTGCTTCTATTATACCATTTTTTAAGCAAATAAGCCACCTTTTATGGTGACTTTTTCGACAGACTGAAATCCTTTTCTTCTTTCTGAACGGATGGCTCGCAATTGGGGACAATGGGCACTCATGGCGGCCTTGCTGTGAGTGCCTTTTGTCAACGGTGAGCATCGCTGTCGGGCAGAAAATCCCCCGAGGGAGAGCGATCTTTCAATTATAAAAAATCGTCATCCGAATCGGATGGCGATTTTTTATATGCATTGTTCTGCTATCAGAGAAGCATTTTCCAAAATAATGATATTTGGACGATGGAAGATGTGTCAAAAATGATATGTTATTGTATTACAAATGAGGCTGAATTTGCCGTGCTGTGTACTGAATGATATCAACATATTTTTCAATAACATCCTGAGAAAAATTGGATGAAGGCCCCGAGGCGCTGATGGCTCCGTAGAGGTTTCCGTTTCGGTCAAAAATCGGAATTGCCACACATTTGACGTTATTGCTGTGTTCGCGGTCGTCGATGCTGTAACCGCGCTCACGAATTTTAATCAACTCTTTTTTCAGCTTTGCGGGGTCCGTAATGGTCTGAGGAGTGAAGGGGCTTAGCTTGGTTTGCAGCAGCTTATCCACAATTTCCGGCTTACAGGCTGAAAGCAGCGCCTTTCCGATACCGGTGCAGTAGGCCGGGGCCGTCATGCCAATGACTGATTTTGTGATGTAGCGATTCTCCGGAACGGCTGCGTCGATATACATAACGTCAAAATTGTTGAGAATTCCAAAATAGATGATCTCCGGGATCGAGCGCGCCAATTCCAGCAGCGCTCGGTGAATCAAATCAAAATTTGTAAGATTGGAGTGCACAATATGCGCTTTGTCTAAAAATTTTTTCCCGAGTCTGTATTTTTCCGTCCCTTCAATTTTTTCAATATAGCCGCAGAGCATAAACGTATATAAAATGTTGAAGATATTGCTCTTATACAGGCTGGAAGCTCTGCTCAATTCCGAAATGGACCACTCCGGATGCTCAATGGTAAAATACTCCAACAGATCCAGCGACTTTTTCAAAGTTTTGACTTGGTAATATTTTTGCGGCTCTGCATTTCTTTCCTCTTCTGTTGCCATTGCTTAAATACCTCCTGTGAAATACTGGTTTTATTCTACCACAATTCTCATACGTTGTCAAGTATTGTTGTTCTGAATTTCAGAACCCAAACTGCACAAATATATAAAATTTATTTTGTATATAGCGACAAATTTAGAAAAATAATTCAAAAAAATGTGAAAAGTAATTGACTATAAATCGGAACTGTGCTATAATTACAAATGGTTCCATAAATCAGAACAGCGTTCTGAATAATAGAACAAATCAAAAAATAAAAATCCGATAACATCAGGAGGTGTAAATACAGAAAAAACAATTTTGGTTCCAAACAAACATTTGAATGGAAGAAGGGAAAGGAGTAGGCCATGAAAAAACATTCGATAAAATTTTTTGCTTTTGTGTTGTCTCTGTTATTTTGTTTGTCCGCGGCTGCTGTTGGTGTGTCGGCTGAAAATCATACAGAGATCACACCGACTTCCGGTATCAATGATTATCTTGTTGCCCATTGGGATTTTGAGGGAGAAGATGAATCGGTACAGCTTTCCGACAAGGCTCCCCTAGCTGCCTCTGGAAACAAGCATGCGGATACGCTCATTGCTTACCGGTCATCTCCTGACGCGCTCATGATCAAGGACGGTGTTGCTTTTATCAAGCCCGACGCAGGGACTTATCTGTGGCTGAACAATACCGAATTTTCCGGCTTTGACGGAAGAGTGATTGAAAACTCCACCATTTACACAAAGTTCCGGTTTACCGGTGAAAACACCGGCTTTGCGTATGTCATGCAGATCAATGGAATTTTCCGTCTGTTCCGTCATGGCAACGGGGATTTGCAGGTTCAGTTCTATGGCGATAGCATTGGAACGGCGAAAACGGTTACGGGTTTGAAAGCTGTGGAGCCGAATACGGATATTTATTTTGCGTTTACTACCGGGAAATACAATGCAGAAAATAAAACGCTCCCTTGTTCGTTGAACTTGTCTGCAGACGGAAAAACCTATGCGGCTGTTCAAATGGAGGTTGCCGTTTCAGAGTGGAAGGCCGGAAATGGCCGCAGCATTGCCGCACGGGATGGCAATGGGCTGTACATCGGCAATTACAATGGCAGAAGTGACACCGGTCTGGATTTCGCATTTGACGATATTCGGTTTTATAATAAAGCCCTGACTACGGATGAGATTTCTCAAATTGCGCGTTTGGACAATCAGGCGCCGGTTGTGGCAGGCTGCCAGAACCGGGTGACTCCCACGGCGGACGGAACACAGTCCGTGCGTTTGATTGCTACTCTTGCGTCTGACGAATACACGGAGGCCGGCTATTCGATTGTCATAGCATATGACAGGAATGGAACCAAGGTGGAAAAAACGCTGACCCAAAAGTGCATGACGGTATATGAGTCGCTGACCGCGGACGATGGAGGCGGGCTGGAAACGATTACCGCCGCAAGTCTGGGCGGCGCCTATCTGCTGCCTCTTACTTTGGATGGCATTCCCTGTGACCGAGAAATTACCTTTACAGTGACGGCTTACAGCGTTGACCATGCGGGAATCCATTATAGCATTCCTGTCGAGTTTGTGTTTGTCAACGGCGCCTTTGCCGGTGCTGAACGTACATAACGTACATAAGGAGGAATCAACAATGAAAGTGTATCAAGCTCCCAGTGTGAACATGTTGTTATTTGACAGTATGGATGTGCTGACAGAATCATCCTTCGGAAGCGCCGACTCTGGTTTTGGTGAGCGTATAGATATTGGCTCATATTTTCATGATGAAATACAGTAAGGAGATGATCACGATGAAAAAACGCATTTGCAGTCTGCTCTCTTTATCGTTATTGCTTGTATCGCTTTCCATGCTTTCGGCTGCGGCGGAAGTCGGCGATGCGGATACCGGCCATTCCCCCACTTTGTCGGGAACCATTAACGACCATTTGGTAGCATACTGGAATTTTGAAGGCGCTTCTTTGGAGGAGCAGCTTCAGGATCAGGCGCCGATGGGGGCCGCGCAGGATCAACTGACCATGCACGGTGATGCCGTGGAGATTACCGACGGCATAGCGTATGTTCCCAAGGCGGACGGAAATGGCTTTTCCGCGGGAAAATCCGATGATCTGATCGGTATCGAAAGCCTGACCGTATATGCCAAACTCAAATACAACGGCGTTTTTACCGAGTGGGCCGATTCCATTTACTATGACGGCCTTTACAGGCTTTACAACTATCAGTATGATGCGACATATGAGGATGCTTCCATGCGCACCACGCTGCTTGGAATATCTCATATCGCCTCTGCTCTGACACAGCCCATGGACACATGGTTCTATGCCGCTGTGACTGTGGAGACCGATTTTGAAAATCAAAAGGCAATTTGCTCCATCTATATTTCCAATGACGGAATGATCTGGGATGCCACCACGGTGGAGAGGGAGCTTACCGATGCCGAGGTGGAGTCTATACAGAAGGCTGTGGCTGCAGAAGGCCGTGCGCTCTACATCGGAAAAAGCAGCCGCCTGCTGGACAGAAAGGTGGACTTCTGGTTCGATGATGTCCGCATTTACAGCAAGGCTCTGTCTGCCGATGAGCTGGCCCTGATTCAGCCGAATACCACTGACCTGCGGGATCCTGCCGATCTGCCCTCACCGGGCGATCCCAATGAAACGGACGACCCGGATGACCCGAGCGATTCGGATGAGACCGGGGACCCGGTTGACACCAATGCGTCCACAACCGCATCGGAAACAACCAAGGAACAGGAGCCAACGGGCGAGCCGGGCGGTACCAAGTCCCCCGGTGAAGCTCCGAGGGCCGGCTGTGCTTCGGTTACGGCGATCCTGTCGGTTGGCCTGCTTTCTGTGCTCGGCTGTACGGTTGCAGCAAGGAAGGGAAAAGGAAAACGATGAAAACGGGAATTTTGAAAAGCATTTTTGGAGCCGTTTTGCTGTGCGCCGTAGTGCTGACAAGCTCCTGTGCAAATTCCTCTGGAAATGGAGAAGAATCGAAGATGGAAAGCAACCCGACTACCGATTGGGAGACCGGAGATGTTCCGCCGGATGAGGAGCCGCCCGCACCGTCCTTTGAAGAGCTTGTCGAAACGCTTTGCCCGGCCGCGGCTTGGAGCTGCGACGGGGAAGCGGAAAATTCTGCTTCCGTTACCGAGCTGATCTCCGGGCGAAAGGATTCGCTTGTGGCTTGCGAGCTGGTGGACGGGTATTACGGGCAGGGAATCCGAACCCATTCCGATCAGAAAAGCTACGTCGATTTGGGAGCGGGTACGCTCGGCAGGCTGATAGACGGCGCGGAGGCGGTTACCGTTTCCATGTGGGTTTTGCCTTATCTGAACGCCAATGAGACCTACAGGCTTTTTACACTGCAAATCAACGGGATTACTTCCGGCATTTACGCGGTATACAAAAACGGCTCTGTTCAGATCAGTGCGAGAAGCTCCGCGTCCGGCAGCCTTGTTACCAAAACCTACAACTACAATCTGGATGACGGCACAGTTGCTACGCTTGCCGAGTATACAAACGAGGGAAGATGGCAGCACCTGACCTTTCTCATCGACTTCAAAAACGACAATATTTCGTTGTTTGTCAACGGCACACGTGCGTATAGCACCGATACGGTTCGCTTCGGAGACGATGCGTTTGATTTCGGTACTCCCACAGAGTGCGATTCTCTGGGCGGTTCTCCTGCCAGGCGGGTATACAGCTTCAATGGCGTGATGGACAGCATCATGGTATTTGACAGAGCGCTGTCTGCGGAGGAGGTGAAGACGCTTTCCGCGGAGAGAAACACGGCGGCATCCCCCGTCACCGATCAGTTGCTCATAAAGGACGTTCTGCAAACCGTGGGACAGAACATTGTGTTTTACGAGAACAGCACAGAGCTGATTATAAACGGAATGTTTGAAAAACTGTCGGCAGATGATTACACGGCCGCAGCATGCTCGAAAAACGGATCGGTTTATATTCCCAAGGAAACCGCCGAGCGTTTATTTTCCGATGTGTCGGGAGCGACAGAGGAGCAGATCAACAATACGGTGTACCTGAATCTGAACGAGCTTTGTCCAATCAATGGCAAAACGCTTCTCACCTACGGCAGTCTCTATATCGTGATGAATGATCAGGCGGCAATTGACGTCACCTCCGATGCGGCGTATCTTGCGCGGCTTGCCCTGCTGTTTGCGGAACGGAACGCCGCGGATATTCCCTGCGCAGAAAGCCGCACCGTGGTAGCGGAGAGCGGAAAGAGCTATACTTACGGGGAACTGACAGCAACCCTCGGTTATTGTTCCTGCCCTTCCATCGCCAGGCTGGGAGACTCGGTTTTCGTCTCGATGGATACTTCGGGCGCAAAGGTGTTGGTGTTTGAGAGCACCGACGGCGGAAAAACCTTTGCCTTCCGTTCGCTGTTGACCTCCTTCCATTTTGCAACGATCTTTGAGCTGAACGGAGCGCTTTATCTTCTGGGGTCCTATGCCGGCGGTGGTGTGGATCAGGTGGGAATTGCCAAGAGCACCGACGGCGCCGAAACCTGGTCTCCGATCACCCATTTCAAGGGGGCTGACGACCTGAACGCGCACTCTACCTCCAATTCGGTATTGATTGCCAACGGCAGAGTTTACAAGGCATACAACGGCAGAGGGGGCGTGGTATTTGAGAACGGCTGTACCGCCTATATGGTCAGTGCTCCGGTTGACGCCGACCTTCTGGACGCCGGCAGTTGGACGCTTTCCAATTCTGTCCCTTTTACCACCGATCTGTTTACCACGCATCCGAACGGATCGAAAAATACCTCCTTTGCCTATATGGAGGAGGGGAATGCAGTATTGGGGCCGGATGGTACGCTGATGGCAATTTATGGCGTCAAGGCGGTTCCGACATACGCCTATGCCGCGGTATTCCGCTGTACAGCCGACGGCAAAACCATGAGCTTTGACCGGAACGGCGAAGGCTCCATCATTGAATTCCCGGGTGGGAACTCCAAGTTTACTGTTCGCTACGATGAGCGCACGGGGAAATATCTGGCGCTGGTGTCGAGAAACACCGATGATCGGTATTGGTTCCAGAGAAACGTGCTTTCCCTGCTTGTATCAGACGATCTGGTGAACTGGGAGGTGAAGGGAGACGTCCTGGTCGATCCCACTGTAATGAACGATTATATCGCAATGACAAAGCACGGCTTCCAGTATGTGGATTTCATCATTGACGGTGACGATCTTCTTCTTGCGGTGAGAGAAGCGATGGGGGATTCGGATTGCTTCCACAATGCCAATTATCTCACGTTTTATCGCATAGAAAACTATAGCCGTTATCTTACGGACACAACGGTGTGATTGGTGCAGCTACCATGATTGCAGGTTCAGTGAATTTTGGAATCCGTGACACCCAAAAGGAGAAATGAGATGAAAAACAAACTTTTGATCTGTGTTGTTGCCGCAGTGATGCTGTTATGCACCGCCTGCGGGCATTCGCCCGGAGCTGCGGAGGAAAGCACCGCACAGGAGACCGAGAAAAAAAGGGAATATTTGGATGATTTGCCGGAAACCGACGCCTATGCGGGCGTGGAATTCCGCGTGCTTGCGGGAAATCCCGCGGCCGAAAACAATTTTCTGATGACCGACCCCGGGGCGGACGCTACGGTTCTGCAAAGCGCCAGCTATGGCTGTGCGGAGCTGCTTGCCGAACGCTTCGGCATTACCATGAAGTATACCTTTATGGACAGCTACGCCGCAGGACATCAGGCATTTTTGGCAGAGATCACGCAGACCACGCTCGGGGGACCGGAGACCTCCTATGACTTGGTTGTTCCCGGCTTTTGGTACGGCTTGACCATTGCCAAGGGAAATTACATTGATCTGAATACGCTTTCCAATCTGAATTTTTCCAGAGAATATTGGAATCAGGCATTCAATGAAAATGTGGAAATCAATGATTGCCTCTATGCCTGTGTAGGGGATTTCGGCTTGGATTCCATGACAGGCGCCTATGCGGTGGCGTTCAATCAAAGCATTTTGAGAAACAAGGATATGACGTCTCCGTTTGCTCATTATGACAGCAACACGTGGACGCTGGAGACCTTGCTTTCCATGTCCAAGGACGCATACAATGACGATATTGAGGGGGCTGAGACCTATGGCATTCTGCTTTCCCGCCAGCCTGTGGATGCGTTTTACACTGCATCAGGGCTGAAGTTTTACGAGGTCAGCGACGGGGAGTACAAGCTGACCAAGTATTCCGAAAAAGCGGAGGATTTGTATCAGACGCTTTACAAGCTGGTCAAGGGAAACGCGGAGTGTAAATTTACATCAGTAACCGATAAAGCAGAGCTTGTCGACCTGTTTATGCAGGATCGGGCGCTCTTTGGGTGCTTTACTCTGGATGAGATCAAAGAGTTTCGGAATATGCAGACGGATTACGGTGTGATTGTATATCCGAAGTACGATTCCGCGCAGGAAAATTATATCTCCGGAACCAGCGGAGGCGGCATTTTCGCCATTCCCAAGGCGGCAAGAGACCCGGAAATGTCTGCGCTGGTACTGGAAGCGATGAGTGCGGCGTTTCATCAGAACGTGATCCCGGCATTGATCGAAATCACGCTGGAGGGACAGAGTGTAAGAGACGAAAGATCCTCCCAGATGATCTCCCAAATCATTGAAAACATCTACTGGGATTTTGGATTTATCAACAACAACTCGCTTGGCAATGTTGCCAACTTTGGTATCGAGATGGAAAACGGCTATTCTACCATGTCTTCCTGGTACAGAAGTGCGGAGAGAACCTATCGCACAAAATTGGCCGAATATTTGAATACCTTTCTGACTGATGCGTGAAACTGGAGCGAAACAGTGGAATGAAACCGATTCCCGTACCGGAAAATCCCCATTTTTGCCATATTCTCTTGCATCATGTGTTGATTTGTGGTATACTGTAGGCAATCAACCGCCACGAAAGGAAACTGACCAAGATGAAAGTGAAAACATGGTGCGCTGTTTTGCTCTGTATGCTTGTTCTGCTTGCCGCGGCGTCCTGCCGGACAGAGCCGGGCGGCACTTCCTCCACCGGAGGCAGCTCCGCCTCCGGCAGCGAAAGTCCGGACCCGGGCAGGACGCACCGGAGGCGCTTGCGTTCGCGAGCTATGAGGATGTGATTGATGTCTACGGAACGTTGTTGACCATGAAGCAAAACGGCCAAAATCCGGTTGATTTTGCCTATGCCTGCGCAGAGGAGGCCGACAAGGCCATTATGGAGGCACTGTGCCGGATTGCCGCGGAGAGCGAGCCGGCAAAAATGGGCTACAGCACCAGGGATATCGGCGGCGACAGCAGCCCGGAGCTGGTGCTGATTGAAACCGACCAGACGGTCAACGCCCTTTTGACCATGAAAGACGGCCGGCCGGTGCTGGTGGATTGGTTTGGGAGCTTCCGCCGCCGGCATGCGGCGATCGACGGAGAGGGGCTGCTGTATATCGCTGCCATAGGCGAGTTCTTTGGTGAGGACGGAGTGGGAATGCAGAGCAGTTGTGAGCTCCGGTACCTTTCGGAGGACGGAACGCTTTCGGGTGTGGCGGTGGTATATGAACTCGATGAAAACGGGGAGGACATATATACTCGGATTCTCAACGGTGAACGGTCCGTCATCTCCAGATCGGATTACTTCAGTTATATGGATATGATATTTGGCGGGGGCGTATTTGACTCGGAAACCATGACCAGAAATGCCGGCTTCCGCATCCTGCCGGTCCTCGAACCGGAGGAGACGGGGTTGGAAAAAATCCCGATTGATTTTTCGAGCTACGACGCCGTTCTGGCCAGCTTTCGGAGCATGGTAGGGGTCTTACCGGACTATACCAGGGAGGCATGGCTGAACGGGCGCATCGACAGCCGCTTCGACTTTCCGGATGACACGGCTTTTGCATGGTACAATCAGATTTTCCGGATGGCGTATTTGTACCGCCCAACGGACGGCGACTTTCCGCAGACGGTGTTTGGGGCCAACGGGCAGCAGGCCTACGGTTATGCGTTGCATGACCTGAACGGTGACGGCTCGGAGGAGCTGATTCTGATGACCGAGGCCTACGAGATCATCGCGGTCTTCGCCATGCAGGACGGAAAGCCGGTGCTGCTGGACGATTCCTCAAGGAAGGCGGAGTGCATGATCACGGAGGACGGCGAGCTGGTCATGGATTTCTACGATTCCCGCGGGACCTATTACGAATACGCCATATACGCTGTTGCGGACGGAGGCAGGCTGGAGCAGAAGGTTTGGCTTGGTCGGCTTTTCAGCAATGACTACAGCAATACGGTTGCGCCCCTGTTTTACAGTCTGGAGAACGGGGAAAAAGTCTGCATTTCTTATGATGAATATCGGGAAATTTATCAAAATTATTTTAAAATCAAACCAATTACCTACACGTATGAGGAGTATACCAAAAGCGTTGCGGGCCTGACGTTTGTTCCTCTGTATGGCCCGGTCGAGGTGAGCGACTCCTATTTGGGTACATGGATCAACTATGAAATTATTGATGGGAAGCGGTTTAGCATTACCGGGATTGCGGAAGACGCGATTACATTGGAGCTGAAATATCACGTTGTGGAAGCGGAGGGGGAGCCGTCATCTTGGGCTGTTCTGCATGCCGTGGCACAACGGTCGGGCGACGGTTATGTTTTCGAGGCCGACGGTGTGCGCGGCAGGCTGGAGATCGGCGCGAGCGTTATCTGGCTGACGATTGAGGAGAGCGAAATTCCCGAATTGCAATGCCGTTCCTATCAGTTTAACAGTGTGACTGAGTAAGCGGAGGCGCGCATAGATGGGGAAATATTGATTGAAATGTTATACTATAAGTAGAGTCGACAAACACCCAAAAATCTGGTATAATAAGAGAAAAGCAGAAAGAAGGGAAAAGAGATGTCGATATACAGCAAGGAGTTCAAGGAAGAAGCGATACGACTGTCAGACGAGATCGGGAACAAGAAAGCAGCCGCCCAGCTAGGGATTCCGTACTACACATTAGCGGATTGGAGAAACCACAGCAAGCACAAGCCTAAGGGAACGGCGACAATGAGTGAGGAAGAGCTGCGGATCAGGAACCGTGAGCTTGAACGCGAAAATGCCGAGCTGCGGGAAGCAAACAACATTCTCAAGGATGCGCTCGGTTTTTTCGCAAAAGACCGGAAGAAGTAAAGACTTGTGAGCGGCACCTTTTCGTGCTCGCAAATCAGGGGAAGTACAAAGTCAAAGAAATGTGCCGCGTGCTGAAGATCAGCGAGTCGGGATATTACCGTTGGCTGAAAAACAGAACCAAACCAACAGCGAGGGAGCTTCTTTCGGTCGAGATCAGGGGAATACTGAACGAACATCCTGACAACGACAATTACGGTGTCAAACGAATGGTGACCGCGCTTGCCCAAAAAGGGGTTCATGTAAGTCACAGAACGGTATACCGCGCCATGTCAGAAATGGGGATCATACACCGCAGAAGAACGCCTCGCGGCATAACCAAGGCTGCAACGGAGATTCAGGACCGCGAAAATCTGATCAAACGCAATTTCAAGGCGGAAAAACCGCTCCAAAAGCTGCTTTCCGACATCACCGAGATACAGTGCTGTGACGGAAAGCTATATCTGTCAGCCGTGCTTGATTGCTTTAACGGAGAACTCCTTTCAATCGCGATGGACAACCATATGAAGAAGGAGCTGTGCATCCGCACCGTAAAGGAGCTGCAATTGCAGTACGGGAAGAAGCTCGAAGGAGCGATCTTTCACAGCGACCGGGGAAGCCAATATACCAGCGAAGCGTTCAGAGACGCCTTGAAAGAGGCAGGACTCATACAGAGTCTGAGCGGCACGGGACGTTGCCTGAACCGCGCCGCGCGCCGCATCTGTTTCCCTCCGCTCGGGGCTTCGCCCCTCTCTCCGGAAAACAGATGCAGATTCTACCGCCTTCCAGATTTAGGGCATTTTTCGACTCCACATTTCTTGACAATTCCAGTTCATTTGCCCGTTTCCAAAACAACTCCGTAAAATCATTATTTTGTGGTGTTATGCCCGAAAACCCCTTAAAAAATGCCTATTTTGTGCGCATTTGCAAGGTTTTATGCGTAAAAAAAGACCCTGCAAAATTGCTTTTGCAAGGTCAATTTTATAATTTCGTTTGCCTTTTGTGTCAAAAAGCATAGTGCCCTTTCACAAACACAGAGCAAAATTCAGATCATTTGAGTGCAGCCTGCGCAGCGGCCAACCGGGCGATCGGCACACGGTAGGGCGAGCAGGAGACATAGTCCAGTCCGATGGAATGGCAGAACTCCACCGACGACGGGTCGCCGCCGTGCTCACCGCAAATGCCGCACGAGAGATCCTTGCGGGCCTCGCGGCCGAGGGTGACGGCCATCTTCATCAACTTGCCAACGCCGACCTGGTCGAGCTTGGCAAACGGATCGTTCTCATAAATCTTGTTGTCATAGTACGAGCCGAGGAACTTACCGGCATCGTCGCGGCTGAAGCCGAAGGTCATCTGAGTCAGGTCGTTGGTACCGAAGCAGAAGAAGTCAGCCTCCTTGGCGATCTCGTCCGCGGTCAGGCAGGCGCGCGGAATCTCAATCATGGTGCCAACCTCATATTTCAGATCGCTCTTTGCGTTGGCAATTTCCTCGTCGGCAACGCTGACAACCGTCTTCTTCACGAACTTCAGCTCCTTGACGTCGCCCACCAGAGGAATCATGATTTCGGGAACCACGTTCCAATCGGGATGCGCCTTCTTGGTGTTGATGGCGGCACGGATCACGGCTCTGGTCTGCATGGCGGCGATTTCAGGATAGGTGACGGCCAGACGGCAGCCGCGGTGACCCATCATCGGGTTGAACTCGTGCAGGGATGCGATGATGGTCTTGATCTGCTCCACGGTCTTACCCTGGGCCTTGGCCAGCGCCTTGATGTCCTCCTCGGCGGTCGGAACAAACTCATGCAGCGGGGGATCCAGGAAGCGGATGACCACCGGATAGCCCTCCAGCGCCTCGTAGAGCTTCTCAAAGTCGCTCTGCTGCATCGGCAGGATCTTGGCCAGCGCGGCCTCTCTCTCCTCGGCGGTATCCGAGCAGATCATCTCGCGGAAGGCGGCGATTCTGTCGGCCTCAAAGAACATGTGCTCGGTGCGGCAGAGTCCGATGCCCTCGGCGCCCAGCTCGCGGGCCTTCTTTGCGTCGCGCGGGGTGTCGGCATTGGTGCGCACCTTGAGCTTGCGGTACTTGTCCGCCCACTCCATGATTCTGCCAAAGTAACCGCTGATGGTAGCGTCCACGGTCGGGATCGCCTCGCCGTAGATGTTGCCGGTGGAGCCGTCGATCGAAATCACATCGCCCTCATGGTAGGTCTTGCCGCCCAGCGTGAAGCGCTTGTTCTCCTCGTCCATCGCGATGTCGCCGCAGCCCGAAACGCAGCAGGCGCCCATTCCGCGGGCAACCACGGCAGCGTGGGAGGTCATACCGCCGCGAACCGTCAGGATGCCCTGCGCGGCCTTCATGCCGGTAATGTCCTCGGGAGAGGTCTCAAGGCGAACAAGGATCACCTTTTTGCCGGCATTCTTCCATGCCTCGGCATCCTCGGCGGTGAACACGATCTGTCCGCAGGCAGCGCCGGGAGACGCGCCCAAGCCCCGGCCGATCGGCGTTGCGGCCTTGAGGGCCTTGGCGTCGAACTGCGGGTGCAGCAGGGTATCGAGGTTGCGGGGATCAATCATCTGAACCGCCTTCTTCTCGTCAATCATACCCTCGTCCACCAGATCGCAGGCGATCTTGAGCGCCGCCTGCGCGGTTCTCTTGCCGTTACGGGTCTGGAGCATGTAGAGCTTGCCGCCCTCCACGGTGAACTCCATATCCTGCATATCGCGGTAGTGGTCCTCGAGCGTCCGGCAGACCTGCTGGAACTGCGCAAAGGCCTCGGGGAATTTCTTTGCCATCTCGGCAATCGGCATCGGCGTGCGCACGCCGGCAACCACGTCCTCGCCCTGTGCGTTCACAAGGAACTCGCCCATCAGCTTCTTCTCGCCGGTTGCGGGATCACGGGTGAAGGCCACGCCGGTTCCGCAGTCGTCGCCCATGTTGCCGAAGGCCATCATCTGCACGTTGACGGCAGTGCCCCAGGAATAGGGAATATCGTTATCGCGCCGGTAAACGTTGGCGCGGGGGTTGTCCCAAGAGCGGAACACGGCCTTGACGGCGCCGATGAGCTGCTCCTTCGGGTCGGACGGGAAATCGGAGCCGATCTTGGACTTATACTCGGCTTTGAACTGGTTGGCAAGGGTCTTGAGATCGGCGGCGGTGAGGTCCACGTCGAACTTCACGCCCTTCTCCTCCTTCATCTTGTCAATGAGCTGCTCGAAATACTTCTTTCCGACCTCCATCACCACGTCGGAATACATCTGAATGAATCTGCGGTAGCAGTCCCATGCCCATCTTTCATTTCCGGATTTCTTGGCCATCACCTCCACAACCTGCTCGTTCAGACCGAGGTTGAGAATGGTATCCATCATACCGGGCATCGAGGCGCGTGCGCCGGAGCGGACAGACACCAGCAGCGGGTTCTCCAGATCGCCGAATTTCTTGCCGGTGATGCCCTCCATCTTGGAAATATACTCCATGATTTCAGCCATGATGCCGTCATTGATCTGCTTGCCGTCCTCGTAATACTGGGTGCAGGCCTCGGTGGAAATCGTGAAGCCCTGAGGAACGGGAAGACCGATGTTGGTCATCTCCGCAAGGTTTGCACCCTTCCCGCCGAGCAGCTCCCGCATTCCCGCGTTGCCCTCGGTAAACAGGTAGCAATACTTCTTTGCCATAAAAGGTAATCCTCCATACAATTTTTGAAATAAATTCTGACATGGTCGAACCGCAGGCGCAGCAAAAAGCTGCTCATGCCTCCCGACATTCACAGTACTTGGTTATTATACCATATTTTTTGCCAGTTTGTCCAGTCCTTTCAATCCCGATTCCTGATTTCATGTGTAAATATTTTATGAACATCAGTCTGTTTCAACAAAAACGATTTGACAGGTTCATATTTTTATAGTATAATATTGCGGTGACACAGAAAATCGGTCTGCGTCAGCGCGTGCGAACATGCACATGCTTCATTTTCAGACGGACGGCAGCGGGTTCCTCCGGGGACCGGCGCCTTTTGGCGTCTGCTACGAAAGGACAATGCGACGATGGCAGATATTTTCGAGCTGTTCCGGAAGATCTCCGGTAAAAACGACCGGACTGCCGGACCCGTGAGCTGGCTGATTGTGGGACTGGGCAACCCCGGGGAGGAATATCGGAACACCCGGCACAACGCCGGCTTTCTGGCAGTGGACGACCTTGCCGGGCGACAGGGGCTGCACATCGACCGGATGCGTTTTCACGCGCTGACGGCCGAGGCGATGTTCTCCGACGTCAGGGCGCTGCTGCTCAAGCCCATGACCTATATGAACGCCTCTGGGCTTGCCGTGCGGGAGGCCGCCGCCTTTTACCGCATTCCGCCCGAGCGAGTGCTGGTGCTCTCGGACGACATCAGCCTCTCCCCCGGCCGGCTGCGCGTGCGGCGCCAGGGCAGCGCGGGCGGGCACAACGGGCTCAAAAGCATCATCGAACAGCTCGGCTCACAGGAGTTCCCCCGCATCCGCCTGGGTGTGGGAGCAAAGCCATCCCCCAACTACGACCTTGCCGACTGGGTGCTCTCCGCCTTCAAGCCGGACGAGACCGCGGCGCTGCGCTCTGCAATTGGCTGCGCCGGTGAGGGCGTGGGGTTGATTCTCAAAGGGGAGTTTGACGCCGCCGTACAGCTCTGTAATTCACACCGGGCCGACGGAAACGGCGGCAGTAAACCATGAGCCTGTACAGGCGCAAATGGATAAAACTTCACTTCGCTTGACAGCTTGCCTTGCAAAGAAGAAAAACATCTGCAATGTAAAAAATCACTATCGCGATAAAATCACTTCTGTGATTTGCGAATCGCTTCGCGGGTTCGCCGCCGAAAGGGGGAATTTCGCCCGTTGCGACGGGCGAGCAGGTTGTAGACAAAAGGCGCATCAAATAAAAATTGCACAAAAGCGCTTGTTTGTTACTTTTTTGAGGCCGCAGGCGCAAAGAAAGAAGCAGAGGCTTCGCGAAATTCCGTTTTACGGAATTTTACTCAGCCGCAAATCTGCTTCGCAGAGTTTGCCCAAAAGAAAAGGATTTGCAAGCAAATCCGCGAATCGCTTCGCGAGTTCGCCGCCGTATAGGAATTTCGCCGCCTGCGGGCGGAAACTTTTGCGAAGCAGAAAATCAAACAACCGCCCCGGCGGTTGTTCGGCGGTTTACCGCCTTGCGAGAGAGGGCTTCGCGCCCTCCACTGCGGGGAACTTTGCGTAGCAAAAATTCATACAACCGCGACAGCGGTTGTTTGCGGCATTTGCCACCTCAAACTCTTTGAAGAAAGTGAAACGAGCTGCGCACGTTGCTTTCACTGCGGGGTTTGTACGTCGAACTTATGTTGCCTTAAACGTTTTTGAAAGGGGCGTGGGGAAAACTTTTTTCCAAAAAGTTTTCCCCACAGAACGCACCCCTGCGAACACATCCCCGCGAACCGCGCCCCGTGGGTGGGCGCACCTTGATTTTTCGGAAACAGGAAGACGACACATGAGCATTTTAACCTCCGGAATCCGCTCGGATCCCGAATACCGCCAACTGCTGCGCACCGTGGAGCAGGACTTTCGCTCCAATCCGCTGCCGATCCTTGCCAGCGGACTTTGCGAGGGCGCCTCGGACGCACTGATTCTCGCCCTGCTGGAGGACACCCAGCGGATGCGCGGGGGCTGTGCGCTGATGGTATGCCCCGAGGAAAAGGACTGCGTGCGGATGCAGGCGCTGCTCGGGCGCTTCGGCCTGCGCGCCGGCTTTTATATGGCGCGCGACCTTACCTTTTACAACATGGTGGCCTCGCACGAATTCGAGCATGAGCGGCTGCGGGTGCTGTCGGGTCTGCTCAACCGGGAGTTTGACGTGGTGCTCACCACCCCCGACGCCGCTCTGGGCTATACCATCCCGCCCGACCGCCTGCGCGGCTCCACCATTTCGATTCAGGCCGACGCGCGCATCGATCTCGGGGAGCTGACCGGACGGCTCTGCGCTGCCGGATATGTACGGGTGGAGCTGACCGACGGCCCCGGACAGTTCGCGGTGCGCGGGGGCATCGTCGATATTTATCCCCCCTGCGGCAGCTTTCTCGACGCCGACGGCGGGCTGACAAGCGGCGCGTATGCGCTGCGCATCGAGCTGTTCGGGGACGAGATCGACCGCATGGGGCTGTTTGAGCCGGATTCCCAACGCATGACCCAATCGGTCGAGTCGGCGGAATTCCCTCCCGCCCGCGAGCTGCTCTGCGACGCACCCGCGCTGGATCGTCTGAAAAAGGCGGTCTCGGCGCAGCTCCGCGCCTCACACGATGAACGGGCCATAGAGGAGCTGGTCCGCGAGGGCGCGGCAGTCGACACGGCGATGACAGGGAGCGGTGAAATCCCCTTTCTGGACAAATATGTCACGCTGGTGTATGAGGAGCGCGCCTGCCTGCTCGACTACCTGCCCGGCCGGCGGCTGGTGCTGCTGCGCGGCACCAACGCGATCAACGACCGGCTCAAAGCATCCGAATGGCACATGAATCAGCTCATCACCGAGCTGATGGAGGGCGGCACCATCGCCCCCCGCTATGCCGAATACAACAGACCCGCTTCGGCCTTCGGGCTGTTCTGTGACAACTCTGTGGCCCTGCACATCGATTCCATCGCCTACCGCGTTTCCGATCAAAGGCTGGCCGGACTGTTCGGCTTCCGCTCCCGGCACACCGTATCCTACGCCGGCAATCAAACGCTGTTTGCCGAGGATCTGCAGCACTATGTGCAGGGGGGCTACCGCTGCCTGGTACTGACCGAAAACGAGACCGAGGCCAACCGCCTCACCCAGCGGCTGCGGGATGAGGGCTATGAAATCATTCCCTCCCCGCAATCCACGCAGGAGATGCCGGGGGGCAGTGTGGCGGTGCTCTGGCAGGACGTGCTGCCCGGCTTTGAGCTGCCGGTTCCCCGCGTGGCGCTGCTCTCGCTCCTGCCGGACGGCCGGGAGGGCGGCCTGCGCACGGCCGGAAAAAGCCCGCTGCGCAAAAAGGTCAAAAAGAACACCAAGAGCCTGCTCTCCTATGCCGAGCTGGAGGCCGGGGACTATGTGGTGCACGAGGCCTACGGCATCGGCAGATATACCGGCATTGAAACCATGACCTGCGACGGCATCACGCGCGACTATATCGGCATTCAGTATGCCGGAAGCGACCGGCTCTATCTGCCGGTGGAAAAGCTCGACAAGGTCTCCAAATATATCGGCGCCCACTCGGAGGACGGGCTGGTCAAGCTCTCCAAAATGGGAGGGGACGCCTGGAAAAAGACCAAATCCCGCGCCAAGGCCGCGGTCAAGGAGATGGCCAAGGACCTCATCCGCCTCTATGCCGAGCGAATGCGCCGCCCGGGGCACGCCTTCCCTGCCGACGACCATTACCAGAAGGCCTTTGAGGACGCGTTTGAGTATGACGAGACCGAAAGCCAGCTCACGGCGGCCAACGAGATCAAAGAGGATATGATGCGCGCCGTGCCCATGGACCGCCTGCTCTGCGGGGACGTGGGCTACGGCAAAACCGAGGTGGCGCTGCGCGCTGCCTACAAGGCGGTGCTGGGGGGCAAGCAGGTGGCGCTGCTGGTTCCCACCACTCTACTGGCGCTGCAGCACTACCAGACCATCGTCAGCCGCATGCGCAGCTTTGCGGTCAATGTGGATATGATCTCCCGCTTCCGCACCTCGAAGCAGCAGGCGCAGACCCTGCGCAGACTCCGGCGGGGAGAGCTGGACATTCTGGTGGGCACCCACCGCCTGCTTTCCCGGGATGTGGAATTTCATGACCTGGGACTGGTGATTGTGGACGAGGAGCAGCGCTTCGGTGTGGCGCAGAAGGAAAAGCTCAAGCAGGTCACCTCCGGCGTGGATGTTCTCTCGCTCTCGGCCACGCCGATCCCCCGCACGCTGAACATGGCGATGGGGGGCATCCGGGACATTTCGATTCTCGACGACGCCCCCGTGGACCGCCTGCCGGTACAGACCTATGTGCTGGAGGAAGACCCCCTGATCATCGAGGAGGCGATCCGCCGCGAGCTGCGGCGGGGCGGACAGGTATTCTACCTGCACAACGCGGTGGAAACCATCTATTCGGTAGCCGCGGGATTATCGGCCGCCATTCCAGAGGCCCGTGTCACCGTGGGGCACGGCAAGATGGACAAGGATGAGCTGGAGCAGATCTGGGAGCAGATGCTCTCGGGAGAAATCGACATTCTGGTCTGCACCACCATCATTGAAACCGGCGTGGACATCCCCAACGCCAACACGCTCATCGTTTCGAACGCGCACCGGCTGGGGCTTTCGCAGCTGCATCAGATCCGCGGGCGGGTCGGGCGCTCCTCCCGCCGCGCATACGCCTATTTCACCTATCCGGCAGGCAAAGCGCTCTCGGACATCTCGCTCAAGCGGCTGGAGGCCATCCGGGAGTACGCCGAGTTCGGAGCCGGCTTTCAGATCGCGCTGCGGGACATGGAGATCCGCGGAGCCGGCAATCTTTTGGGCGCAGAGCAGCACGGGCACCTCGACGCCGTCGGCTACGACCTCTATATCAAGCTGCTCAACCAGGCTGTTCTGGAGGAAAAGGGCGAGGCGCCCGAGCCCGACACCGAATGCACGGTCTCTCTGGACTTTGACGCATACCTGCCCGAGAAGTATGTCCCCTACCCTGCGCAGCGCATGGCGCTCTACAAAAAAATTGCCCTGATTGCCAACGAGGAGGACCTGATGGATGTGACCGACGAGCTGGTGGACCGCTACGGCGAGCCGCCGTCCGAAACCCGCAATCTGCTCCGCATCGCGCTGATTCACTCCACCGCCGCCGCCTGCGGCGTGACCTCGGTGCGTCAGAGCGGCAAGGAAATTCACATCTACCCGCAAAAGCTCGACATTGACCGCTGGTCCGAGGTATCCGACGCTTTTCCCGGTCAGGTGCGCATTCTCATGTCGGGAGACCCGCATCTCTGCCTGCGTCTGCAAAATCCGGGGCAGGCGCTCGAACGCCTGCAGGCCTGCCTCTCCTGCTATCGTGCAAGCGCGCCGGACGCTTCCGGCATCAACAAATAAAAGAAAGGATTGTTCCCATGAAACAACGCACCATCCGTCTCTGCACCCTGCTGGTCGCCCTTGTGCTGCTGGCCATTCCGCTTGCCTCCTGCTCCTCCCGCGGCAAAACCCTGCTCACGCTCGATAAGGACGGGGTGAAGGTGACCTTTTCGGTCAACCTCTATGAGTTCATGCTCAGCCGCATGAAGGGGGCGCTGGTCTCGGGCGGCTATACGGTAGGCGGCTACACCCCCGAGCAGGACAGCTTCTGGGATTATCAGGACAAATTCAACGGCACCGATATGCAGACGCTCAACGATTACTACGGCGATCTGATTCTCGAGAACTGCCGCACGTATCTGGCCGCCATGTGGTATTTTGAGAGCATGGGGCTGACCCTTTCGGACACACAGCAGCAAAGCATTGAGGATCGCCTCGACGACGTGCTGGAGGAGCACGGCGACGGCTCCAAAACCAAGCTCAATTCGGTGCTGTCCGGCTACGGCATCAACTACAATATGCTCCGGGAGATTTACACCCTGGAGGAAATGGTAAACGCCGTGCAGACCGCCAAATACGGAGCCAACGCCTCGCTGGTCGGCCACAATGTCAAGGAGGAGTATCTTGCCGAAAACTATGTGCACTTCAAGCAGATCTTCTTTCCCTATTACCGCTATGTGTACGTGACCGACGCGAACGGCGACACGATTTACTACGTGGAGGAATCCCAGCTCAAAACCATCTGCTACGACAAGATCAACGGCTACGAGGGAATTGACGAAAACGGCGCGCCGATCACCGACGCGAACGGCGACACCATCTATTACACGACAAGGAATTACAACGAAGAGGAATCTCCCCGCATCGCCTACGACAAAGAAAACGGCGTACCGAGCTATGTGCTGGATGAGGACGGTGTGGCCAAAACCGAGGAGATGACCGAGGAGGAGCGCAAGGCGCTGCAAGAACGCGCCGACGAGCTGTACAACTCGCTGCTCGGCTGTACGGCAGAGGAGTTTGAAGCCGCGATGGCTGAGGAAAACGAGGAGAGCGACAGTGAGGAGATTTACACCGACGGCTATTATCTGCAAAAGAACGTGGACTATGCCAGCGTCGGCTCGGACTTTGCCTATTTCTCGGATATCATCACCGCGATGGAATCGATGGAGGACGGCGACATTGTCAAAATCACATCCGACGCGGCAGGCTACCACATCATCATGAAATATGCTCCCACGCCCGGCGCCTATGATGAGGAGATCAACGAGCCGTGGTTCCAGAACTTCAATTCCTCGCTGGTGGAGAAGCTGTTTCTGGACGAATGCTATACGCTTTCGGCCGAAATTGAGATCGACGAGCAGGTGCTGGCCTCCGCCACCGACATCAAGCGCATCGGCTCCAACTACTATTTCTGATCCTGACGTCTGCCGCCCGAAGCACATTCCCAAGGTGCAATTGCGTGGCAACCGTTTTGGGGAACGGTTGCCGCCTCATGTCACACAACAGGATATGCGCGGGCATACAGTCCCGGACAACCGACAGTCCATTTTTTGTAATCTGCAAACATGGGCTTGACAAACTTCGCACAATGTGCTATAATATGACCGTTCCGCACACGGAACCGATAAAAACCGCATAAAATCGGGGGTGCTTCCGGGAAACCGGCGGCTGAGATGGCGCGAGCCAAACCCTTTTACCTGATACGGATAATGCCGTCGTAGGGAGATTCCATAGCCTGTGGGTATTTGCCCGCGGGGGTGTTTTGACCGCACGGAGATTTCGTGCGGTCAAATTTCATTCTATGGAGGTTTTTTTGAAAATGAACCGTGTACAATCCCGCAGCCAACAGATCCGAACCCTGTGCGAATGCGCGCTGATGATTGCGCTTGCAGTCGGACTGAGCTACATTGTCCTGATCCGGATGCCCTTCGACGGAACGGTCACCGCCTTTTCGATGCTGCCTATCTGCCTGATTTCCGTGCGGCATGGCATCAAATGGGGCCTTGGCTCGGCCTTCTGCTATTCCTGGTTCCAAATTCTGCAGGGCGGCGTGTTCGGCTACGGGCTGACGCCGGGAATGCTGATCGCTTCCCTCTTTCTCGACTACATCCTCGCTTTTACCGTGCTCGGGCTGGCCGGCCTGTTCCGCAGGAAGGGCATCCCCGGCATGGTGTGCGGCATTGTGATGGTTTGCGTGCTGCGTTTTCTGGTGCACTTCGTGTCCGGAGTGGTGCTCTGGGCCAACTACGAGCAATTCATGGCCTTCGGCGTGGAGTGGATCAACCGTCCGGTGCTCTACTCCATCTGCTACAACGGCGCGTATATGCTGCCGGAGACCGTTCTGACCGTGATTGGTGCGGTTCTGCTGTTTCAGGTTCCGCAGTTCCGGCGCATCATGGGGCTACCCGCAAGGCAGGAAAAGCAGACGCCAACCGGCGGAAACGGTACGCCGGAAGCCTGAAGCTGCGGGTACCGGCCCGGATGTCCCGTCTGCCCCTGCCCTCCCCCGGCGATCCGGCACGCAGCGGGATACCGTTGCCCTGCCCGACTGATTTGTGCCTGATCCGGCGGGGAGCGGCGCCGCGCACCGGCGTTTCCCCAAATTTTCCCCAAACGCTTGACAAATCCGGCCAAATCCGGTATAATAACAGTACAGCTTCGCCGGACGGTCGCGCGGTATGTTGCCGAAAGGTATTACCGTGAGGAAAGTCCGGGCTTCACAGGACAGGATAGCCGATAACGTCGGCCGCGGGTAACCGCCGGGAAAGTGCAACAGAAAGAAACCGCCGCTTTGCGGTAAGGATGGAAAGGCGAGGTAAGAGCTCACCCGTTCCCATGGTGACATGGGTCCGCTGTAAACCCTATCCGAAGCAACACCCCATCGGGCGCCGGTCCGGCATATGCCCAGAGGTGGCACGGGAAATTCCTTCCCGAAGCATTCCGGCAACGGGATGCGCAGATTGATGACCGTTCAAGACAGAACCCGGCTTACAGACGGAGCTGTATCCATGGGGGAAGGAAAGACGTTTTCCTTCCCCCATCCATATTTCAAAAAGGAGAACTGCCATGAAGCTCTTTTCTCTCCATCGCCGCCCGGCTCATTGCCGGCCGCGTTCGTTTGCCCGGCTTGCGGCCGGTCTGTCCGTCGTCTGCCTGTCGGCTGCCTGCCTGCTGCTCCCGCTCTCCTCCTGTTCCTCCGGGCAGCAGTTGCTCTACAGTGTTGCCGACGGAGACCGCACCTGCGCGGTTTACGGCAGCAACGGCCGCCCCTCCCGCATTGCCGTCAGCCAGAATGGGGAAACGATCTGGGACAAAAAGGTCAAGGTTGAAAAATCGGTGGGAGCACTGGGCGGCAGCTATGGCTTTGCTGTCCTCGATCTCAATTTCGACGGAAAAAACGACCTGAAAATTGCGGTAGAAGCGTCGGGCGACCAGCTCACCGAGCGGGTTTTTTTGCAGACGGAGAACGGAGAATATGAGGAATCCGATGCGTTTGAGGGGCTGTACACGCTCGGCGCCTACCCTGCAGAGCAGGCGGTGTTTTCCTTCACACAAAGCTATGAAGTTGAGCAGGCCGCCGGCTCCGAGCCGGAATCCTATGTTTCCACCGACACCACAACGGCCTATGTATGGAAAAACGGCGCGCTTGCTCCCTACCGCCGCCTGTCACTGACCTATTATTCATCACAGAATGTGTATTGCCTGTCAGTCTCTGATTTCAACGAAACCATCGGCGCCTTTCTCGAGCCGGACGATAGCTGGCTCACCCCGCAGGAATACGCCGCAACCGATTTCAGCCTGCTCTACTATTTCCGCTGACCCACATAGGCGCGGACAAACCGCGACATACCATGGTCATTTGCCGCATGCCGTCAGCAATGACACACAAAAAAGGACCGCAGCCCGTCAGGGCGCGTGGCGGTCCTCAGGTTGTAGACAAAAGGCAGTTGAAATAAAAAGTGTACAAAAGCCATAGCCACTTTTTCTCTGCAAGAAGAAGGCGCAGAGAAAAAGTTCGCAAAAAGAGACGCCGGTGAAGAAATTTCGCCGCCT
>CALXUY010000079.1 GCA_944391805.1 uncultured Clostridia bacterium
GTAGGCGCAAAGAAAAAGCTCACAAAAAGAAACGCCAAATGAGGAGTTTTCGCCGCCTGCGGGCGGCGACAAGGGCTTCTCGCCCTTGACCCCGCAAACTTTTGAAAAAGTTTGATCAAAACTTTCATCAATCTGACGAAAGCCTCTGCTTTGGTCTATAGTCTGTGTTTCGCTGCGCGAAACCGTTTTGCTCCCGACGCCCTTCAAAACTGCACTCAGGGGCAAGGTTCGCCCAAAATTGCACCGTCGCGGGACAGCCGGGCCGCTATGTTCCGCCCCCTGCCCATTGTGAAAGTGCTTTGGAGGGGGCAGGAGCTTTTTGCTGCGCGCAAAAAGCTCCATCGCGCTGCTTGCCATGGGGTGCTCTGATCAGGAAGCCCCTCACATCGCGCGTCTCATACAGCCCTCATATCGCGCCGCGCGGCCGGTCAGACCCTGATCAGCTTGGATATGACCGTCATCAATCCCGCAATGCACTCGTCAGGCTGCATACCCGAGTTATCGAACACAATAGCGTCCGGCGCTGCGACAGCCGGAGCCACAGCGCGGTTGCTGTCGTTCCTGTCCCGCTCGAGCATATCGGCCAGAACCGATTCGTAATCGGTATCAATGCCCTTTGCCTTCAGCTCCTCATACCGGCGCATCGCACGACACTCGTCGCTGGCAGTGAGATAAATTTTGACGTCGGCGTTCGGCAGGATCACGGTTCCGATGTCCCGGCCGTCCATCACCACGCTGTTGGCTTTTGCAATGGAACGCTGGGTGTCCAGCAGAAAATTCCGGACAGCCGGAATGGCGGAGACCGCCGACGCATACATCGACATCTCGGGCGTGCGGATGCGGTCGCCCATCGCCTCTCCGTTCAGATACACCTGCTGAACGCCGTTCTCGTAGCGCAGCTCCAGACGGATCTGCGGGAGCAGCGCCTCTACCTCCTGTGCATTGTGCGGATCAACGCCCCGGGAACGCACATAATACCCGACCGTGCGGTACAGCGCGCCGGTATCCACATACACAATACCGAGCCGGGCTGCCAGCGCCTTGGCAACCGTGGATTTTCCGGCTCCGCTCGGTCCGTCTATGGCAATTTGAAACTTCATTTGGTTTCCTGCCTCCATTCTATTCTGTTTCCGCTCCCGCAAGCGGGAGCCGTGCGGCGGCGCTTCTCCCTGCAGCCACCCCCGTGGAAAAGGCGATTTGCAGATTGTAGCCGCCGGTATAGGCGTCCACATCCAGCACCTCGCCCGCAAAATACAGGCGCTCTACCAGACGGGACTCCATGGTTTTGGGGGAAAGCTCCTTCACGTCCACGCCCCCTCTCGTGATGATTGCCTCGGCAATCGGACGCAGACCGGCCAGCGGAATGCGCAGGCACTTGAGCCGCTCCCGGATGACCTCCCGCTCGGCACGGGTCACAGCGTTGACCTTTTTGCGGGGGTCGATTCCGCACACCGAGACAAACGGACCGATCATCTTCTGCGGGAGCAGATCCCCCAGCGCATTGCCGAAATCACGGTTTTTGTATTTGGCAAAATCCGAGAGGATGCGCGCGTCCAGCTTCTGCCCGTCCAGCGCCGGCTTGAGGTCAAGCCGGATCTCGTACCTGCCCGGGCACACGTCTGCGAGATGCGCCGACGCCGAGAGCGCCATCGGCCCGGACAGCCCGTAATGGGTGAACAGCAGCTCGCCGAAGTCCTCATACACGCAGCGCCCGGTCCGCAGCTCGATTGCCTGCAGCCCCGTGTTCCGCAGGGACAGCCCCTGCATGGCCGCACACAGCCCCCCGTCCTCCACGAGCGGCACCAGCGATGGGCGCGGCGGGATCACGGTGTGTCCTGCGGCACGAGCAAACGCATAGCCGTCCCCGTCCGAGCCGGTGGAGGGATAGGACTTGCCCCCGGTGCACACAATCACCGCATCGGCCCGCAAAAGCCCCTCCGCCGTCCGCACGCCTTCTGCCCGGCCTTCCGCCGTCTCAATGCTCCTGACGCGCGTATGCAGCAGCTCCACGCCGCTCTCACGGCACTTGCGCTCCAGCGCGGCGACCACATCCCCCGCCCTGTCCGATACCGGGAACACCCGCCTGCCCCGCTCGGTTTTGAGCGGAACGCCAAGCGACTCGAAAAAGGCCTTGGTGTCGGCCGTGGAAAAGCCGGTGAGCGCGGCATAGAGAAAGCGGGGGTTGGTGGGCACACGGGAGAGAAATTCCTCGCGCCCGCAGTCGTTTGTGAGGTTGCACCGTCCTTTTCCGGTGATGCGCAGCTTTTTTCCGAGCCTGTCGTTGCGCTCCAGCAGAACCGCCCGTGCGCCGGCCTCCGCGGCGGCAATCGCCGCCATCATACCGGCCGCACCGCCTCCGACAACCGCTATCAACGGGACCTCAGGTGTTCTTTTTATCGTAAACATCGTAGTGATCCCAAACCTCCTCCAGCTCCCGCAGGCGCTCGGTCACCTCCTCGCTTCTCTGGCGGGACACCGCCACGATCAGCGCGTTGATGATGCTCAGAGGAGCCACGAGCGAATCCACAAACGACGCCATATCGCTTTGCGCAATCAGGAGCTGGTCGGCGTACCCGGCGATGGGAGACTGCGTGCTGTCGGTCAGCGCCACCACGTTGGCGTGGCGGCTGCGGGCATACTCCACGGCGTGAATCACCCGTTTGGAATAGCGCGGAAAGCTGATGGCAATCAGCACGTCGCCCTGCCCGATCCGGAGGATTTTTTCAAACATCTCGCTGCCCGAGGTGCTCTGCAGCAGCCGCACCTGGTCGAACACCATACCGAGGCTGTGACTGAGAAAGCCCGCAAGGTAGGAGGACGACCGTGCGCCGAGAATGTAGATGGCCTTTGCACTGACAATCTGCCGCACTGCCTCCTCAAAGGAGTGGCTGTCGATGCCCTCAAGCGTGCGCCGGATGCGTTCCGCGTCCGATGACAGCACCTTTTCGAGCACATTCCCGTCCCCGATGATCTGGTTGGTCACCTCCATGCGCTGGAAGGAGGTCAGCCGCGTGCGGATCAGCTCCTTGAGCGAATGCTGAAACTCCGGATAACCGTCAAACCCCAGCTCGATGGCAAAGCGCACCACCGTCGACTCCGAAACGCCGACAAGCGTGCTCAGACGGGAGGCCGTGAGATACGCCGCTTTATCATAATGCGCAAGAATATACTCCGCAATTCGTTTCTGCCCCTTGGAAAAAGATTTCATTCCTTCCTCAATGGTCCTGAGCAAATCCTGATTCATGTTTCTCCCTTCCCGCAAGTGCGCCGTTCGGGTGCGAATGCCGGTTCCGATGCAATGAGAACGCCCACCGTTCAGCCGGCGCCGGTAAGCGCCGGAGCGTCCGGAGCCTGCCGCGCCGCGCGGGGGCACGTCTGCGTAATATTATACCGCAAAACCGCCGGAATGTCAACTGAAATTTGCAAGAACGCCCGCAAAAACCTGCAAACCGGTCACGGAGAAAGTCCCGGGCTGCGTCCGCGCCCGGCGCCGCTGCGCGGCGCGCTGCATCATGGCGGTTCAGCTCTCCTTTTCGGGAGCATCCGGAGCGTCTGCCGCCGCCCCGATCAGCATGCGCAGCCGGTCCAGAAACACCTGTGCGGGTCTGGAAAATACCGCGTATCGTTTCCAGACAATATCCAGATGGGTTTCCACCGCCGGCCACAGAGGCCGGAAGCACAGCTCGCTCTCACCCGTGGTGTTGACGAGCCGCTCCAGACTGATGGCATAGCCGATGCCCTCCCGCACCAAAAGGGTCGCGTTATACAGCAGATTGTATCTGCCCATGAGCCGCAGCCCCTCCATCCGGCCGCCGAACCACTCGTAAATCCGGCTCCCCTTCCGGAGGGATTGGAGCGAGCAGATCAGGGGCTGCTGCCGCAGCTCGTCCGCCGTGATGCGCTCCTTTGCGGCCAGTGGGCTGTCCTTGCGCATCAGCACGCCCCATGTATCCGACTGCGGCAGCCGGATCGAATGGTATTTGGAAAGCCCGGGATGGTCGGTCAGATCAACCAGAATTCCGAAATCGATCAGTCCCTTGTCGAGCCGCTCCATAACGTCGCCCGCATCGCTGCTCAGAAAGCTGAAGCGTACCAGCGGATAATCGTCCTGCACCGACTTTGCCGCCTTTGCAACGGTCTGCACGGCATAGCTCTCTCCACCGCCGATAAAAACGTCGCCGCAAACCGTGTCCTCCGGGGCCAAAATTTCCGCCTCGGTTTTTTCATATAAGGCCAGCAGCTCCTCGGCGCGCTTTTTCAGTAGGATGCCCGTTTCGGTCAGCGTGATTCTCCTGCTGCCGCGAAGGAACAACGGCCGGCCGATTTCTTTTTCGAGATTCTGCATCTGCTTGGTCAGACTTGGCTGCGCAATGTACAGTGATTCCGCCGCCTTTGTAATGCTCTCCTCCCGCGCCACCGCCAGAAAGTAACGCAGCTCACGCAATTCCATCGTATTAAACACCTCCTGTTGACATATAGTTTCATTATATCATGTGCAGGCATAGCTGTCAACTATATTTCAACATAAAAAATATATATTTGACATTCCCAATTCTCTTGGCTATAATGGTAACAGAACGTGTCCGGCAGGGAAAATCAGGCGATCTCCGGGCATGTGAAGCAGGAGGTTTTTTCAGTATGACAACCACCCAGTATCTCAAATGGGTAAAACAGCGCCCCTATCTGCAGGCCGGCTCGGAGGTGCACGAATGCATGCACCGCATGGCCGACGAAGCGCGCCGCATCACTGCCAGAATCAACGGCGAATACCATACGGCGGAGGAGCTGCGCCATCTGTTTTCCAAGCTCACCGGAAAAGAGGTCAGCGAGGATTTCGGTCTGTTCCCACCGTTTTACACCGATTGCGGCAAAAACATCACGGTCGGCAGGCATGTGTTCATCAATTCCGGCTGCTGCTTTCAGGATCAGGGCGGCATTTCGATCGGAGACGATACGCTGATCGGGCACCAGGTGGTGCTTGCAACCCTGAATCATGATCTGCTCCCATCCAGACGCGCCAACATGTTCCCCGCCCCGATCGTAATCGGCAAGGGCGTGTGGATCGGCGCGCACGCCACGGTGCTTCCCGGCGTGACCATCGGCGACCACGCGGTTGTCGCGGCCGGCGCGGTCGTCACCAAGGACGTGCCCGCCAATACCGTCGTCGCGGGCGTTCCCGCAAAGCGGATCAAAGAAATCACCGAACCAGGAATCTAAGGAGGGTATTGATCATGATGAAAGAAAAATTACAATTGGTAACCGAGTGGGACAAGACCTTCCCCAAGAGCGATCGGGTGGAGCACTGCAAGGTAACCTTTGTGAACCGTTACGGAATCACGCTGGCGGCAGATCTGTACGCACCGAAGAACGCGGACGGAAGGCTCCCGGCCATCGCCGTCTGCGGGCCATTCGGCGCGGTCAAGGAGCAGTGCGCCGGGCTGTATGCGCAGACACTGGCGGAAAGAGGCTTCCTGACCATTGCGTTCGACCCCTCCTTTACCGGTGAGAGCGGCGGAAATGTGCGTGATATGGCCTCTCCCGATATCAATACGGAGGATTTTATGGCGGCGGTGGATTTCCTGTCCCTGCATGACAGGGTGGATCCTGACCGGATCGGCATCCTTGGGATCTGCGGATGGGGCGGCATGGCGCTCAACGCGGCTGCTTTGGATACAAGGATCAAGGCTACCGTGGCATCCACCATGTATGACATGACGAGAGTGAACGCCAACGGCTACTTTGACAGCGAGAACAGCGCAGAAGCCCGATACCAAAAGAAGGCTGCCATGTGTGCGCAGAGACTTGCCGATCTGAAGGCCGGAGCGTACCGGCATGGCGGCGGTGTGGTGGATCCCCTGCCGGAGGACGCTCCGTTTTTTGTCAAGGACTATCACAGCTATTACAAAACCGACCGCGGCTATCACGCAAGATCGCTGAATTCCAACGGCGGATGGAATGTGATCGGGTGTGAGTCTTTTATGAATCAGCCGATTCTGAAATATACAAATGAGATTCGCAGTGCCGTCCTGATCATGCACGGGGAAAAAGCGCATTCCTGTTACTTCTCCAAGGATGCTTACGCTGCCATGACAAACGGCAGCAGGTACACGGACAACAAGGAGCTTCTCATCATCCCGGACGCGGTTCATACCGATCTGTATGACGGCGGCGGCAAGAATGCCATCCCGTTTGATCATCTGGAACGCTTTTTCTACAGGGCGTTTGATGAACAAAAATAATAAGGAGGCGCCACAGCCATGCAACGACACCGCATTTTCCTTCTCTGCCTCGTTCTGTTCTGTTACGGCCTGACGTCCTGCTCCGGCCGGCTGCCACCGGACCGCACCGGCGGGGAGGGGACAGACGGTGCGTCCTCCGCCGTCACAGCGCCCTCCTTCCCTGAAGCCGGCAATACATCCGTGCTGGTCGCCTACTTTTCCTGCACCGGCACCACCGAGGGCATCGCCCGGACGATTGCCGCGGAGGCGGGCGGCAGCCTGCATGAAATCATTCCGGCCGAGCCTTATACCGAGGAGGATCTGGACTATTACAGCGGCGGCAGAGCCGACCAGGAGCAGGCAGACCCGGATGCGCGCCCGGCCATTGCAAACAGCGTTGCGGACATGAGCTCCTACGATGTGGTATTTCTCGGCTACCCGATCTGGCACGGACAGGCCCCGAAAATCATTTATACATTTTTGGAAAGCTACAATTTTTCAGGCAAGGTGATCATTCCCTTCTGCACCTCCGGCAACAGCGGGATCGGCTCCAGCGCCGACAACCTGCACCCCCTCGCCCCTGCGGCAGAATGGCGCGACGGCAGGCGTTTTGCCGGAGGCACAGACACGCAAACCATTTCGGATTGGTTGGAGGAGCTGAACCTGCATATGGAAAGCAGTCATGTATCGTCCTTTGATCTCGGGAGCGGGACAAACGGTCACGCGCCCACAGTGATGCTGAACAGCGGATACGAGATGCCGGTTTTGGGGCTTGGCACCTATTCGCTGCACGGGGAAACCTGCAAAGCGTCGGTGCGCGCGGCACTGGACGCCGGAGTACGGCTGATTGATACGGCTTACATGTATGGAAACGAAGCCGAAATCGGAGAGGCCATCCGGGAATCCGGCGTTCCGCGGGAAGAAATCTTTGTCATCACCAAAATTTACCCGGGCGAGCAGTTTGCCAATCCCGAAAAAGCCATACAGGACGCCCTTGACAAGCTGAACGTCGGCTATATTGACATGATGCTCCTGCACCACCCCGGCGCCAACGATGTTACCGCATACAAGGCAATGGAGCAGGCAGTACGCGAAGGAAAAATCCGCTCGCTGGGGCTTTCCAACTGGTATATCGAGAAAATTGATGATTTTATTGCCCAGGTAGACATCATGCCGGCGTTGGTGCAGAATGAAATTCATATCTATTATCAGGAGCAGGACGTGGTGCCCTACATGCACAGTCTGGGCATTGTCATGCAGGCATGGTACCCGTTCGGCGGCAGAGGACACACCGGTGAGATTCTGAACGACCCTACCATCACAGCCATCGCGCAGGCGCACAACCGCACGGCGGCGCAGGTTATCCTTCGCTGGCATCTGCAGCGCGGTGTGGCGGCAATTCCAGGCTCGAGCAATCCGGAGCATATCCGCGAGAACATTTCGGTATTCGATTTTTCGCTGACAGAGGAGGAGATGGCCTCCATCGCCGCACTGGACCGCGGAGAAAAGCATGATTGGTATTGACATGCGCTGACGCATCGGGAGATCCGCCGCCACAACACGCCCTTTTACGGCAATCCGTCGTTTCTGTTACCGGCGGCAATGTCAAAGCCATACACCCGCAGAAACCGAACCGTGCCTGCCCCAACCGGCAAAAAGCGCTCACACAGGAATTGTTCCTTGCTGTGAGCGCTTTTTCGCCCGAGGGATGAAAAACTCCGGTCAACCGCCTTCTGCCAGCATAATCCGGTCAACGCATGCCTGTTGACAGTAACTGTGGCCTTTTATTTATGAATTATTTTCTGTTTTTTCATTGACAAATCCAAGAGTTTATGCGATACTATTCATGGATGAACCCACCGGCATCTGCCAATCAATGACAACACAGAAAGGACCTGAACCCACATGAAAAAAGCGATGAGAATCCTGTTATGGGCTGCATTCGGAATTTACTGCTTTGCGCTCTTTGTCCTGCTGTTTCTCGATGGCCGCGTTCCGTCGGATGGCTCGGTCGGATTCTATTTCGCACAATCCAATCTCATCCCGTTCCGGTCCGTTTATGACTATGTGCAAAGGCTCATGGAGGATCGCATTAACATTGAAATTGTCATCCGGAACATCACCGGCAATCTGATTCTGCTGCTTCCGATGGGATGCTTTTTGCCCTGTCTGTCCAAGCACTTCCGCAGGTATTGGCGCACATTGGCCGTTTGCTTTGGCGTGATATGTATGGTGGAGCTGCTGCAGCCTCTGCTCCGGATCGGCTTTTTTGACATCGATGACCTGATTTTCAATCTGGCCGGCGCAAGTCTGGGGTTTCTGATCGTGCAGATTCCGTTTGTCAATCATATTCTCAAAAAGCTGTATCTGTACACCGAATAGCTCATGCTCATGTACAGCCCCGGACGGTTGAACGCAGCCGCCCGGGTACTTTTGTATCACAGACAAAGCCGATCGCGCCAAAACCATGTGTCGTCATCCTCAAAAAATGCCATTCGATAATTGACATACGCATTTTTTTATGTTATAATGATCAAAAAGCACCCAAGGAGGCTGTATGAAACGATCATTTTTATCTATTCTGTTGGCTTTTGTCCTGTTGCTCAGCGGATGTCATCTGAAACCGGAAGCCCCCACGGAAACCGGTGCGGATACCGACACCCCTCCCGCCGACTCCGAAGCCGATCCATCCGGAGAAGATACGGCGTATCTGGACATCGAATGCTATCAGCCAAATGAGTTCTCCGAAAAGCTGTTCGCGTGGGAGAACGACCGTCAGGTCCTATCCTTGGATATGCCCGATGAATGGGAGCTTTCCCAGAACAGCAGCGGCGGAATTGTGATTACCCGAAACGGAAAAACCATTGGGGCTATGGTCTCCGGGGAGCCGGAGGATATCTCGGAGTGGGAGGTTCTGCAAATCACGGAAGAAAGCCACTCCGGCATGTTCATTCAGAAATGTATCGAAAAGCGCGGCTCGGGAGAGACGCTCACCTTCCGCTGCCGCTTTGTATTCCAATACCAAGCCGACGGAGAAGAACGGACCGTTACGCTGACGGCAAATTACGAGGAGGTTGCGGATTTCACGTCCAGAAAGCTCCTGGTGGCGCCGGAGGTAGCCGAGCTGGCGACCGACCCCGGCTTCGGCATCCTGTCGGATGTCCCGAAGCGCGATCTTCTGATTTTGGGCAACAGCTTTATCGGCAGCTCCGAGGTGGGCTGGATTCTGCAGGAAATGCTGGACAACAACCGCAAAGACGCCAACGTCACTCCGGTTTCCCGCGGATATGCCACAGTGGATACCTATATCAGCGACTCCTCTCTGATGTCGGAAATCCGGTATGGCCTCTACGATATCATCTTTATCTGCGGCTTTTATAACACCGGGGAGGCCAGCAATCTGGAGGTGCTGAAAGAAGCGTGTGACGCATCCGGCACCACGCTTGTGATCTTTCCCGCCCACAACGAAAACGCAACCGCGATCTCCACGGCCCGTTCCCGCTGCCCTTCCCTGGTCTGCCTTGACTGGAAGCAGGAGGTGGACGCCTTGATCGCGCAGGGAGTGGATCGATGGGATTTCTGTATCAATGACCAGCACAAGCACAGCACCCCGCTGGCGGGCTATGTTGGCGCGCATATGATTTACCGCGCGCTCTATGGCACGGTTCCACAGGGCAGTGTGTACGGCTCGATCAGTCAATCAGAGGTCAATTTCCTTCTTGGCGACTACCCGATGAATCCCACCATTCCATTGAAAGACGCGGATGACGTGTTCTATCTCCGATAAACCGCCGCGAAGCAGATCTGCACAGAATCCGAACCCGCCGCCAAATGGCACAGGGTTCGGATTTTTACGATTGTAAATCCGCGGAAGCGCACGGAACCAATGCCCCGGCGTCATGAAAAGCCCCTATACATATCCTGCGGAACAATGCAAAAGAAAACCGGCAATTTTTTCAGAAAAAATTGCGAAAAAAACTTGACATTTCCGCCTTCATATGATATAATATGAAAGTCGCGGGGTGAGCGAGCAGCAGTGATGCCCTGCGGGAAGATTTCTCCAAAAAGTTTTCCAAAATCTATTGACAAAACCAGTCGGTTATGCTATAATAAGAAAGTCGCTGGTCAGCAGCGGGAGCATAGCTCAGCTGGGAGAGCATCTGCCTTACAAGCAGAGGGTCATAGGTTCGAGTCCTATTGTTCCCACCAGATACGGTCCGGTAGCTCAGTTGGTTAGAGCGCTAGCCTGTCACGCTAGAGGTCGTGGGTTCGACCCCCATCCGGATCGCCATTTTCCAGATACAGCCCTTGCTGTATGCCTCTGTAGCTCAGTTGGTAGAGCAGGGGACTGAAAATCCCCGTGTCGTTGGTTCGATTCCGACCGGAGGCACCATTCCTGCGGATTTAGCTCATTTGGTAGAGCGCCACCTTGCCAAGGTGGAGGTGGCGGGTTCGAGCCCCGTAATCCGCTCCATTTGTGGGTACGAATAGCTTTTCGTACCCTCTTTCTATCAGAATCCGGCACCATAGCCAAGCGGTAAGGCAGAGGTCTGCAAAACCTTCATCCCCGGTCCGATTCCGGGTGGTGCCTCCAAAAAAACACCAGTAGAACCTTGTATTTGAGGCTTCTACTGGTTTTTCTTTTTGCACTCGCAGAAACAAATGGTTTCCAAATTGGTTTTTAAAATCAGAAAGGAACCTAAAAATGAGCGGAACAAGAAAGCAACATGGGGAAGGATCAGTATTTCAAGTATCAGAGAACAAATGTGCTGCAAAGATCAGCCTTGGCACACGTTCAGACGGCAAACCAAATATTTTTTTGAAGTCTTCATCGTATTTGGTTGTTGACATCTTTTTTCCCTCCCTGCTTGTGCGTCTATTATAATACTACATTTCCTTTTTTATGTCTGCTTTTTTAGGAATATTGAGATCTCTAACAAAACTGACGCCGCTCAAAAAGCAGCGCCAGTTCGTTTTCTAAAACTTCATATTTTCCAGCTCAAGTGACTTTTTTGAACTGTCATTTGGGGCTGTTCAGCGGTAAATGTCATTCCCCCCCAAGCTCCGACCAATGATACATCTCGCCGTCGCCCTCGGCCTGACCGGACACGGTAGTGAGCAAATCCGAAAAATCCACAGCAGCCATGTTCATCTCCGGGGCATGGTATATTCTCTTGTTCATAAGTTCCCTCCTAATCTGATTGCAGTGTATAATCTGCATACACGGGAAAATGATCCGATGGGCTTGCGCCGAACGGCTCGCAGGCGGCGGTTCTGACGACATAGCGATCCGCCGTTACCTCATCCACTCCGCTGCTTGAAAAGCAGAAGTCAAACTGCCGGCAATCCGACATATCTGCCCCGGCTCCCCCGAAAAACGCATTGTTATAGGTGCCGTTGTACGGATCCGTTCGGACGGCGGCCGTTTCGCTTGCGTCGTCAAACCCAGCCGTGCCGGTCAGATATCCGTAGGTCTGCGAGGTTTGATCGGCGTTGAAATCTCCGGTCAAAAAGACCGGGCAGGAAGCGTCGAAATACGTCGAATTGCACAGCAGCGCGTTCAACTGCTCCGCCTGAATGCAGCGCACCGACTCACTGTCGAAATACAGATGCGTGTTTGCGATATAGAACACCGCCCCATCACTCCTGCGGCGCAGCATGGCATAGGTCAGAATGCCGGGGAAAAGCGATTGCCCGTTGTTATCGCTCCAGCTCACGGTCTCCGGCGTGTCCGAAAGCCAAAGCGTGCCGCTGTCCAGAAGATCAAACTGGTCAACCCGATAAAACACCGGGTTTGCCATATCCGGCTCCTTTTCTCCCTGCCAGATGATGGGGTTGCCGTTCTGATCCACCTGTTCCACCTCATGGTTTACAGTGCTCCCGTATCTGCCGACGCCAACGGCGGCATATTCCCCCTCAAAAGCCTCAAGGAAATAGCGGTACCAATCCATTGTGCATTCCTGAATGCCGAAGCAATCGGGCGCCACCGAGCGGATATTTGCCTCAACGGCCTGCATCCGCCCGGAGGTAAGCTGACGGTAGTACACGTTATAGCTCATCACGCGCAGCGTCAATTTTTTTTTACCATCCCATCCGCAATGATAAAGGTTTCGCTGTCACCGGTAGCCATTGTTGCACCGGTTCCGCCGACCACGGCATACGGGGTGACGGTGATCTCCGCCCCCTCCGGAATACCGTCAATGGCAACGGCGACAAAATAGCTTGCGCCGGCATCCGCGGCATGATACTCCTCCGGGAGACCGGATTTGCTGCCGTTGAGCGTCTCGTACACCGTATGAACACCGAACTTTTTATCGGTACAGACGACCGTGCCGTCGGCCTCCACTGCGGTAATCAGATAACCGACCTCGCTGTACTCGGTCAGATCATCGTTGACGATCGTGGCAACAAAGCGCATCCGCAGGGATTCCTTATCCGCATCCTGACTGTTGTCCTGCCAGCCGTAAAGCTCGGGCAGCCAATTGTCGGAGAGCAGCCGGCAGCTTTCCGAAATCGTGGTGAGGCTGGAATAATTGTCGGTGCCGATCCATGCGTCGCCGCACGCGCCGGTCTTGTCGAGAATCACCTGCACCTCATTTTTGGAGTAGGTAACGCCAACCGCGCCGCCCGCTTTCGAGTTGCCGGTCGGGGTCAGCGTGCCGGTGCTGACACAAGCAGACAGATTGATGACGCCCTTTCCCGCAATGTGGCGATATGCCTTGCCGATGAGGCCGCCCGCCTCGGGGCCGTACACCGTTCCGGTATTGATACAGTTGGTCAGCGACAGCGGGGCTTCGGCGTACACATCCGCCATGCCGATCAGTCCGCCCACGCCGTACCATGCATTTGCGGCGTTGAAAGCCAAATTTTCGGTTTTGATTTCCCCGCGGTTGACGCAGTCGGAAAGATTGACCGTCAGCAGCGTGCCGGCAATCTGAAGGATGCCGAACAGACCGCCCGCAAAAGCATTGGTCCCCTGCGTGCCCGAAATGACGCCGGTGTTCTCAAAGCCGCTGACCGACATGGTGGCGGCGTCGGGCAGCGTACAGCTGAACTCCCCCATCAGGCCTCCGGCATATTGGTCGGCGGTGACGCTGCCGCTGTTGCGGCTGTCAATCACCGTGACAAACGGGGTGCAGATGCGGGGAAAGAAGCCGCCCGCCTTCTGCTTGGCGCTGACGTCTCCGGTGTTCACGCAGTTTTCCACCCGAATCGTTGCTTTCCAGTGCTGCTGGGTGGCAATGTAGCCGCCGGCCGTTGCGGTTCCGTCGGTCCCGCCAACGATGCTGCCGGTGTTCAGGCAGTCGGTAAACGTCAGCGTGGGGTTGCCGGAGAGATCACCGAGAAAGCCCGCGACAGACCGCGCCGTCGCGCTGCCGTGTGTGATGTCGGCATAGTTGGCGCAGCCCGTGAAGGTCAGAGCCGCGGCAGAGGCGTAAGCCCCTAAAAAGCCCGCCATGTGGCAATCGGCGGTCACGCCATCGGGTACGCTGACCGAGCCGCTGAAGCTGCAGTCGGTAAAGGTGATTCCTGCAACCGTGTTCGTCGCCTCACCGACGAAACCGGCCACGCATTTTTTCAGGCTGTTGGCGTTGACCATATCCGCGTAGGCATGGACGTTTTCAAATGTGATGGCGGTATTGGTATCCACCTGACCGAAGAATACACCCATGTCGAGATTCCAATCGTCAGCGGCAGATGTGCGGAAGCTGATACGGGCGTCAGCCGCGCCGACCGTCAGATTGCGGATGGCAACCGAGGCGGGCGCTTCGGCCGTGCCGGTGATCGGCTCGGTGAACAGCCCCATCTCGCCGGTGGTCTCCACCGCAAAGCCGGTCAGGGCATAGCCGTTGCCCTCGATGACCGCGCCGTCTCCCAGCGCCGCCAGCGCGGCCGACAACACCGTATTTGCGGGCGCGGCAATGTCGCCCGCCAGCACGGCTTTGTTCAGCGTGCCGGTCAGATCTCCCCACTCCCGGATGACGGTATACGTATCCTCGCCGATGACAAAGGTTTCGGCGTCGGCGGGAATGTCGTACGGATGCGTTCCTGTGGGCGCGGCCCCGGCTTCCTCCGCGAAGGTCAGAATGGGAAGCACGGACAACAGCATTGCACAGATCAGTAGACTTGCAAACAGTTTTTTCATCGTGATTTCCTCTCTTATGTGATTTTTCGGCGGGCCGTGCCTGCGGGCGCTGCCCGCCGTGATGAACGGTCGGAAACGGCCTCGGTCAGATCAATTGCAGCTCGCCCCATTCGGTCGGGTCGTCGTCCTCGCCGACGGTCACGGTGCCGCCGGAAATGTCCGGTATCGGCTCGGGAGTGAGAATGACCTGAATCTCCCCGCCGACCAGAGCAAGACCAACGGTTTTTTCCGCCTTGCCGGCAAAAAAGATCATATCCGGATCGGCGTATTCGTAAATATATTTTTCAATCGAATTTTTGGCTGTGATTTCCCATGCCTCCACACGGTGCTGGAACACCCCGTAGCTCTGCGGGAAGAGAGCGACCTTCGCCTGAACGGTCCGGTAGAGTGCGTCCATCTGGTTGAAGGCGTGGTGCGCCACCTGAATGATGTCGCAGGACAGCGTATCCTTGGTGTAGGCGCGCAGCAGATAATCCTCCACGTAGGTAAAGGAGTCTCCCAGAATCAGCATGGTCATGTCTCCCGCCGTCACCTTCATCACCGTGCTGGTGTTGTTAAAGTCCTGATCGCGGAGCTGGGAAAGCCCGTTTGTGACCACAAGGCTGTCCTCGTGCGTGTAGAGCGCCTGCATGGAAACGCCGGCGAACTCCAGCTTCTGCCCGGTGTGAATTTTGATCTCCTTGCAGTCCGGATAGTTGGCGGTAATCACGCCCGAAATGCCGCCCAGCGTACCGTTGACGTCCTCAATCAGGTCGTAAGGCAGGTTTGCGCACACCGCCCGGAGATCGTACTGCTCATGATATGCGCCGAGGAACTCCGCAAAGCCGTTCATATGGTCGCCGTGGGCATGGGTGAGGAACCAGCAGGCGATGGTGACGCGCTCGCCCTCTGCGGTGTCGGTGATCTCGTGCAGGAAGCGGTTCAGCTCCGCCATCGGCGCTTCCTCGGTCCCCTCGGTTCCGAGCATCTGCAGAGCGTCGCCCCCGTCGACCAGAATCAGGCTGTTGTCGGCGCATTTGATGATGTAGAGCATTCCGTTATTGTTGTAGCCGCTCACACCGGACCAGTCGTAATCGGCAGGATCCATGTTCAGGCCGTACTGGTAGATCTCCACGCCCTCGCCCGGCGTGCCCGGGTCGGCAGCCGAAATGTCGGCGGCCGCAGCCGAGGCATTGTCCACAATCACATTGACCAGGCGGCGCGCCGAGGTGAAATAGGTATAGACCTGATTGGTCCCGTCGGTGAGCGTGACGTACACATTCCTGCCGTTCTCCAGCGTATCCCGGGCAACCTCGGTGTATCCCACGCCCTTCAGCTTTTCCACATAGGCGTTGAACTCATCCTGCGAGGTCTGGGAAATCATCATCACCTTTGCGGACTCCGAAGCGCTGCCGCCAAGATTGGTCAGCATTCTGCCCGCATCATAGACCGATGTGGCGTAGCGGGGGTTCTGCCCCGCGTAATAGGGCAGCTCATTGAGCAGCCAGCCATCGGCCTGCCAGTCCGCCCGCAGGGTCTGATAGTTGGAGCCGGACTCGAAGGTGTAGGCTCCCCCCTCTGCAGGCAGGCACTCGCTGATAAAATGGTTGACCGCCTGCTCCAGCATATAGGCGTTGGAGCCGTTGATGACCAGCTTGTTGCCGCGGATGCCGACATACACCCATGCGTCGTGCTCTCCGGCGTCCGGCAGCGCGCTCTCGGGGCGATTGGTCTGACCGAGCAAAATCTCCACCACCGAGGAGTCGGCAGCCGAATCGGTGTCCTTTGCCATCTCGGGAGCCGCGCCGAACAGGTCCTTCATCTGCTTGGAGAGCGTCCCGCGCAGAGTGGTGATGTCGGCGTCGGTTTCGGTGGAATAGATGATTTTCGCCGTGTACTGCGTCCCGTCGAACACCGGGAAGGCCTCCAGATCGGGCACGGACGGGGTCTGCCCCTCACCCGAGGTTACGGGGTCGGTTCCGGTCCCGGACGGATCCTCCTTCCCCTTACAGGAGGCAAATAAAACCATCGAGACAAGCAGACAGGCCAACAGCCCGGTGAGCCAAAGTCGCTTCGAATTCTTCGTCATATGTCATGTTCTCCTTTCTGCGTTATCAGACAAACGTGTCGTTCAGCTCCTCGAGCCTTGCGTTGATGGCCGCGACAATGATCTGTACATTGGAGACCACCTCCCATTCCATGCTGCCGGTGATGTCCCCGATCATGGGATGCTGATTGAGCGCGCCATAGATGTTGGCGATGCAGAGCGTGCGGCTCTGCGCCACGATATCAAATACCTGTGCGGAGGGCGCGTCGGGCTGATACTGCGTGCGGAAGCACTGCTCGTAATAAGCCGGATATACATAGTCGTAGGAGAGGCACATGTAAATCTCATAAAGATAGGACGCCTTGTCGGTGTCGGCACAGCCGATGGGAATGCCCGCGAAGTTCAGGTTCCAAACGTCCGAATAGGAGCGGTACTGCTCCCCTGCCGCGCGCAGCGGAGGCGGCAGAATGCCCCAGAGCAGGTCGCTGTCGATCATGCTCCACAGGCAGTAGTAGTTGACCGTCATAAACGGAGCCGCGCCCGCAAGGAAGGCTCTGTCGTGCTGGTCGTTATGAATGATGCCAACCTCCCTGCCGTCCCGGGAGGTGAACACTGTGCGGATCCAATCCAGAAGCTCAATGTTCTCGGTGCTGTTCAGCGTGCATTCATATTCCCCGGTATTTTCGTTCCACGCTACGGCTGTGCCGCCAAGATCATAGAACATATTCTGCGCATAGTTGCGGGACATGATGAAGCCATAGCGGTCGGTCTGATAATCCCCGGTGTTGTCGTCCGGCGTGGCGTATACCGAACCGATCTCCATCATCAGCTCGGCCGTCCACTCGTTGTTCAGCGCAAGCTCATAAAGCTGATCCATGGTATAGTCGGTGTAATCCTCCACAATCGCGCGATTGACAAAGGTCACGTCCAGCGCCGCGGTATTCATCACCGAATAGTAGCCGCAGGCAAAATACTGGTAGCCCTTAAAGCGAATCTGCTCGTTGACGTCCGCCTCGTAGTAGTCGGCGTCCGGTTTGATGTAGCTGTAATTGTTGAGATCGTCAAAGAACCCCTCCAGCGTGAGCGTGGAGCAGGGGGTGCCACCGGTCATAATCATATCGTAGTTGGCGTCGTCCCCGCTCAGGCGAAGATTCCGCAGGGCGGCAACATCCCCGCTGTCGTCTGTCGCGTTGGGGTTGGACTCGTTGGGATGGTATACAATATTGATATTGAGCAGCTCCTGCATCACATCGTTGCGGTCAAAGCCCGCCTCATAAACAAGATCGGCCTCGGCCTCCTGCGCGCTGACGTCCAGCGGATAGGGCTTCCACCCCGTCAGGGTGGAATACCAGATGTTCATGGTACCGTTCTGATAATCCCGAATCTCCAGGCCTGTCCTGTCCAGTGCGGACTGCCCCTCCTGCGTACCTTCCGGAGACGACGGAGTGGTTGCGCTCCCGGACGTACCCGTCCCATCTCCGCCGCCTTTGCAGGCAGCCAGCGTGAACAGGAGCAGCACCGCCATTGAAAGCGTCAGCAGCCTGATTGTTTTTCCTGCCATCATATTATCCTCCTCAATCAGATTTCGGATTGCTCCGCCCAGCCCGGAGGGACAGCCTTTTCGCCAGCCGTTAGCCCCCCGGACGGCGCCGGAACATTCACACAATAATTATACACCATCCCATGCCCTGCTGTAAATTCCTAAACATCCGCATTTTAAGCCAATTTCTACGATTTCGTCCAACAATTATTGGATAATTAGCAGATTTACCAAAAGATTATCTATATTTTTGTAGAGTATTTTTCAAAGAACAGTTGACTTTTGCGCCAAAACCTGTTACAATATCCATTGGAATATCTGAACAAAAAGCGGAGGAGCAACATGCCGTTTTATGAGGATTATGGCTTTGACTTTTCATACGCCTACTTTCCGTCGCCCTACCCCGGCACCATGCCGGCCATGCACCTGCATCCGCATTATGAGGCTTTGCTGATTCTTGACCGGGTGACAACCGACGCCCGGATCAACACCTTTCCGCTGTGTCTGGAGCAGCCCTTTCTCGAGCTGTGCGCGCCGTTTTGTCTGCACTACGCCAACTTTCCCACAGGAGCCCCGATCGACCGGACGGTGTTTTATTTCGGCGAAAAAATGCTTGCGGACTACGCTGTCCCCTTCGGAAAGCTGGACAGCCACCGGGAGTTTGCGAGCACCTTTTTTCTGCTCTCCGATGAGCAGGCACAGGAGCTTCGGCAGATGCAGAAGCACTTTCTGAAAAAGGCGCACTACCCCGAGCAGCAAAAGCTGTTGTTTTTGCTGCTGCTGAATGCCGTGCTGGACGACACTCCGGAGGAGAGCATCATCCGCTCCCCGGCAACCACAAACTATATCAACAGCGTGATCCGGCACCTCAACGAGCACTACGCGGAGCAGGTTTCCCTTGAAGAACTGGCAAGCGCTTTTTTTGTCAGCCGGTCAAAGCTCTGCCATGATTTCAAGGCCTACACCGGAAAGACCGTTCACCAGATTCTTCTGGAGATCCGGATCAGCCGGGCGCTTTACATCATCCGTTTCGGCGTTTGGAGCAGCATCGGCGACGTCGCGGCGCAGGTCGGATTCGGGAACGGCTTTCACTTTTATTCGGTGTTCAGGAAAAACGTGGGAATCTCGCCTATGCAGTATGCCGAGCGTTTTCACGCGAAGCCACGCACCACATCGCTCCCGCAGTGAAAACGGCCCCCTTCGGGAAGCAATATCGAAAAACAAGAACAGACTGTCATCGCGGTTCAACACCGGAATGGCAGTCTGTTTCTATGGAATTTTCAGGACAGCTCCTTTTATGTGCCTTTCGGAAACGCATGCGACGCTGCAAGGACTCACCGCTCCTGCCCGGTGCGCTGCTTTTTCAGCCGTTCTCCGACCGCGCCGCCCGGATGAATCACAGCAAACTGCTCGTTCCGGTAATCCGTGGCCTCGATCAGCGCGGTCTGCAGAGCGTGGAACACCACACACTGCGCGGTGGTGGAGGTGGTGCCCTGCGCGTTCCAGCGGTCGGTTTCCCGATTGATTTTCAGGCGCAGCACCACATCCGCCTGCCGGGCCAGCGGGGATTCCGCATTCTCGGTGACGGTAATGGTCGAGACGCCTTTTTTCCGGCAGATTTCCATAATTGGCAGCAGTTCCCCCGTCTTGCCCCCGCGCGAGGCGAACACCATCACGTCACCGGGCTGGAGATAGCCCGAAGCCCCGTGCACGGCCTCGGCCGGCGAGAGGAAGCGCGCGGGGCGCTCGATGCAGCACAGCAGGTGAGCAAAATGCCGGCAGACAATGCCGGAATGCCCGCAGCCCGAGGTGCCGATGCGGGGCGCCGCCCGCAGCAGCTCAACCGCCCGCAGGAAAGCGTCCTCCTCCAGAACGCTCTCCATCTCCCGGATGCATTCGGACTCGATGCGGTATACCTGCCGCACGCACTCCATCAGGCTCAGCCCCTCATCCATTCCGGGCACCTCTGCTTTCCACCAGACGGCTCAGCGCGGCGACAATGTCCTCCGTATCCGCGTCCGCATAGATCAGCGCCGCATGGTGCATTCCGCCCGCGTGGCTGTACGCCTCGAGAAATTCCGGCAGAGCCTGGTCCGGCTTGAACCACCCGGAAACCACATAGTTCTGCTGATTGTCGTTTGGCGTGTAGAGCATGCTGCCGCCGGCGGCGAAGATCTCAAATCGGTTATCCGATACCGGGTTCAGGCTCAGAAACACCACGCGCCCCGGCCTGAAGGGAGCGAGCACGATGGCGGGGTCATCCGCGTCGCCGAACACAAAATCCTTTTTGCTCATCACGGGCCTGCGCTCAGGGTTGGAGAGCGCAACGTTGTATTCGCCCATATGGCTCAGGAAGAGCATACCGTCCTTCCAGTCCGGGCAGAAAATTTCGGTAAAGGAAACCTCCGGAAACACGCTCATCAAAGCCGATGTAAAGGCTGCGGTGAGCACATCCCCCTCTCCGGCATACCCGATTCCCCGGCTCATGGCAAGGCTGGCCTCGGCAAACGGCATAGTGGGAAAGGCGGTATCCCTCCGCGCCGCCTTGAAATTCATGCTGAAGGCGTTCAGCCGCTGATCCTGCATCCATTTGCGGACAGCAAGAGAAACGCGCGTGGAAAAATCGTAGGTTTTCCGATCGATGCGCATATCAAAGCGCTCCGAATCGGCCTGATACTCGGCGTCGATTTCCTGCTGCGTGACCGAATTCAGATAGGAGAAATCCTGCATGTCATAGTGGACCGTCTCGATCCCCACGGTATCCCGCAGCACGTCAAACGGCACGCGGAAATCCCCCATTCCGTCAAACGGCTCGCCCACCAGTCCCACACGGGAGTGCTCCAGCTCATGCAGAACCACACAGGCTCTGGCAAAACAGCTTACCCGCCGGCAAAGCGTTCCGAACGCGGGATTTTCCTCGTTGAAGAATCCAGCGATGATCTCATACTGCCGTCCGCGGCGGCGAAGCAGGTTGCACAGATCCATCACGCCGTGGATGCCGTGATTATACAGCATTCCGTCCGCGTAGGAATACGGCTTGAACTCGTAGTTGTAGGTCGTATCCAGCATGAGCAGCGGGAGTCTGGTTGCGCAGAGCGCGTCAACCGACTCCAGTGACGGGGAGTAGGCCGCGTGTAGTGTGACAATCAGATCCACATCGGCCGCTTCAAACGCCTGCACCGCTTGCTCAAACTCACACTTCAGGCGGCAAACCGGCGCTGTTGTCAGCTCCAGTCCGCAACGCTCCAGCCGCCCGGCCACCTCCGCTACATGACGATCCACCACTGCGCGCATCGAGGGCGTACTTTCATCATATGTGATCACATACAATGGCAAAAAGCCGACCTTTGGCTTTCTTTTCATAACCGTCAACCACCTTTCCGGATTATTTTCTGAGGAAGCTCAAAAGGGTTCTCTCACCGTACTGCCGCTTCCAGTCGCCGGAAAAACCGGCAATACCCGAGTCGGTCAGCGGATGGGAGGCCATCTGCCGCATCAGCTCGGCGTTGACCGTGACATTTTCGCCGCCCGCAAGCCCCACATCGACAATCTGCTGAACCGTTTTGAAGGAGGCCGCCAGAATTTCGGTCCCCATGCCGAAGCCCTGCAGAATGGCGGCAATCTGAGAGACCACCTCAACACCCTTGCCGTTGATGTTATCCAGCCGGCTGACATAAGGGGCGACGTAACGCGCGCCAGCCCGTGCCGCGAGAACGGCCTGCCCCACCGAAAGGATGGCGGTTTCGGTGACGCCGATTCCCTGCTCCGAAAGCGCCGCCGTCACCTGCAGTCCCACAGGGGACACCGGCACCTTGAGAAAGGTGTTTTTGCCGGCGGCCGCAACAACCGCTCCGGCCTCCTCCAGCATCTCCTCGAAGCCTGTCTCGGTGAGCTGCACGTGAAGCTGTTTATCCGGTCCGATGATCTCGCGGATGGCAAGAATGTGCGCCACGGGGTCGGCGACCTTCTCCCGGGCAATCAGGGTCGGATTGGTGGTGACGCCGATGACCGGGAAATATGTGTTGCAGAACCGGATGTCCTCCAGATTCGCCGTATCAACCAGAAAATTCATAACCGTCCTCACTCTCCGATCACCATGATCTGCACCGTCCGCGTTCTCGCTCTGGTCTGATCAAAATCGATAAAATAGATAAATCCGAACTCACCGAGATCCATGCTCCCGTCCTCCACCACAATGGTCTGGCTCCGGCCGATGACGGAGGAGCGCAGGTGCGCGTCGGTGTTGTGGCAGCCCCGGTTGTCCTCTCCGTGCTCCTCGGCAAACGCCAGCGCCCGGGGACCGGGATGCAGATACATGCCCTCGCTCCGCTGCGTGGGAATGATCTCCTCCATCACGTTCACCAAATCCTGCTGGAGCGTCTCCAGCCCGGTCATGGAGAGATCAAACGCGCACTCCTGCGTGATGACGCTGCAGGTGGTGTGATGGGAATACACAACCACGATGCCGTTGCGGACGCCGGACTCCCGCAGCGCGTCCTTCGCCTGCTGGGTGACGTTGTGAAAGGTACAGACCTTGTCGTTGGACTGCAGCTGAACTTTTTTGTGATATACCATTTCTTTCCCTCCGTATCGTTGTCAGCGCCGCTTCAGATCATCCGCCGCGCGTCGCGTCGCCGCGATCAACTCGTCGATCTTGGCGATCGGATCGGCGGCGTTCATAATGCCAGAGGCTGCCCCGGCCGCCTCGGAGCCGGCCATGATAAAGTCGTACACCTGCTGTCCGGTCGTAATGCCGGCCGCCTGCTCAACCAGAATTTCCGGGTCGATGGCCTTGATCGCGCGGATACAGTCCATCACATAGGACATATCGCTCACCGCGCCCCCCGAGCCGCCGATCAGCTCGGTCGGCTCGGGATTGATGATGTCGGGGTGCAGCTCGGCAATGGCCCGCGCCTCGGCCACCGAATCCGCGCAGGCAAACACCAGCATGTCCAGCTCGTGCGCGCGGTCGATGGTCTTTTTGATCTGCGGAAGCGACATCGGCTTTTCGCAGTGATTGACCACCACCCCCTGCGCGCCGGCCGCCTTCAGCCCCTCGGGCAGAATATCGGCCATGCCCCGCCCCGGCCGGAGCGTGTCCATATAGGGAGCCAGCACAATGAGATGCTCCGTGTGCTCCGCCACCCGCCTGATCTCAATCGGCGAGGTGATAAACAGCACGTCGATGTCGTATTTTTCGGCTGCGCGGTCGGCCGCCAGCGCGTATTCAAGAACCTGATCCCCGTAGATGTAGTTTTTGGTTCCGATTTCAAAATATGGGGTACGGATGCTTTTTTTCATCGTTTTACCTTTCCTGCTGCAGGGTGTAGTGTACGTCGAAGGCCTTTTCCTCATCGGTGAACTTGTGCAGCGTGTTGATGACCTCTCCGTTGTTCCATTTGCGGTCGACCACATCCTCGGTGGTGCCCATAACCGTGATGTTGAGCTGACGGCGGCGTGCTCTGACCTGATCCCAGTCGATAAAGTAGATATGCGCGAACTCTCCGCCGTCCAGAACTCCGTCCTTGATCGTCATGGTCTCGCTCCGCCCGAAAAAGACCGAGCGCAGATGCCCGTCGGTATTCATACTGGTAAAATCGCCCGGCTCGTTGACATACCGCCCGAACTGCGCATGAATCGGCCCCGGATGACGGTACTGATGCTCCTCCCGGAAGTCGGGCACCAGCTTGCGCATGATGTCCAGCAGATCGTGCTGAAGGTACTCGAGGTCGAACGAATCGATGTCGTGCGAGCACTCCTGCACCATCACCGAGCAGGTTGTGTGGTGGGACGCAATGCAGCAGGTCCCGTTCTTCACCCCGGACGCCTGCACGATTTCCAGTACCTCCTTTGAAACATCGTGAAAGGTGGGGATCCATCCCCGGGACTGCAGCTCCAGCTCCTTTTGATATACCTTGAATTCCATTGTTTTTTCTCCTTTCATCGTAGAAATTGAGCAGATTTTGAATTATGGATGGATCAGGGCTTGATAGCGCTGATATTTTTGTTGATAAAAAGCCGTGTTTTCAGGATCCGGAATATCCCGGCAGGAAATGCGCGACATCCGCCCGGCCGTTTCCGAAAGCGACGGATATATACCGATACCGCAGACGGCAAGCATGGCCGCCCCCACACAGCAGGTATCCGGCTCGTCGGTAACGAGAATTTCGCACCCGGCCACATCCCGCACAAGCCCTCGCCAAAGCCGGCTGTGCGCGGTTCTCCCGGTCATATACAGCCGGCGCACCGGGCAGCCGAGCCGCCGGTATTCCTCCAGCACCGTACGGACCTCAAAGGCAACCCCTTCCATCAGGGCGCGCGCGATGTCATAGCGGTCGTGCGCGAGCTTCAGCCCGATCAGCCGCGAGGGGGTGTTGGGATCGGCATGCGGGAAGCCCGCGCCCCCAAGATAGGGGGCAAAGAAGAGGTCGGCCGCGTGATCCCGCCGCAAAGCGGCTCCCTCGTCCAAAGAAGCGTAGTCCTCTCCAATGAGATTTTTATACCACTTGAGCACTGAACCGGCGCTGACCAGCGATGCCATTGCTCCGCAAAGTCCTTTGACCGGATGGATACCCGGTGAGACATAGGTATCCGAGGTGATCAGCCGATCGGTTACGCCCAGCACCACCCATGCCGTTCCGGTTGCCACCAGCATGTCGCCCACCGACACCGCGCCGGCTCCCAGCGACGCGCAGTACTGATCGTGCGCACCGTTGTACACCCGCACCCCGGTGTGCAGCCCCAAATCCCGTGCGGCGGCTTCGGTCAGGCAGCCGATTTCACAGCCCGCCGGCAGAATCTGCGGCAGTTGAGACACGGAAATGCCCAGAAACGACAGAATCCTCTGGTCATACCGTCCCTCCCGGATGTGATACAGGATCCGGATGGCGGCATTGCTCGGATCGCTGACATTCCTGCCGGTCAGGCGCATATTCATGTATTCCAGCGTGGTGACAAACGATGCTGTACGCGCGAAAATCTCCGGCCGATGCCTGCGGAGCCAGAGGATCTTGGCACAATCGTAAGCCGCGCCGGGCTTCCAGCCAGATGCTCGATACAGCTCCTCGGTGCCGATGGCCGCGCAGAGCTCGTCCGCCTCGGCGGCAGCGCGCTGATCCATCCAGGTCATCACATTGGTCAGCGGCGCAAAATTCCGGTCCACCGCCAGCATGCTCCCCCCTTGCGTGGAAAGCGAAACCGCCTCGATGGCGCTGCCCGGAACCCCTGAAGCCGCGCAGGCCTCCCGTACTGCCCCCTTTGCCGCCTCATACCAATCCTGCGCGCGCTGCTCCACCTCGCCGTGCTCCCCAAACATCAGCTCATATTCCCGGTAGCCTTTGCCGTGAATGCATCCGCTCTCGTCACACACAACGGCCTTGGTGCCGGTGGTGCCGACGTCCAGCCCGATTACATAACGCATACGGCCCTCTTTTCCGCCGCTCAGGTGGAGGCCCGATCCGACATGTGGGAGGCGTATTCGCGCGTGATCTCCATGTGCAGCGCTTCCCCGCGTTCCAGCCGCTCAATGTCATCGATGAGCGCCATGGCAATCATCCAGCGGCGGTCAAAGGTCGGGCCGCCCATGTGCGGAATGCTGTAGACGTTGGGCAGACTGCGCAGCTCGCTGTCGGCCGGCAGAGGCTCCTGCTCGTACACATCAAGCACCGCCTTGATTCTGCCCCGCTTCAGCTCGGCGACCAGCGCCTGTTCGTCGATCACAGGGCCTCTGGCCGTGTTGATGAGCAGGGCGCCGTCCGGCATCATTTCCAGCAGACGTCGGTTCACCAGATGATAATAGGATTTTGTCATACCACAGTGCAGCGAGACAATTTTGCAGGTCCGGAAAATTTCCTCCAGCGATGCGGTTGTAAAACCATACTCCTGCTGAACCTCGGACGTGAGATAAGGCTTTTCGAGCACCTTGAATTTCAGCCGGAAGGCCTTGCCCATGCGGAACAGATGCCGGGAGGTCATGCCGAAGCCGATGACGCCGACCGTCTGGTCGAGCAGCCCCTCCCACACCTCACCGGCGTGATACCAATCCCCGCTGCGGGTGCGGTCAATAAACTCGGGAATGCGGCGAAGAGACGCAAGCGCGTAGGCAATGACAGATTCCGCCACCGACTCGGCATACATTTCGTTTCCGCTGATGACGCGGATCCCTCTTTCGTATGCCTCATCCGACATCACAGGCGTGACCGACCCGCCCGTGTGCGCGATGAGACGAAGAGTGTCGTTTCCCTCAAGCACCGTTTCGTCAAACAGACCGGTTCCCCAGCCCGTCAGGGCAATATCCTTGCCTCGCAGGCGCTCCTTCAGCTCTTCCGGAGTAAAGTTTCGCTCCATGGTGTTGTATTCCACCTCGGCCACCGACTCCAGACGCTCGCGCACCTGCAGAGGAAGAAAGCTCTCGCGAACCTCTCCTACCGGCATCGTAACCAATATTTTCATCACTTATCCTTTCCGGACACAGCGGAGGCGTCCGTTTTCGTTTATTTCTTCAGATAACTCCGGATCCCGGCCTTAACAATCTCCTTATGTGAGATCAGAAAGTCGGAATGATTCAGATCGACTCTCAGAATCACCGGCAGGGTGTAGCAGTTGGAAAAATAGGAAAACGCTCCGGTAATCAATGCAAACACCACCATTTTGCTGTTGGCATTTTCATTGAAAATCCCCTGCTCCCTGCCCTTCCGGACAGCCTCGCGAACGCACTCAATAATGGGCGTTTTGACGCTGCCCAGATCGGCATTGTGTTTGACCGAGCGCCCTTCATTGAGATTCTCCCACATGATAATTTTGACAAAATCGGGGTGCCCGATCAGAAAATCAAAATATCTGTCCACAATGGTATCGATCAGCTCGCCTGGATCGGTATAGTTCTGAATAATCTCGGCCTCTATTTGGGAAAGCACCTGATACTCATGCGCAAGCACGGCTTCATACAAGCCCTCCTTGGAATCGTAATACTGATAGATCATGCCTTTGTTGCAGCCCGCCATTTCTGAAATTGCGTCCACCCGCGCCCCGGCAAAGCCCTTTTCGGCAAACTCGGCAATGGCGGCGTTCAGGATATTGGCTTTGGTGCGTTCGGCGTTTCTTTCCAGCGGTCTTGTTCTCACTGCCATCAGTATTTCCCGTTTCTGGCCTCAAAGTGGGTAGGCTTATTCAGCGTTCCGCATTTGCTCTTCATCCAGTCGATCTGCATATCGATCAGTTGTCCCGCCGAGAACGCCGGATATCCAAATGTCTCGGTGCACCGCATGGTGTTCACGAGGTATGCGTCGTTCTGAGGTATTCCCTCAAATACCGGCTCGATTCCAAGCCCCTTGCCGATGCGCTCGGCCGCATATCTGACCGAAATCACCTCGGGACCGGAGATGTTCATTTTGACCGCAGGCGAGTCGGCATACAGCAGCGCGCGGATTGCATACTCGTTTGCGCTTCCCTGCCAGATGTAGTTCACGCAGGCATTGCCCAGTTGAATGGGTGTTCCATTCTGAATATTGGTGGCAATGTCGCACAGCACACCGTAGTTCAGCGCAATGGCAAAGCAAAGCCGATAAAGAAAGACTTTGGTACCGTATTTGTTGGCGGCATATTCAAAAGCCCGCTCCCTTGCCAGACAGCTCATAGGATACTCTCCGCAGGGAACAACCGGGTCGCTCTCGCAGGAGCCTCCCTGACAGGCGGGAGAAATGGCATAAATATTGGCCGAAGAAAACGCAACAATGCGGGAGTTCCTGTACTTTTCCGCCACAAAGGCCGAAAGCGTGGCGTTCATGCCCCACGTTTCCCATTCGTGCCCCTCGGTCCCGAATTTTCTGCCGGCCATATAGATCACATTCGGAGCCTCAGGCAAGCGGGCAAGCTCCTCCGGGTTCTGCAGATCGGCGCGGATGATTTCCACACCGTTTTCCTCCAGCTCCCGCATGGAATCGGCCGAGCTGAAGCGGGAAACCGCAATCACACGCTTGGAAATTCCCGCCGCACGGACTGCTTTTGCAGCCAGCACACAGAGTGAGGGCCCCATCTTTCCTCCCGCTCCAAGCACGATGATGTCGCCCTCGATGCGTTTGATATCCTCAATCAGCTTCTGAGAAGGTGCTGTCAGCATCTGCTGCAATATTTCTTCATTTAACACAACTGTTCATTCCTTTCTGTAACTGCAGGCAATCCCGCGCAATTCCGATGATGCGCCGCCTGCGGATTTCTTTTCCGCCAAACAACCCCAATTACCCGAGACCGTCAAACAGCAAAGTTCATTTGCCGGAGATCGGTTCAGTTTAGCGAAAAAGCATAATTCATCAAAACGCCAACCGTGATTGGGGCTGCTCCGCCTCGGAAGGCGATTGTACAAATTCCTCCCGGATCCGGCATGCGTTCTGTGCACGGTCCGCCAGCAGATCTATGACGGTAGCCGTGAGAATTTTGACCGGCAATATATGCGTGATCTCGTCGTCGACGCTGCGAAATTCGGCACTGTGCGCCCCCCCGCAGTAGCCGCCGAAGGTTGGCTGAATGGCGGGAAGCTCCAGACTCAGATCCCCCATATCGGTGGAACCGACCATATCCACTCCGTGATAAATCCGATTTCCATCCAAAAAGAGCTTTGCATTCTCCTCAAACAGCGCTCCGAGCTGCCGGTTCTGCTGTAACGGGGCGTATCCGCCCACATCGGTGATTTCAACCTGTGCCCCCACGGCATATGCGGCGCCCCGGATGGCCCTGTCCACCTTAGCGCAGGCGTCCTCGACCGCCGAGGGGGTTGCCCCCCTCACATAGGTCTCCATTGTCACATCGGCGGGAACAATGTTGACCAGATCCCCGCCGTGCGTGATGATCGGGTGCACCCGGATTTTGTCCTCGTCACGGAAGGTCTCGCGCATGGCATGAATGCACATGATGGCAGCCATGGCTGCGTTCAGGGCATTGATTCCCTCGTAGGGCGCGCCTCCCGCGTGCGCCGCCTTGCCGATGAAGCGGATCTTTTTGGCCACAAAGCCAAGGCTGCGGCAATCGATGAAGCAGGCCGCCTCCGGGCAGTTCGGCTGGGAGTGCACCATCATGGCGCAGGAAACATCCCGGAAAAAGCCGGATGCGATCAGCTCCTGTTTTCCGCTGAGTTTTTGAATCCGCCCTTCTTCCTTTAGCTTCCGGCGATAATCCAGATCGACGAACTCCTCCGCCGGAACGGCAAGGAAGGTCACATTTCCGTCCAGCTCCCGGGCAATGCCGCTGTTTTTGATCGCATCGGCACAGCCGAGAAGCTGGGCGATCTGAATATTGTGCCCGCAGGTGTGTGCCGCTCCGGTGGCGGGATCCGCGTATGGGCAGTCCGGTGTGAGCACAGCGTCCAACTCTCCGATCAGACAGACGTTCTCTCCGCCCGCCCTGGGGCGGAGCGCGGAGGCAACGCCGGTATACGCCACATTCCGCACATCCGCCAGAGAAAGCCGTTCCATTTCCTGTTTGACATAGGCAGATGTACGCTGCTCCCGGTAGCCCAGTTCAGGCATACCTTCCACAGTTTTTCCGTGACGAATGATGGTCTCCCGGATGCTGTCGATATAGGCAAACGCACGCCGCTTCAGTTCTGTTCTCCCCATGCTGACGGCTCCTCTCGACCGCTTACGGCAAGGCCTGAATTTTGCGCTTGAAGTTGTCCATCAGTGTCTGCATCCGATCCTGCTGAGAGGAGAGCTGATCGCTGATGTTGTTCTTTTCTCCAATGGGCGTTGGGAACGGAGTGGCCATTTCAGAGCTGAACTGTGCGCCGAAATTGCTGGTGATCGAGGACACAATCAGATCCAGCATTTCTACCGCCTCGGGCGTTTTCTGGTTACGGTATTTCACAGTATCGTAATAGTCCAGCGTCACATCACGGTAGGTCAAAAAGCACAGCATCTCCGCCACCGCGCCGGCAGCCTCCTGGCGGGGGGAATACGCGAACACAGAAAGCTGGGAATGTACGGCCTCAGAGGCCACGGAATAGCTGTTTTGAGAGCTGTCATATTTTGGAAGAGGAATGACGCCGTATTCCCGTTCCAGCCCGCGGAGAATGCCCGCATAGTTGAGCAGCTCGGTGATGAAAATCACACGCCCGTTCTGGAACATGCTGCGGCAGTCCTCCCGCGCGGCGTCATTGTTCCCGTTCACATATACGCCCTCGTTGTCGTGCAAAAAGGTGTAAAAATCATCATAGATATTGACATTTCGTTCACTGTTGAAATTCAGGGTGATTCTGCCGTCGTCCTCCTTGGTTGTCACGCTCACGCCGAATGCAGTTTGGAATCCGTCGCGTCCGCTGGCAAACGCGGGAGAAACCATTCCGAAAAGATCGCCGCTGTCCTTCGCGGAGTCGCCGTTGTTATCCACATAAACATCCTTGACAAAGCTGGAAAGCAGGTCAAGCGTCCAGTCTCCGCTGCGCACAATATCATAAATATCCTGATCCGGTACGAGATCGCGGAAATTTGCCGTGTCAAAGAACATGACAAACGCACTGTCGATCATCGAGAGCATCAGCTCTCCCTCGGTCATATACAGCTTACCTGCATAAGAGCACTCGTCATTGAAGTTGCCGTTCCACCAATCGGCCCCCAGATCAAGATAAGGCACATTATAAAGATTGGCAAAATAGCCCTCTACCATCAAAGGAGTCAGTGAATAGTTCGGCCCCATAACAAGATCGTACAAATCGTTACCGGAGAGCTGCCTGTTGTTGCGGATGGTACTGATAAACGAATCCTTTTGCGCAAAGGTGCCGGGCAGCCTCTGAAATTGGAAAGCCACGTTCAGTGTATCCTGCACAGAGGTATTGCGCCTGGCAATTTCGGTTGCGAGCACATCTACCGTATTGGCATCGGGGTCGATTTCAAATGCAATGTCGTCGCGGTCCCTGATCACAATGTTGATACTGGAATTGTCAAAATCCAGTCCCTCTGGCAGGCTGCTGACCGCGTTTGACCGGTCGTCATCACCCGTACCGCTCACGTTGTTGCCGCCGGTGGTATCAGTGGTGCCCCCGCCGTTTTCCTCTTTGTTTCCGCAGCTCACCATCGGGATGGCAAGACAGATTGCAAGCAATAAAACGATCAGTTTTTTCATCTTCTTTCCCTTCTTTCAATTCAGAGTATTTGAATAATTGGCAACGCGGATGGATTCATTTTGCGATCTGCCGTGCCGTTCAGCTCCGGCTGTAGCAGAAGCGCAGCTCCGGCCGGGATACTGTGACAGTCAGCACGCCGCTCTGATCGCTGACATACGAACGGCACAGCTCGTTCCCCTCGGAAATGACGCTCCAGACACCTCCCTTCAATCCGGTTACATGCCACCGGACCGGATCTCCGCCCGTATTGTCGATGCGAAGGATCATTTCCCCACCATATACGTCCTCGTCCTTCGGGAAGAACACCGCATGCGAGAGAAGCTGCACGCCCCAGAAGTCCTCGCTCTCAAGCAGCGCCGCACGCTCACTGCGGGTACAGCCGTTGTCGCAGACGTACATGGCGTTCAGAAAATAATCGGTTTTGGCGGGGCTGCCGGGTGAAACCTCAATTCTGCCCCAGCCGGTCTCCACACACTCCTTGAGCTGGCCGGTGACGTCATAGGGGTAATTCTTGCCGTCAATCAGGAACTCCTCCCCCTTTCCGCCCAGCGCCGTCAGCCGTGCCCCGTGCGGCAGCAGCATCTGCGCCACCAGCATCCCGTTGTACTGCGTCTCCGGGCCGAACAGGCACTTCGGACATGCGGTGCGGCGGATGGTAACACGGCTGCCGCTGATCTCCGGCTCCTCCTGACAGTGCAGCAGAGAGGCTTTGCGGTAGGAAGCATCGGCGGCGGTCACACGGTCATACACCAGCATAAGTGCAGGGATAACGGGGTCGCCCGTCGGCACAAACGCCATGCGACGGATCACCTTTTCGGCCTTCGCGCCGTATGCGCCTGTGATGTCCCCTCCGATATAGGTGAAGGCAGGGTTTTCGTCGTGCCCCAGAACGGACGCCATGCGGAAGCGCGGATCCGAAAGCCATGCCGACAGGTCAAGCACCTCGCCCGGCACCATGAGCTGTCCGCCGGAATTGACCGCCCTGCCGTTTGTTTCGCCCGGCTTGTGGATCAGAATGCAGTTGTGCGCAACCGTTTGCTTGTTGTAGCTCATGTCGTGCGGAGAGCCGTAATGAATATAGGCGCCGGAATCGGATGCCAGAATGCCCTTGTAATAAAGCTGAAAGTGTCCGAAATCCATGTGGTGGTGATTGGCCGTCCACAGTCCGCCGATCTTCATCAGCGCCATCACGTCGGCCGAGTCGGGGCTGACATTGTAGCCGGTTCGCGCCATGGTCACGCCGAACGGGTCGCTGTAATGCTTGACAAGCGGATAGGAATCCTCATAGTCGGCTTCGCCGACGGAATCGTCGTCAAAGATCATGAGCTGCACCGGTGTGAGCGTCAGCTCGGTATAGAAAAAGCGATCCCTGTTCCCCAGCTTCAGAAAGGCCTGCTTCCTGTAGACCGGGTCGCGGAAGAGATTCCCTGCGTAAAACCACGGAAATCCATACTGATCCCATCTTCCGCCAAACTCCAGATAGTCGTCGCCGTCGCGCAGCCCCTGCCCGTCCGGCCTGCGGAAATGCAGCCACATCGCCGGCAGCGTTTTCATTTTTGGCGAATACACCATTTCCCCGCACATTTTGCGGAACAGCCACGCCGACCACAGATCCCATGTGAAGCGGTAGCCGCCGTAAGAGGAACCGTTGATCGTCGCCTCGCTCCGGTACCAGAAGTTTCGTGCCGGAACATACAGATAAAAGAAGCGGCCGGCAACGAAATTGTAAATGTCGGGATACTCGTCGTATACGGCAATGGAGAAAGCCAGCCAGTCGCGCAGGAGCTGCGCCTCGGCCTGATGCCCGGCAACCACGCCGTAGCGACAGGGCGGCATTCCGATCTCCATCCCCGGGGCAATGCGGTTTTCCACCGCGGCGACAATGGTATATTTATCGTCCTCTGTCAGCAGATCATGGCACCAGTCATAGACCTCGGCAGCCGTGAACATGGTTTGCCCCATGAAGCGGTAGTCGTCGGCCAGCCCGGCAAATGAAACCACACCGAAATACCGCCGGATTGCATCGATGGCCTCCCTGCCCTCCCGCTCGTCTCCGAACAGCAGATACGCATATGCCTTGGCCTCAATGCAGGCCAGCGCCATGCCGCTCCGGGCCTCATCCTCACGGAGAACGCCGAGATCACTCCGCCGCAGCTCCTCAAACCGACTCGCCGCCGCTGCGTATACACTCCGGTTCAGTTTGTCGCGCAGCTCCGGCAGCTCGCCCTCCGCAACCATCAACCGTGGGTGCCTGCCTGGCGGGAGAATCCGCGGCGGCGGATATTGCCCCGCCGGCATCGGTTCAATTCTGCCAAGCGCGCCCTCCCTGCTCATCGCGTCACCCCCCGCGACCGCAGATATTCGCTCACAAAATCATCGTCGGTCAGGTGCGGATACATGGCGAGAATCCGGTCAATCTCCGCTCTCTGCCCCTCGGAAAGGCGTTCCTTTTCGGACAGACAGTGGATGTACTTCATCAGCCCCTGCCGGCGGAGAATCTCATGAATGCCCGAGATGCACCCGGCAAAATCATGCGTCGCATCAAAGATCACACCGTTTGCGTCGGTGATCTGGGTTGCCAGCACCGGCAGCTCGGGGTCATTCGGATTGCTGCGGATCCGCTCAAACAGCTTCACCACATTGTGGGTCCAGACCGACCAGTGGCCGAGCAGCCCGCCGTCGAACCGCCGGGTGACAACACGGTCGCCGTCCGGAAAGCGAAAAACCGAGAGCAGGTCGAACACGATGCTGTCGTCATTTCCTGTATACAGTGCGATCCGATCGGCACGGGAGGAGAAGGCAACCGCGCGGACAACGTCAATGGTTGCATAGCGGTTAAACGCCGCGCATTTGACGCCGACCACTCCTTCGATTTCAGCGAATCGGCTCCAATAATCGTAGGAAAGCCGCCTGCCTCCAACCGCCGTTTGAAGATAGAAGCCGATCACCGGCATTTCCTTTGCCACGGCTGCGGTGCGTTCCAGCAGATATTCCTCACTCTTGTCATTCAGCCCTCCCGGACTGAGCAGGACGGCGTCGTAGCCGTACTTCCGCGCGAGCTTTGCCTCGGCCACTGCCTGCCCGGTCGGTCCGCACACCCCCGCCACGCGGACAATCACTTTGCCCGTCCGCTTTTCATATGCATCGATGGATTCCGCCACGGTGGCAATCACCGGCTCAAACAGATGAAATTGCGGATTACGGATTTCAAACTGTGTGCTGTGAACCGCGGTTGCAATTCCGCCGGCGCCCGCCTCCAGATAGTATTCGTTCAGCAGCCGCTGCCCGTCCGGATCAAAACGCCGATCGGCGTCCAGCACCAGTGGAGTGGCGGGAATTACGGTGCCTTCCGCGAAAATTTGCAATGCTTTCTCGGTCCTGTTCATAATTAACCCCCTTATGCGCTCCGCATTCTCGCGGATACGGATTTCAGAATGTTCTGCGCCCGCCGGTTTTCAGCGTGCTCGGAAGGCCTCGCTGTTGTAATATTTGAGCAGCTTCAGCGTTTTTTCTTCGGTTTCAAATATCAGCAGGGTTTTTTCGCCCGACTCCGGCTCATAAATGGCGTAGTAATTGTTGATGGAATCGATGTCCGAAACATACGCCAGCTTCTGATCCGCCGCATACGCATCGGCCTCCGCCTTTCCCGCCCCCTCATAGGGGGCAATGATTTTCAGATCGTGCACCCGGCAGGAGAACAGCTCCTTTCGGCTCAGCCCGCCGTAGATCACGGCAAAGCCCAGATTGCCCTCGTGTATGGTCAGCTCATACTCGATTTTCGTATAACGCCATGTGAAAAAGATCAGGATGCATTCGGTCACCAGCATCAGCGCCATGAGCGGGGCAACCAGCCGCAGCATGATCCCCAGAATCAGCCAGACGGCGACATACGCGATGTAGAGCAGTATCATCAAGATACGCCGTATCCGGATCTTTCCGTCCACTTTGGGAAGGATGCTCTTGACGACAGAGCGCTCATCCTCAAACTTGGAATAAGCCGATTTTTTGATTTTTCCCATTTCAGTTTCTCCTTTTCGGTTTGGATGATTTATATGTGATCCGCCATTCTCATGGAGAGGGGCAGCGGAAACCAACAACGCACGGCCGCAGGCAGGCTCCGGCGGTATCCGGAGAATTCCGAGAAAAACAGCTCCATCGCATCCCGGTAGGAGAGGATAAGCTCCGGCCGTCCGGCCGCGGCGGCGCTCACCTCCGGCTTCCCGTTTTTCACCGAAATCCGCAGAGCTTCATCTCCGCCGACCCCGTGAATCAGGGCGGTCAGCTCTCCGTCATCCAGCCCCTCCTGCGCGGCCTTCAGCTTCAGCATCGCCGCCAGAACCGCGCGGAAACGGAACACAAGGGATTTTTCCCAGCGATCCACTCTGTAATTTTCAGCGATCTGCCCGGCCTCACAGATCAGCCGTCGCTCATAGGACGGCAGGCAGATGCGGATATCCCCGAAGGCATCGGTCAGCGCCCGGCTCATATCCGCAAAATCGCGCGGATCGTTCAGCACCGCCTCCCGGATTTCATCGTCCTTCCTCAGGCAATACCCCTCCTGCCTCCCTCCCCGCAGCACGGCATATGGCCGATAGCCCCAGGAGCACAAAGTATCGTAAAAGCACTCGGTCCCACGCTCCGCATGAAAGGGCTGCTGCCTGTGCAGCCGCTCGGTTTCCGCAAGCAGCGCCTGGTTCTCCCGGGTGATTCTGCGCACCGACAGCTCGGGCGCGGTTTCCTTTCCAAAGCAGTGCCGGACATTGGCACGGGTAATGGCGAAGGCATATTCAAAGCCTGCCGGCTCAAAACCGAACCGTGCATAGCGCTGTCGCTGCCCGCCCAGTGTTGCAAAATCATATTCCTCTGCCTGTGCGGCGCGCACCGCCTGCGTCATGAGAAACGACATCATCCCCTGCCCCCGGCAGGATTCCGCCACCGCCACATTGCCGACGGCACAGCAGCGCAGCTCCTCTCCGGCTGCCCGCAGTCTGACCGGAACCATTCCGGCAGCCCCGCAGATGCGGCCGCTTTCCCGCACCGCAAGCTGATACCGGCACGGGTCGTTCTCCCGCCGATAGAGCTTGGGGAGAAAGCTGACAAAGCCCTGCTCCGGCGCAAAACCGAACGCCCGGTTCAGAAACGCCATCAATTCATCATAATCACTGTCTGCCAGCCGTTCTGTCCGCACCCGATCACCTCCCAGCCGCCCCGGACACGCGTCCGGCTTTTCCGTACAGCTTTGCCAAGCCTCCCACCGAGGTCTCCCGATAGGCGCTGAGCAGATCCCGTCCGGTTTCATACATGTTGTTTACAATGCAGTCGAAGGACACCTTCTGCGTATTCGACACCACCCCGGCAAGCATCGCAGCATGAACGGCTCTCTGCGCCGCGACCGAATTGCGTTCGATACAGGGGATCTGCACCAGCCCGCAAACGGGATCGCAGGTCAGCCCAATGTAGTGCTCCATCGCGTTTTCCGCCGCGTATTCGATCTGCCGAAAGCTGTAATGCCGCAGCTGCGCCAACGCGGTGGTTGCCATGCAGCATGCGGTTCCGATCTCGGCCTGACATCCGCATTCGGCTCCGCTGATGGAGGCGTTGGATTTGATCACATTGCCGACAATCCCCGCCGCCGCAAGTGCGTCCAGAATCTCCTCGTCCCGGTAGCCGCCGCTCTCCTGCGCCTGAAGCAGCACCGCCGGGAGCACGCCGCACGCGCCGCAGGTCGGAGCGGTTGTAATGATGCCACCCGAAGCATTCTGCTCGCTGACCGCAAAGGCATACGCGCTCAGAATCCGGCTCTCATATGTGGCGGCCCGCTCATTTTCAATCGTACCGTTGTAGAGCATTGCCGCCTTTCTGCGAACGCTCAGTCCGCCGGGCAGAATTCCCTCGGCCCGGATTCCCTCCGCCACGGCCCGCTTCATCACCATCCACACCTGCTCCAAATGCCGGTACAGCTCCGGACGGTCGAACTGCCGTGCAAATTGCGGCAGCGTCATTCGATGCTTTTTGCAGTAGGAAACAATCTCTGAAAAGCTCTGCTGGGGGTAACGTTCCTCCGTGGCGAGTGCCGGCCTGCCGTCGATCTCAATCTCTCCGCCCCCAACGCTCCTGACCCGCCAAAAGCCTGCCTGCCGGCTCTCCCGGTATGCGATCAGATCCATCGTGTTGGGATGTGCGAGCGGAAAACCGGGATGCTCCACAAATTCAATTTTCAGCGGCCTGTCGCCGAATACCTGTCGCATGACACGATCGGTCCCGTGCCCCTTTCCTGTCAGGCAAAGCGAACCATACAGCCTGACCCGGTAGCTCTCCGCATCCGGATATTCCCCCAAAAACAGGGTTGCCGCCTTTTCCGGCCCCATCGTATGAGAGCTGGACGGTCCTCTGCCGATTCGGTAAATTTCAGTAATGGATTTCATAGCTTTCTACGCCCGGCTCCAAGCCCTTTCCGATCATAATTTTTGAAACGATTTTCGATCCGGTGATTGACAAATTAATTTTGCCGTGGTATTATATAAACAGTTGGTTATATTATTGACTGAAAATTCTGCCCCATGTGGGACAAACCATTCAGAAAAAGGGAGAACAAACATGAAAGAAACAAATATCAAACGGGTTGCCATTCTTGGCACGGAAAGCTCCCACGCGCGCGCGTTTGCCCGGCTTTTGCAGGGCTCCCGCACGGTCAGGCTGATCGGAGCCTACGGCGCCGAGGAGGCAGCCAACCGCGGCTTCCGTGAGGCCTTTGGAGTGGAGTGCTCCGCCGCTCCCGACGCGTTCTGCGGAGAGGTTGACGGTGTGCTGATCACCGCACGGAACGGTGCGGATCATCTGGCACTCGCGCGGCCATACCTGCGCCCGGGACAGACCGTATTTGTGGACAAACCGCTCTGCAACGATCCGCATGAGGCGGATGAACTGATTGCGCTTGCCCGGGAAAACCGCGCCAAGCTCTGCGGCGGCTCCTGCCTGAAATTTGCCACACCCCTGCTCCGCCTGCGCGCCAGTGTGGAAGACGACCCGGACGGCGTGGTCGGCGCCAGCTTTTCGGCGCCGGTCGAAATGCAAAGCACATACGGCGGCTTTCTGTTTTATGCCCCCCACCTGATCGAAATGGCTCTCACGGTGCTCAAGACCCCGATCCGCTCGGTACGCGCCATCCGCCAAGGGGACATCGTCACCGCGCTCCTGCGCTATGACCGGTTCTGTGCCTCGCTGTTCTTCGGCTGTGACGCCTACACCGCCGCGGTCTCCTTCCGCATCTGCGGCAGGCACTGCGAGGTCAGGCTGGACAGCATCCCCTCTCTCTACGCCAAAGAGCTTTCGCATTTCTGCCGCCTGCTGTCGGCGCCCCCGGAGGAAGCCGCGGATTTCCCGGCGCTTGCCGAACACGTCCGTGTCGCCGACGCCATCCGCAAAGCCTATGAGACGGATACCGAAATTCTTCTGCCCTGATGCTGTTACAAAATCATTCTATCACACCCGCATCCCGATGTCAAGTAATTTCCGAAATTTGTGTAAAAAATCTAAGGAGGAAGCAGCCATGCTGTCTTATTTTGAAAAAACCGCACTCGATGAAGAATTCTTCAACAAATGGATCAACCCCCGCCTTCCGCAGGAGATTTTTGACATGCATCTGCACGTCACCCGCCCGTGCGACACCGTTGGCGTTCCCCAGTCCACCATCGACGGGGACTGGGCCATGCAATGCGGGTTCCAAATGGAGGAGAGCGATCTGGATCACTACTGCCGCACGCTCTGGCCCGGCCGTCGGGTTTGGTGCAACGCTTTTCCCATGCCGATCCGCGGGGTGGATCTGATGAGCGCGAACAGGCATCTCGCCGCTCTGCTGCAAAATCAAAACGCCGACGCTCCTGTGCAGATCCGGGCGGCCGAAATGGCCATTGACCCATCATTCTCCCCTGAGGAATGTGAAGAAATGCTGCTGCGCTGCGGATTTCTCGGCTACAAGCCCTATCCCGATCTGGTATCCGGCCGGAAGGGTGCGGACATCCGCATCCCCGATTTTCTCCCGGACGCCTTCATGCACACACTGGACCGCCACAAACGCGCCGTCACCATTCACCTGCCCCGGGCCGAGCGAATCGCGTCTCCTCTGAACATCAGGGAGCTGCTCGAGCTGCGGCAGAAGTTCCCGGATGCGAAAATCATCATCGCGCACTATGGCAGAAGCTACAACATAGAGGTCATTCAAAAGGCCTATGCCGAGATGGGCAGGGACATCGAGGGCTTTTATTTCGACAACGCCGCCGTCCTCAATCCGCAGGTACACCGTTTTATGCTGGAGCACATTCCGCAGGACCGCATTTTTTACGGCAGCGATATGCCCCTGCTGCTGTGGCACGGGAAACGGACATGGGAGAACGGCACCTATCACAACCATGCCCGGGAGCAATTCCGCTGGAACGCAAACGCGCCCGAGAGCGAAGCCGAGCGCAGCGGCTACACCTTTTTCCTGTACGAGCAGGCAAAGCATCTGCTCGACGCCATCTACAGCGTCGGCGGCAGAGCACTTGCGGAAAAGGTATATTGCAAAAACGCGAAGGCGTTTGTCACTTCAGTGCTGAATCAGTAACCCGCTTCGCGGCGCAATGCCGGAAGCCGTCTGTCAATCGGGGGGATTCCCGTTCGGGGATTCCCCCATCCGTCTGCCCGACCGATGAATCGGTCAGGCTTTCTTTTTCTTTTTGTGAAACACGCAGCAGCCTGCCACACAGACCACAAGCAGTGCGGGCAAGGCGGCAGCGCTCCGGCAACCCTTGGGGTCCTCGGCAGGAGGAAGCGTTGTTTCCTGCTCGGGCGCCTCGGAGGAACCGGCATTGACATTCAGTACCGTTCTGGAGCCGGTCAGGGTCACCGAGCAATACCCCTGTGCGTCCGGCATACTCGAGCCGATGCCGTTGGGCGCGTAGATGCGCACGGTGGTTCCCGCTTCTCCGAGAATCACGCTTTCGCTGCCGTCAAAGAAGATGCTGGCCGAAACCGGTGCGTCGGCCTGCAGCAACAGCCTGCCGCCCCAAAGCAGCTCGCTGGTGAGCGTGGCCGCGTAGCCCGAATAAAGCCCGCTGTCGGAAAGGCCGAGCAGAGAGGCCGAATGCCCGTTGCCCACCAGACCGTCCGCACTGACGCCGCTCCCCTTGGAAACGACGATGATGTCATACACTCCGTCGTGCTGCGTCCGCACGCCGGTCTGCCGGTCGTCCGAATAGGACCCGGCCACGGACACCGTGTCCGCAACGGTCATCGAGTTGACGCCACGCCCGCTCAAAGCCGAAATCACCGCACAGAAGGCTGTCGAAGAGGAGGAGGCTCCGGAGCCGACCGAAATCAGCGCGCCCTGCCCGTTCCAGTTGTCATATCCGATTGTATATTCCCGGTCAAACGCAATGCGCAGCGCGCGATTTGTACCCACGGCATAAAATTCACTGCCTGTGAAGCTGCTTCCGGCCACCGAAAACGCATCGTAGCCCCCGTCGTTCCAGCGTCTGGCCGCCTGCATTCCCTCGGCATTCAGCACCCAGGAATAGGTATGCGCGCTTTCCGCGGCAATGTCGTCGATCATCACATAGTACGCGGTTCCGCCGTAACTGACCATCACATAATTCCGGTCAAACCGGCTCAGCGCCGGATCGCGGTAAGCCCCCGCGGCGCTGCCGAGCAGTGCGGAATACGCCCCGCTGTCGAGCAGCATCGAGAGGCTGCCGCCGCCCTTCACGCTCTGGGATTTTCCGTCCACGTAGACCGTGCTGTGCCCATAGGAAAGCGTGTAATCGCTGCCCGAGGCGTTGCCGTAGTCCTGATATCCGGGATCCGAGAGCAGCCACTCCCCTCCCAGCGCCAGAACAAAGCTGTTCTGGTCATAATGGCTGTGCCCCTGCGAGGAGTTGTTGCCCACACACACAAGCAGCATGTCGTCGGGGCCCCAACCGGTCCGCAGTGCGCCCCAGCCCACCCCCTCAATCACACCGTTGGTCAGATTGACACCGGTGCGGGCAAGGTATTCCTCCGGGGTTTCCACCGTGGCCTCCCCGCTCTGTCCGTAAACCAATCTGCGGAAATCGGTGACGTCGGCAAACGACCGGGTGGAAAGATACCAGTTCGCAATGCCTGCGCAGTCAGTGCCCTCCATCACGTTTGCGACCACAAAGAAGTAGGTGTCGCTGTAGGTGTCCGAAATCGGCGGACCGGAGCCGTCGGTGTTCTCCCCGGTCATGATCGCCCACCGGAACACCACATCGGTATAAGGATGGCTGAGCAGCTCGTCGTTCCCGGTGACGCGGCGGAGCTGATCCAGCGCGCCGAACAGCAAATCCAGCGCATACGATGTATAACTCAACCCTTCCTGGCTCTCGGACTCATAGCGGCAATCGAGATACCAGGAAAAGAAATCATAGGCGCGGGAGAGATACAGTGCGGCATCCTCATGAGAGCCAAGAAGCAGCAGGCTTCCCATTGCCAGCGCGGAGGCTTTGTTGACATAATAATTATGATCGGTGAAGGAGGAAAGATCCGCATACAACGGCTCCAGTCCCAGTTCCACCAGCGCGTTTTCCAGTTGCGTTCTCTCCGCCTCGGTCATGCAGGGATAACACATATCATACACGGTGCTCACACCGGTGACAAAGTATCCGGTCTCGAGCGATGTGCGGTTGATGGTCGGATATTCGGTCCATGTGCTCCACCCCGCCAGCGAGAGCGCAAGCTCCACCGCCCGTTCGCCGTATGATGCGGTTCCGGTCAGCGTGTAGGCAAGAGAGAGCGCTTGCATCATCTCCATCATCCGGTTGCCCATCTCCTGCCAATAAGGGTAATTGGATCCGCTGTAGCCCGCGGGAGAGGAATCAAAATGCTGCTCGACAAACGGGATGGCGAAGGTCTTGGTGGTACTGGAATAGTAGGTCATGGTGAAGCTGTTCTGCGTCAACAGCTCGTCTGCCTCCGCGAGAATGGCGTCGGCACATTCCTTGCCGGAGTAGCCGGCGACCGAAGCCTCGGGATCCGCGGCGAATTCCCTCAAAGCCGTCAGCTCCTCCTCTGTGAAATACAGGCGGGGATGGCCGGTTGTGAGAAGATCAAAATCATAAATGTCCTGTCCCTCGTCCCCCGGCTCCGGGTAGACCAGAACGCGGTCAAAGCAGGTCTCGCCCCGGTTTGCCATACCGCTGTAAAGCAATATGACCGCATAGGCCGCCGACTCGGGCATGGCGACCGAAAAGTTTACGGTGGTCCACTTTCCGGTGACTGTGGCCGTAGAGCTGACCGAATCGGTCTGCTCTCCTTGGGAATTATAAAACTGAATGAACACGCTGCCGTTTCCTGTCAGGTTATAAACGTCCACCGAAACACGATAGTAAATGCCGTGCTCCAACTCCAACTGCGGACTTCCCACATAAAAGCTGGAAGAGGTACTGGTGTCCCGCAGCAGAAGAGAGGCAGAGCCATCGGAGGCATAATCCGTAGAACGGGAAGAAAACCCGGAATTTCCGCTCCATCCGTCCGGACGGTAAGTAAACTCCGATTCAAAGGATTCCGAAAACAGCAGATTGTCTGCCTCCGGCATCTCCTCCGCACCGGCAGAACAGAACGCCGCAACACTAAGCAAAAGAGCAAACACCAGCAATCCGGTGCACAGTTTTTTCATCATATGTTTCATATTTCTGTACCTGTTCTATGAAAAAGTACTGCCAAAACCATTCGCTTCAACTTACCATATCCGCCGCCCAACGGACGGCGGATATGGCCGGCAGACAAAGCGCGGTGCGCCTTATTCGGTCAGCTTTCTCTTGCGGATGGCGATGGCTGCGACGCCCAGCGCGAGTACCGCAAGCACAGCCGAAGACGCGGCTACCGAGGACTTGCAGCCTTTTTCATCATCGCTGCTCGGAGCAGTCGTATCTGCCGGATCCTCCTCAGTGGAAGGAGCGGATGTTTCGTCATCTGGCTCCTTTGTCGTAACAGGCGGCAGGTTTTCGTCCGGATCTCCCAAATCCCCGGATCCATCGTCCGAGAGGACAGGAGCCGCAGCAGCCCACAGCTTGATGTTGCCAATGGCGGCAGGCTCAATCTTGTATTCGCAGGCAGCGTCGGTAATCAGGAAGCCCTGCGTGCGGTCGATCTGCGAATACAGCGTGGAATTTTCGCTCAGGTCAAAGGCAACCGGGCCGGTGGTCTTTGTCGGATCGCTGGCAAGCGAAACCTCCATCACCACCAAATCGCCCTTCATCACCATTGTGACATCGAGCTGCACATTTGTCTCTGTCAGCCCCTGCAGCATATCGCTGTCCGCATTGTCAGCCGTGGCATTGAGCGGAGGCAGGTAGCCGCCGGTGCTCTGGTAGCACCGCACATACAGCATTCCATCCTCCACACGGATGTAGAAACGGAAACCGGTTTGAGAAGCCATCAGCAACGAGGATTGATCATCCCTGTCCTCCCAGCGTGTCATAACGGCAACGCGGCAGCGGTTATCCTCATTGCAGAGGATGGAAAAGGTGAGCCTGTAGTCTCCCTCATCCATCACGCCCTTGTACTGCGCATGGGCATATGCGTTTTCAGCGCTTTGGTTCGTAGTGGTGTCTCCGTTCTCATTGGTTCTGTAGAACCAGCCATCTTCATTGGTCTGAAACAGCTCAAACGGAGCGGCATCTCTTGTATAAATTTTGAAATTATCCTCATTGCAGGCGATGTCGCCCGAGTAAGCATAATTGGTATCCGCCAGAATGGTCTCGTAGTCGTTGGGGTCAGTCTCCTCGTCCGGATCGGGAGCCGAGCCGGGAAGGATGCGATAGGTCACGTTGCCAAAGGAGGTGGAGGCGCCCGCGCCGCCGTCGATGCTCGGTCCCATGTCGACCAGGGCAAAGCCAAGCGTGCGGTCAGTCATGCGGTGAATCAGCGACTCGCTGTCTCCCGAGAGGTCGTATACAACCGTTCCCACAGCCCGGGAGGGATCCGAGGTCAGGCAGGTGTCCACGGTGAGCGTCTGCCCGTTGACCACGACTTTGACCAGCAGCTCGGCGTTGGCAGGCTGTCCCTGCAGGATGGTGGAGCCCGAAACATTCCCCTTGGTCTCATCGGTGGCGAGGTCGTTGGCCATACCATAGCTGGGCGAGTAGCGGGCCAGTCTGTATTCCAGCGTACCGTCGGTGGCAGTGCTGATGACCAGCATATAGCCGTAGGGCGTGCCGCCGAATTTCCCGTTCCAGATATTCCAGATGCCAAAGCGGCCCTTGTTTTCGGCGTTCAGTTTCAGATGGAAGGTCAGCTCATAGTTGTAAGTGACCGACTTGCTGTAGGTCACGGCGGCGACGTCGGTAGCTACGCCGGAGGAACGGGTGAACCAGCCGTCCTCGCCGCGCACAAAGTTATCACCGCTCTCCTTTGTGGCAAAGGTATTGGGGTCGAGCACGGAATAATTCCAGCAGTCCGCCGGAAGCTGCTCGGCCGAGAGCGCCTCCAGGCTGAATTTACCAAAGCCGGAGGATGCGGTTGCCCCGCCCTCGACAGGCGCCATCCAAATGGCAAAGCCGGCAGGATCCTGAACCGCCTCCAGATACGCGGTCTCGCCGCTCAGGTCAAAGATCACGTCGCCGGTCGTCGCCGCCGCGTCGTCGGCCTTGCTGGCCGAAACCGTCAGCACCTGATCCTTCCACTCCAGGCTGAAGCTCAGCTTCTCGCCGGCCGCCGCATCCTGCAGGAAGGTGCTGCTGGCAGGCGCGCTGCCTTCGGCCACGGTAGTGCTTGAGCCAGCGCCCTGGTTTGCTTCCCATTTGAGCACGCTGAAGCTCAAATTCCCGTCCGCAATCTGGGTCATCAGAGTAAAGCCGACACCACGGCCGGAGGTCTGCATGGAGCGGCCGTTCCCGGTATAATCCTGCCAGTAGAACATGGTGTAGAAGCGATCCTTCAGCTCCTCGTTGAGCGCAACCTCAAAGGTGAGCCGATAGTCGCCGCGCATCACCTGTCTGCTTTGCAGAACCGCAGAGGTCAGCGCCTCACCGGTCAGAGGATTTTTGAAATCTCGGTTCAGCGTAAAGTAGGTTCCGTCACACTGGAACAGCGCGTCGCCGGAGCCCCCGTCGAAACTGACGGGATCATACATATAAAAACGTCCGCCGTTCAGGAATGCCGTACCGCTCGCGGCAATGGGGGTGGCGGCGCTGTCGGCCACGGTCAGGTCAGTCAGGGCAAAATTGCCGAACCCGGAGGACTCAGTAGCCTCCGCGGCGACAGGCGACATCCAGATCGCAAAGCCGGCCGGCTCCTTGACGGCCTCGAGATACGCGGCCTCGCCGCTCAGGTCAAAAATCACGTCGCCGGTCGTCGCCGCCGCGTCGTCGGCCTTGCTGGCCGAAACCGTCAGCACCTGATCCTTCCACTCCAGCCGGAAGCTCACAACCTGACCTGCCTGCGCCCCCTGCAGGAAGCTGCTGGTAGCGGGCGCGCTGCCATCGGCCACGTCGGTGGTGCGTGTTCCATTCCCTTCAGCGGCCTCCCATTTATTGATGGTAAAGCTCAGGGTTCCATCCGAATTGATGTCGGTCTGCAGGGCGAAACCGACTCCTCTGGTGGAAGTCTGGAAGGAGCGGCCGTTTTCCGTGTAGTCCTGCCAGTAGAACATGGTGTAGAAGCGATCCTTCAGCTCCTCGTTGAGTCTGACATCGTAGGTGAGCGCATAGTCTCCGCTCATCGCCTCTCTGTACTGCAGCACACCGGATGTGACAGCCTCTCCGGATACAGGGTTCTTGAAATCCCGATTCAGCGTGAAGTAGGTTCCGTCAAATTTCAGAATGGTATCGCCAGTGCTACTGTTAAAATTGGACGGGTCATACATGTAGAACCGATTTCCGTTCCGGAAGCCCATTTTTGTGGTGGGAATTGCGGTGCCGCCACCGCCATCCTCTGCAAACACGGTCAGAGGAAGTGCCAGCAGCATTGCGCAGAGCAAGAGCCATGATAAAACCTTTTTCATTTTCTTGGAATTCCTCCCTTTTTTATTTTGTTGTGTGTGAAATCCGCCCCGAAGTTCCAGCTTTGGAATGCTTATTACTGCAACTGCCCGCCGCCTTCCCTTACAAAGCAAAAGACACAGACTGGCAGTCTTTCACAATTGGTTAATTATATATAACCGGTTAGTTATATTAAACAACCCACTCCAAATTTTAAAAACTTCGATTTGAATTTTCAAACATCAACATTGATGAGACCATTTTACCATAGTAATTCCAAATTGTCAATAGTTTTTTTAAAAAAATTTGTCAATCTGACAAATTATTTTTTTCTCATGAAGTGTAGGATTTATCGTGCTTCCCGCCGGTATACGGGCAAGACGATCCATTGATATTTTCCGAAAAATATTTTTTGTAACCCTGTCGGTTTTTGACAGGGTTTTATGATAGACTGATCTCGGAGAAGATTTTGGCGTCAGAATGGAGGTTCCTTCTGAACCAATGCCGAAAGCGGCAGGCAGCTCGCTGAAAGCCAAAATGTTTTCCGAAATAGAAGTGAAATTTTGTTTTTAAGCAGGAGGTGATCTGTATCGAAAAACAAAAAACACAGCAGCCGGATACCGTGCTGCGCGAAATCAAATATCTGCGAGGCATGAAGGATTTTGTCATCGACCGGCGCAACAGCAACCGTTACCGGGTGTTGGTCAGGGAAACCGTCGGACTCACGGCATATTGCTTCAGCGCCCCCATTTACAATACATCCAGCAGACAGTTGGTGCACAGGAACTTTGAAAAAATTCACAACGGCTATGCTTTCAAAGGCTCCAACAGCACCGTCTCTGTCTGCGAAAACAGATGCGTTCTCGAAAACGCCGACGGCAGAGCGATCATTCTGCTGCAAGAGAAGCCTACCCTGAATGGCGTCAACAAAGCGACTCCATCGGCTGTCACCGTCACTCCGACGCTGAATGGCCTTCGCTTTTCGGCGCGTCAACAGAGCATCCGCTTTTGTTTGCAGTCCGAGGCGAAGCAGGAGAGCATCCGACATACCCCGACCTGTTTTACGCTGATGAAGGAGGCATTCAAGCCGTTTCTTTCGGTCGCGGCATTGTATGCGACCGATGACAAAGGAAATCTGTTCCCTGCCGAGCTGCGCTATCGGGACAAAGGCGCACAGACCTATGAAGTGGAGCTGTCCTGCAAGAAAAGTGACGCTACCATTCTCTTTGAAATCAATCTGTATGAGGCGAAGCTGTTTCAGGACACTACCGTGGAAAGCGCGCATCCCGACTCCAACCACGCGTATGACGCGGTCGGATGGATTGGGAAAACCGGACTGTTCGGCGAGCAGTGGCTCTATTCCAGACTGGACCTCTCAAAGATCTCCGACCTGACAGCGGAACGTGTGGAGCATGTGCTCCTGCACATTCCGGTCCTCAATCAAAGCACGGAAAGCCTGGATGTATTCGTCCCCACAAGCCGCTTTTGCAGCTTCGGCTCGACATGGAACAGCAAGGTCAATGCGTCCGCAAAGGCGCTGAATACAACCTGTTCCGGAAGGTATCTGACACTTGACGTCACTTCCCTGTTTACGAACAGCACAGAACATTCACTGGTCTACACCGAGGGGCTGATATTGAAAAAGCTCCGGGGCAAGGACCCATTCATCGCAATATCTACGGGAGACTGTTATTCAGCCCCGCAGATATTGGAAATCAAATTTTCAAAATGAAAGGATAAAAACAATGAAAACCGAAAACAAAGAATTTTTTATAGACAATGTAGAAGCAGCAAACACCGGCGAGGAAGAAATTGTCCTCGCGCCCCCGGCGGAGCTGCTGGATGAGGCAAAGGAAATTGCACAGAGCACAAAATCGGAGGAAAAGTATCCCTTTACCCTTCACTTTGACGCCAATCAGAAGGATTTTCTGCTGTCGATGCTGCAGACAGTGGACGCAATTGTGGAAACCGAAAACGCGGAAGCCCACACACTCAACACCTGGATGAATATGGCACAGTTGGCCTTGATCAAACGTCTGGACTGCATTGAAAGAGTTCAGACAGAAGAGAGACTCAACCCGTTTCTTGCCGAAGAAGCCAAAAAATCCGCACCGGCGCGGCAGGAGCAGCCGGCAGTCGCCGAAGCGGCCGCACAGGCGGCCGACGCTGCGCAGCCGGAGGCGGAAGCCGCACAGGCGGTTCCGGCGACGGCTGCCGTTCAGGCGGACGCGGCGTCGGAAGCCGCGGAGGTCTCGGACGAGCCTGCGGCTGCCCCCGCAAGCATTGCAAGAGCAAGCGCCTGCAGCAATTGCCCGACCAACACGGATATGGAATCGGCACAGGAGATTACGGCGGAAAGATATATCAGCGGCTGTATCTGCTGCCCCGGAACCGAACAGTGGTTCAAGTTTACCCCGACAGAAAGCAAGACATACACCATCCGCACCACCGGGGAGCTGGATACTCAAGGGTATCTGTATAGCTGCTGCACCAGTCTGGTCGAATTCAACGATGATTTTGCTGGCAAAGTCAATTTCCGCATCGTGCAGTACCTCACTGCCGGCAAGACCTATTATATCCGGGTCCGGGCCCGCGGTAATCAAATCGGCAGCTATACTCTGAACGTCACCGACAGGATTTTTGCCAGCTATGTTACCATCAATAAGAAACCAATCACTCTGGAAAAAGGCGTTCTGTATGAATTGCCGATCACTCCCAACTACACCTACAAAGGCTTTAACGGAGCGCAGCGCATTCCCGGTCTGTCGGTCTCCATCTATCCCTACAATGTTGACAACAATTTGGTTTGGTGGTGGGTAACGAGTGATATTTTGGACGCCCGTTACGGGTGGGATGATGACGGCGACAGATATATCCATCTGATTGCTTCCGAAAATGGCACCGCCACCCTGCGCGCTGAAGACTGGGCCGGTAACGGACGCCGTGATGAGTGCACCGTTTATATTGGAGGAGCTCCGGTTACAGGAATTTCGTTGGGTCGAAGCAGCAAAATCATCAGCTTGGGGGATTCGGAAAGATTGTATGCGACTGTTTACCCATCCAATGCCATGAACAAAGAAGTGATCTGGAGTAGTAGCAACTGGGGAGTTGTAGACGTTGATCAAACCGGACTGATCACTGGTTATGCCACCGGTACCGCAACCGTTACAGCTACAACTGTGGATGGAAATTATTCCGCCTCCTGTGTTGTTGATGTAGATGCAAGAGAAAAAGTCTCCATCGTTAAAGACGGAAACTATTTTGACATCACTTTTAAAGACGGAAAGGTCTGGAAAAGTGTTGGTTGTGACTTGACTTTGGAAGAAAATAGATCAGGTATTCCTATGTGGAATCCGGATAATATAGATTTATTGAATGTACCAGAACAAAGATATATGTCGAATCACCCTAATGAATACACAGCCAAGCAACTTGCTTTTGCCTATTTATGCGATCCTTGGGGAGTTGAGTATTATCTGCGGGAATATAACACTGTAACTCATGATACCACGCTTGGTCATTTGTTGCGATTGAGAGACAATGTTTTTAAGGAAATATTCGGCTGTTGGCCAAGGTTAATAAAGATTTTCCCAAATAACTCAGTATCATATTACACTTACAACCCTTCTATGAGTGATTCATTCCGTGAAGATTTTTATTCTGATGCTGAAATTTTGTTTGGTGATCATACAATTGTTGATACATTGTCTATTTTATCTCTTGCGTATAATGTATTAAACGGCATTGTCATTTCTCTTCTGTCTATGGCTGTTCCGCAATTTGGGACTTTTATGGCAGCAATGGATTTAACAAAATTCCTGTTTTATAACGCCGCTGTCGAAGATACACTCTCCAGCGGGTCATCTGCTTTGTTGAGTGAATATGTTGGTAATGTCATTCAATCCAGTACTACCAATGATGCAGTAAGAAAAGGTCTGTCAAAAAGATTTGGTTGGGTATCTTTTGTACTTGACTTGATCCCCACTATTCTGGAGTCAGCAAGTGTGTTCACCCCCTCACTTGATGATATCAGAGTGTACAACAAGATCAACGCTGAATATTTCAGAGCGTCATTTATCGTTGATGATGCCGAAATGAGTATGCAGGAATTTCTTGATCATTGTGAACTCTAACCTTACAATACACTAAAATCCCCCTATGGACATTTAACATGTTCATAGGGGGTATCACTACCAAATCTGAGTTGGATATCCATACCATTCCGG
>CALXUY010000080.1 GCA_944391805.1 uncultured Clostridia bacterium
AGCTCTATTGAACAAAAGGGAAAAAATCCTTCCGAATCATTTCCCTTTTGTCTGTGTCGGCTATGAGCTATCTTCCCGGGCCGTCTCCAGCCAAGTATTGTCACCACTGCAGCGCTTAACTTCCGTGTTCGGAATGGGAACGGGTGGACCCACTGCGTCAAAATAACCGACTCCCAGATGTCGCTTTCGCTTCACCCGGTCTATTCTTTTGTGTCAGCATTGTGCTATCTTCCCGGGCTGTCTCCAGCCAAGTATTGTCACCACTGCAGCGCTTAACTTCCGTGTTCGGAATGGGAACGGGTGGACCCACTGCGTTCAAAACACTGACTCCCGACTCCTGTCGGCCTCCGCTGCGCTTTCATCCTGCAGTCTTACAACTCCATGCTCTCTTCGCAGCCTGTATATTATACTATATTCCCATCCATTTGTCAAGGGGTTTTCCTAAATTTTTTTGTTTTTCTTTAAGGCAACACCGCGCAATTCTGACTGTGCGCCGCTTGCGGCTCTCCGCACGTCAGATTTTTCGTGGGGCAACCCGATTCTGAAAGAATTTTTTGACAGCAGGCAATCGTGGATCTGATTGCAACAAGCTGCGCTTGTAGGAAATTTGTGCAGTCTGGCGGATAAGATAAAAAAGCTGTGCAGTCAATTGGCTTGATCCGTGAATTGCGCGGTGTTGCCTTAAATTGACCGGAATACCCTATCCTTGGGTCTATATGTCAATGGGATTTTTGTTGTGCCTGCACATCTGCCGGACAATCGGCAAACTGCCCTTCCCCGCCCTCCGACACAAGCCGGAGGAGCTGGGGAAGGTTCAATCGGCAGCCAAATCAGAATTCCGCGTCAGTGAAAATCGGACAGTGATCGGAAGTGTTGCAGGCCTCGTCCGTGGTCACAACCAGAAACCGACGCTCCGCGTCGGCATGCGCGGCATCCAACAGGATATGGTCGATCGAATTCCGGTATCCGCCGCTTGGCTTTGGCGCGCCGAAAAACACCTGCCTTTCGCGGTCGTATTCCGGATAGGCATGATGTGTATTGCAGTCCATCGTATCCGGTGCGGCGGACTGTGCGTCACACAGGCCCCCCTCCAACAGAGTCCGATAGGCCTCGCTCTCCACCCTACAGTTCAGATCTCCCATGACAAAAAACGGCGCAGGGAGCTTTTGCTTGAGCGAGAGGATCACCTCGGAATTGCCAACGCGCGCCCGGTCATGCTCCGGACCGCTCTTCCACCAATAGTGGGTATTGCAGACCGTAAACAGCCTGCCGCTCTGCAAAGAGCGGAACACCGCCCACGTCACGCCCTTGGAATCATGGTTGTTATAGGCGCGGTCATACAGTACAAAGCCTGCGTCAACCGGTTCGCAGACATCATAGCGATAAAAAATCGGCGTGTAGAGATTTTCCATCCCGTAGGCCTTAACATCGGCCGAAACATCCAGCTCCCGGTAATGCGGCTCCAGCAGCTCGGGCAGCCCGTGACTGCGGATATCCTCGGAAAACTCCTGCATCCCGATCACATCCGGCCGGTACTCCTCATACACATCGGCCATCAGCTCGCACCGGTTCGCCACCTCCTTGACCACATCGGGAGCAAACATTCCCCACACATTGTGGCTCATCAATCGAATGTTCATCGCGTATCCTTCACCCTTTTTTCTGAAATTGCGCCTCCGGCAGTCAGGCGACCCGCAGCCTTCCAACCGCCGTGCGCGTCTGAATCCATACGGAACACCTGCCTTACAGTATGATACCATAAGTCAGGTGTCTTGTCAATCATATTTTTTATTTTTTCGGTTGTATCTGTGTTCCGGGAATCCGCCGCACGGGCGGATTCCCGATCCGGCCGCGTCTTACTCCAGCGGCATGGCGTTGGCGTCGTATTGCCCGTTGACAATGGAGATGTTCATATCCGTGGCATACTCGCGGTTTTCCTCCACGTCCTCAAGCCCCTCGGCAATGCTGTAGGGCATGACAAAGAAGTCCACCTGCACCCCTTCGCCGACCGGAACATTGTTGATGGTAACGGCGTATACATACTTACCGCCCAGCTCTTCGGCGGTCACGGAGACGTTTCCGTTCGCCAGCACCGAGCTCCAGACCGTGCCGGTTGACAGTGCGACAATATCGTTTCCGTAGTGAACGGTTCCCTCGGCGTCGCGATAGGTTGCGATGATTTCAAAGCCTACGGCCTCAAGCTCCAATGTATTGACAATGCCGATCAGCCGCACCGAGGTGACGCCGCCGGTCGGCTCCGCCAGGCTCTGAATGCCGCGCAGCTCAACCTGTCCCGCAGCAATTGCCACAGGAGTGTAAACGGTGGTCAGCTCCACACGGTTGAAGCCGGGAGTCAGCTCAAGGTCGCTGATAGAGGTCACCACGGTGCCGTCGGGCAGCTCGTAGGCGGCCGTGTAATTGGGCCTTTGGGTGATGGCGGGCAGTCTGGTTTCGTCGGTCAGGAGCTGCACATTGGAGGTTCCGTCAACCACCAGATCCAGAATGGTGCTGTCCTCTCCGGTCACGCTCAGGCCCTTTACAATCTTCATGTCCTTGTAGGTGACTGTGTTGTTGGCATTATATGCATAGGGGAAAACCAAAGATGCGTAGGTACCGCCCGCATAGCAGATGCTGGCAACCGCCTCGAACTCGCCGGTCTCACCGTTGAGCACAAAATTGGTGATGGTTTTGGTGAGTGTGTCCACCTCAATTTTGACGTTCGGCTTGCTGGAATCCGAGGTGTCGGGCTGCAAAGTGGTGTTATAGGAGGTCAGCGTCAGGCGCATCGAATTGGTGTTGTTCAGCGTCGAATCGCCAATCCCCACAAAATTACCGCCGCGTGAGAACTGGTTTGCTCCGTTGAAGTAGGAAAAGCCCGCGGAATTCCCGCTGCCGTAGCCGATCACATTCAGCGCGGCGCGCACCTTTGTGTCCTCGGTGCCGGAATTGATAAAGAACTCATAGGTATAGGTGCCGTAGTTCAGCGCCGTGGGATCCGGGAAGTAAGCGGCATATACCTGTGCCGCGGCGGTCTCCGAGAAATAAGTCAGGGTACTGCCGTCCTCGCTGACCGTGCCTTTATTGGAGGAGGCGCGGTGATCGCCCCACTCAAAGCCGGCCTCGTTGTCCTCACGGAAGTCCACCTCATACAGGACGTCCCCGTATGCGGCAGCGTCATAGGCCTGCTGGTAGGCGCTCTTGCCGCTCGCCACGGTATTGCCCTTTGCAATCTGCACATCGCCAACCGCAACAAAGCTCTCTCCGGCAAGCGCATCCCAGTTGTACATACCGATGCAGAGATAGTTGCGGAAATTGGACTTCAGGCAGTTGATGGCGGTTTCGGCCACCAGCGAGTAGTTGTCGCCGGTATCCAGCGCATAGAACTGCGCCACCATCCGGATGCCGTCCACCACCACCTTGAAATACTGGCGGTTGTTGTTTTCAATGTCATTCTTCCGGTTAACCGTATAGGGAACCGACGCGCCGGTGGAGCCGTTGATCAGCATATTGGCGGAGCTTGTGTTGCCGGCCACCGGAACGATTCCGATTCTCGCACCGTCGTTGAGTACCTGCAGCGAATGACGGATATTCAGCGAGGAGGTTTCGGTATAATAGGAGATGGTATAGACATGGCCAACCACCGGATATTTTTTCAGAAATCCTCCGTAATAGGTTGCAGCGCCACTGGCTTTGCCGGTAAAGGTCAGCCGACGACCGTCCTCGGAGACGGTGGCGGTGGCGGAGTTATCCGTCAGGTGCTTGGTATACGCCTCGTCAAAGCCAAAATCCACGGTATAGAGCAGTTCTCCGTCCTCCGCGTCGGCGTAATCCACGGCGTCGGTTTCTTCCGCCCAGGAGGTCAGCGCCAGTGCCGGGAGAAGCCCCAGCATCATGCAGGCGGCAAGCAGAAGGCTCAGAATGCGTTTGGTACTGCGTTTCATGTGTTTTTTCCTCCCTTCAGAAGTTGAAGTCGTTGAAGTCGGCGCTGATCTCATTGCTGTCCCCCTCGCTCAGGGTCAGCAGATCGGCCTGCGTGGCGAGCTGCAGCTCGGCCAGCGGAGTTTGATACGCGTGTTTTTTCATGGTTGCATTCTCCTTTTTCATTTATTTGTAAAGGGGAACCGGGCTCCCCTTTATTTCAGAATCCCGTTTTCCAGCACGTATGTCACCGTCTCCCCGTATAGCCTGTTTCCGTTCTTTACGGCAAAGGGCCGGACGGTAAAGGTGATGCTGATGTCGGTGGGTACGCCGCTGAGCGTATAGCCGTAGAGATACGCCATCGAAGCACTCTCGGCTGTCAGCTCCGGTATGGCCTCATCCGCTCTGGGCGGGGTCAGCCTGAGATAGGTTTGCGGAGTGGAATACTCGTACCGGTCGGTTTTGTCGCCGTATGCCGCTGTAATCTCAAAGCCCACACGGTTATAGGCTCCGGTCAGCCCGCCGCCCACAAAGCGGATGGCCTGTGTGCCGCCCGCGGCTGCTCCGACCTGAAGCGTCAGTGCCTCTATGTCATACACCTCCTGGTGCAGAAGGCCGGAATAAATTTTGATGTCCTTGAACACCGTGCTGGTGGTGCCGGCAGCGGTATCTGCCAGCTCATACTCATGCCACACAATGTTCAGAGTATCGCTCATAAAGTTCTTTGAAATATTCGCGTTTGCGGTTTCGTTGGAGGGCGCGGTGATATCCTCGCTCAGCAAAAGCACATCGTTGATATAGACCGAAACGACGGTGTCGTTGATTTCAATATCCACCTTGGCGTAGTCGCCCTCCTGCCAGAAGATGCTTCCGCTTTGCAGCATTCCGGCGGTGTAGGACTTGTAGCCCGAATATCCGTTCGTGGTATTGGTTCCCCATGCCAGGCAGGCCTGCCCCCTCTGGATATAGGTCCCGATGGAGTTGTTGTTTGCCGCATAGCTGATACGCAGTCCGGAGCCGGACGAAATGGAGAGCTGCGTCATGTAAGAGATTGTGTATTTGGCGCCTTCGCCCAGTTTGAGATTGGTGGCGCCTCCGTACACATAGGTGGTGGAGGTTCCGGTGGCATAGGTTTTCATCAGGCCGTTGACCGAATCGAACTCATAAAAATGATCGTTGTTGCTGACGCTCTGGCGGTAACCGATTCCGGTTTCGGGATTGAAGGCGTCCTTGGAAAGATCGGGAATCTCAAGCAGCAGCGAGCCGTCGGCCTCCGGGGACTGCTCCTGCAGCATCGCGCCGCGGTAAATCCCCCTGTAAACATTGCAGTCCGAAACCGTAATCTCGGCCAGCACGGTGCCCTGCGGAGCGGTGGTGTTGCGCCCCCCGTAAAGGTAGAACACCAGCGCCAGCTCCTCGGATACCGGAGCGCCGGACACAAAGGGCGTGGTAGAGATCATCTGATACTCCCCGCCTGCGAGCACATAGAAGTTGAGCGCGTTCGCCTCGCCGTCCAGCTCCACGCAGTAGTAGCGCATTCCGTTCAGGTCATCGGGGGTCACGGCCGTATCCCCGAGAATGGTTTCGGGCGTGCCCTGAATGTTGGTGGAGGCGGCGGGATCGCTGCCGTTGTAATCCAGCATCACGCCAAACCGGTAATCGCCGGTGTTTGTGACGGCAAAGGTCACGGTGTAGCTCTCCCCGTCCAGCGGGAGGCCGAGCAGGCCGCCCCAATAGAGCGTGTGAATGGCCGTGCGGCTTTCGGTTTTGACCGTGCGCAGCACCACCGAATTCCCGTCCTCCGACGGCTCGGCTTCGCCGCCCGTAGACTTCAGCATGGTGAGCGCATAGTCCTCTCCACCCCGGAAATCCACATCCAGCAGCAGCTCGTTCGGGATTTCCTCAGGCTGGAGCGCCTCTCCGGTCGACTCGGTACCGCCCGGCGCGGTATCGGTTTCCTCGGCAAATGTGAGAAAGCCGACCGTTGAACCCACCAGCAGCAGCACCAGCAGAAGGGATGAAAATCGGATCAGGTTTGTTTTCATTCGGCATCCTCCTTTCAGGATTCGGGAACCACATCGGTTCCCCACTCGCCAGAGCCGCCGGGGCCCTCTTCCACAATGTCAAGGTCACCGGTGCCGTCGTCAAACGGCGGAATATCGTCGGCAGTGGAGGACTTGATCAACGCATAATCAGCCAGAACCGGATAGTGGTCGCTGCCGTTGACCGTGTAAAAGTCCACCAGATTCTTGTGTGCCAGCGCCTGCAGCCATGTGGGATTGAAGAAGCTCATATCCTCCTCCACCCGGTCGGTCGAGCCGACGCCGATGGTATGATAGGTGCCGATGCCGTCCGAATACTGGTTGACCGCTTCCTCAGAGGCGTCGAGGAAGCCGCTCTCGATGATGTACCGATAGGGAGCGGTGTTCTGCCAGAAGAACCAGTCGCCGTTGGCGATGACCGGCAGGTCGCCGTATTCCTCGCGCGCCTGATTGATGATGGTGAGGGTATCCTCCGCAAAGGTGGTGATCCAGTTGTCGTCAATATCTCTGTTCTCGGAAAAATGTGCCGAGGCCACCAGGAAGCGGTTGCCATCCTCGTTCTCGAACACGGTCCACGCCACGCCATGATAGGAAATCATATCCGAGAGATAGCTGAAGCCGGAATCGATTTCGGTCAGGCCTGCGGTTTTGCTGTAGGCAATGGGTGTGGAATACCGCCGGTTTTTCAGATTGTCATCCATCTGGTCCGAGGAAGGATCCGGGAACAGATTCAGATACTCTGCCTCTGTAAAGGTGTAATACTCCGAGAGCAGGCTGCGGATGGTTGCGTTGATATTGCGCCCCGGGATCATCTCATTGAAGGTGATCACATCCGGCATGTACACGAGGTAGGTGTCCACCAGCAGCTCGGCGCGCTGTTGGTCGGAGTAGCCGTTGTCGTTATCGCTTGTGGTAGAAATAAGCACGTTGGAGTGCATCACGCGCAGGTCGGTTCCGTCCGGGCGGATGTTCGCGCCATGCGTATCCAGCGTATCGATGATGTCGCCCGAGATATTGAGGTTATCGGACGTGATGTTGCAGGCGTCCGTGCTCAGGGTATCCAAAAAGCTCCCCAGCGCCTCCACCGCGGCTTCTCCGCTGCGCACCCCCTGATTGGCCAGCACCAGCTTGGTGCCGCTGACGGTGATGCTGTAATAGAGGTTTGGCGCGGCAAAGGCAGCCTCCGCCTGCTGGCTCTCGGCGCGGTTGGTGATGCCCACCAGAATTTCGTTTGCGCTCTCCTCGGCGGAGGTATCCGCCGCAACCTCCAGTATCACACCGGTTTTCTCAACAATCAGGCTGCGCAGGTCCTCGGCGCGCTGCCGTGCGTAATACAGCGCGTTGTCATAGACAATTTTGTAGGATGCGATCGGATTGCCCGCAATGCTCATGCCGGGCAGGGCGTACTCATGGATGTATTTCATATCCAGATCCCCTTCAAGCTGCAGGCTTTCAACCGGCTGGGCGAGATAGAGCTCGATAAAGTAGTTCACCGCATCCACGGTCGCCTTGTCCGAACCGCCGATGAGATAGAGATTGTTGTTCTCCACCCGGATCATGAAATCGTCGTATTGCATGGAATCCTGCAGCTCCTGGCTGCGCTCGTCGGTGGTGACTCCCACCACAATGGCAACCGTACCGCCGTTGACGCCATACATATAGTCGTCATTGAGCGGAATATCCACGCCGCTGGCCTCCTGGATGGACTCCCGAAGGTGAATCGCCGCGTTGATGATCTCCGTACTTGCGCGTTCCCCGCGCACAATCGTATAGGTACTGCCGGCTGACGAAAACAGGGTGATCGGGTCTACCGGCGCAGCCGGCGGGTCGGTTTCCTGCGTGTCGCCTGTTCCGCTTTTGCAGCCGGAAAAGATCAGGAGCAGGGACAGCGCAAAGAGCACAAGCTGTATTGGTTTTTTTCTCATAGGGAAAGCTCCTTTCCGCATCAGGTTTGTGACAGAGCGCAATTCTGTCAATCCGTCAGTTTTTCAAGATTCTGTGACCAAAGCTCCAGATACTGGTTTTCCACGTCCTGCGTCCAAGTCGCGCCGAGACTATCAACATAGCCGTTCAGAACACGCCTGACATAATAAACCGGGTTATTGCCCTTTACAAACAGCTCGCCAAAGAGCACTCCGACATCGAACACAATGCCCTCACGGATGATGTCGTACATATCAGCCAGGCGGTCGTCCGACGCGTTTCTGGATTTGAGATAAACCTCAAAGTAGGCCGGCCCGATTCTGCGGTAGGCCTCGGAGGCCAGACATTCCAGCACAGCGGAGGAACGGTCGCGCTCCTCAACCGTCAGAGCGCTTGGAATGCAATACATGTCGTAGGTATTGGAAAAGTGGGTCTTGTAGCCGTCCTGCGTCTCGGAATCATACATCGGCATCGGCAGCACGCCAAAGCTCTGCTTGGGCTGCTGCTCCACAATCGAAAGCGCGCTCACATAGAATTGCACCCGCTGATCCAAGAACATTTTATACTGTGTATCATCCTTCCGATATACGTCTTCGTTATCCAGGAACTGACCGGTAAACCAATCCACAAAGTTGATCGATTCGGTGGTACCGATATTGAACCGCCACTCTCCGGATTCATTCTGATTCAGCACCTGAAAGCCTGCGGCAAAGTACCAAGCCTCGGTCCATACTTCATTGCCCATGCTCAAACCAAAGGTATCGGCACCGGTAACCTCGCCGGGAGTGGAGGTATCCTGATAGGTCCCCTCGATCAGCTCGAACATCGCCTCCATCGTCCACTCGTTGTTCTCCACCATGTCGTAGAGGGTGTTGATGTCCATATCCGGATGGTTTTTACTGAAGAGCTCCTTATCCACAAACACGGCCAGCATGTTGCGCAGGTTGTTCCAGGAGGAGTTGTCGCCGGTAAAATAAACGTTGCCGTTGATCGTGACGTTTTCCAGCAGGGTGCCGCTCCACCAAGGCTTGCTGAAATTGAGGTATGCGGTATCGCTCATATCGCAAATCAGGCCCTGAACGGCCATGGTCGCGGGCGTGAGGTTGTAGGCCAGAACCAGATCATAGGCTTCGCCGCCCTGCTCCAGCGCGCGCACAAAGTCGTCCATTTGTTTGTAGGCGCCCACCTCGCGCTCTACCTTCAGCGCAATGTTCAGGCGGTCCTCCACCACGCTCTTTCGCTTATACACCGCGGAATTGATGGTGTCTCCCGGGTCGGTATCGGCAAAGGATTTGCCGTACTGTGCAGAGTCGCAGAGAATGACAAAGTCCTCGTTGCCATAGTCCAGATCCTCCGGGAGATCGTCGTTTTCGTAATCCTCATATGGGTCACCGAGAATACTGTCGCCCGGCGTTCCGGGGCGGATGATCGTACTGCCGCCGGAGGTGTCGCCGCCGACAGGAGTGGTGTCCGTGCCGTCTCCCCCCTTGCTGCACCCGGCAAGCAGGGCAAGCAGCATCAGACCAACCAAGGCAATGCAAAAAATTTGTTTCTTCATCTTGTTCTCCTTCTTCGTTCGTTTGATATGTACCATCGCGTTTGAGACGATTGGTTTCGAGTGAGCCGTCAAACAAACCGTCTATTTGTTACATAGGCGGTTCAAATCTCAAACAAAAATACCCCGGAGCGGCACCGGGATATCAAAAAAGGAGGGATTTCAGAGGCAAACTGCGTGCATTTGACATTAAAAAGACCGCCTATGTAACAAATAGGCGGTCTTTTGGTGACAGAGCGGCAGCGAGAAGCCGATCCTGCGGCAAAACAATTCTGCAATATAACTATAATACAAAATCGGAAATTTGACAATAGCATAAAATCCGATATTCATAGCATTTTGTCGCATATTTTGGCATTGCAAAAATAGAAAATAAAGGGGTTTTGTTAAATATATAACAAAACCCCCACTTGAATTTGTACATAAAAGCCAAATATTGTGTCGGAATAATTAGCCTTTTATGACATTCCGGATTCAGACGCTTCAGGAAAACCGGAGGCAGAGCGGCTCGGAGAAAATACGGTAGCAATCGCCGAAGTGCAGCTCGAGCACCTGCATCAGCATTACCTTCACGATTCCGGCGCGGTCGGCCGAATAGCTGCCGTCGGCATGGCTGTTCAGCTCGCCCTCCAGCACAAGAAGCTCGGTTTGCACCTCGGTATGCGTCCGGTCACGAAAGTGATTGACGCCCACCGGCCGGAAGCACTCTCCCACCCGCCGCTCACGGGCAAACGCATCCGACGGCTCCAGCAAAACCGGCAGATACAGGTACATGTCTCCGTGATCGGTTGTCCATGCGTCATAGCCCGCCAGATAGGTCTGGTCGCAGCGCTGCCCGTTTTTCTCCCAAACGCTGGGCGCCAGCGTCCAGCTCCGGGACCACGGAAAGAGCGTCAGCCCCCGCATTCTGGCATATTCATAAAAGGTGCGGTTGACCATCGTATCCTCGGGATTGTAGCCGGCAGCCCAGCCTGCCGTGAGAAAGGCGAGCCGATACAGGCGGTCCTCGGCCTCCGCACGGCTCTGCGGCGGGGTCAGCTCCCGGACGCTCTCACAGTGCGAAAGCGGAAGCGCGGGAAGCTGCGCGTGCACATAACCCAGCCCCGGCGTCAGCATCCCCATAATGCCGATGCAATTCTGCTGGGAGGTGGGGCGGGAGAGAATTTCACCGGTCTGCGCAACCATCTCCTCCACCCGGTTGTATACCGCGTTCGGCTTGAACTCAATGAGCACCGGCGTATCCGGGAAATCCTTCATACCCGACATCAGATCCTCCAGTTTGTCCACTCCCTCATCCGGGAAGCCGATTCTGCGCAGCGGTGCAAGCTCGGCATAGGGGGTCTGCTCGATAACCTTTTCCTCGCAGTCGAACAGCCCTCTGGTGTTGAGATTGTGCATCACAATGGGAACCAGATCGGAGGTCAGCTTCACATCAATCTCCGCGCCGTCAAAGCCGTATTCCCCGGCCGCGCGCACACCCGTGATGGTATTCTCCGAAAACTGCCCGTTGTTCTGAAAGCCCTTATGGGCATAGAGGCTGTGCATACGCAGAAAGCTGTTTTCGGGAAAGCGCTCGAGCAGCCGGTAGCATTCGGCAGGGTGGGAAGTAAGAATGCCGTTGACCCCCTTGGCCGCCGCCTCGGCAAAACCCTGCGTGTCCGGGCAAACCACGTGGATAAACCGCTGCTGCAGCGCGTGTACCGCATGGCGGGTGCAGACAGCCTCATCGAGAATGGCCATCACCGCGCCATGGGACACCAATATGCCGGAAAGCGCTGCAGGCTCATCCGGCAGCGCCGCTCCGCGGCAGTCCATCATACACCGCAGCACCGGCATGACGCGATAGGCCTCGCGCAGCAGCGCGCGGTCGGCATAGGAAGCACACAGAATCGCGTCGGCCACTCGGTTTTCGTTCAGGAATGCGGCCAGTGCGGCCGGCGTGTCCGGGGAGGAAATATACAGCACCGGCAGGGTGCGCGTGCAGAGCTGCAGCGCACGGTACAGGGTGGTCAGCGGGCGGCCCGCGGGGTCGGTCACGTTCAGCCGCGCGTCCACGCGGAGCACCGCGTTCTGCGGAGGGCATTCTGACCCGAGCAGCGCCAGCGCGTCCTCGTCCTCCACCGGCGTGATCACCACCGGTGCGCCGACCACGCCGGACTGCGGCAGATAAAAATCCTTGGAAAAGCTGTCGCGAAAGCTGAGATACAGGGGTTTGGCAGGATTCATATGATTTTCACCGTTCGGCTGCCGGCCCGCTTCTTTATGATGCAATACAGGCGTATGTCAGTGCCGGCAGCCGCGTCCTTTCTTCCGGTTTATTTTGGAATTTCCCCAATACTTTACCACACGGACAGTGAATTGTCAAGTACTTTTTGTCCGCTGTTGTTAACAAAAAGTCGCATTTCAAAGCGCTTTTTACCGGACGATGTAATTTTTTGCCCGATTAATCTTGACAATTTGTCATTTTTTTGATACAATAATTAAAAAAAACAGGAGGCACTTTGCATGATATGCTCCTACATCCGCCAGACCTCACAGTATTCCTCCTTTGAATATCTCGACAGTCCCGCACAGTTTGATGTGGTTCCGGAGGGGCTTTCCTGCTACAAGAACATTGTGTTTCTCACCAACGCCAACGAGCAGGAGAAAAGCATGCATGTCTATTCGGTCGGCTATGAGGTTTCCGATCCGACAAAAGCGCTGTTCAACCGCATCTTCCCCTCTTACATGATTGTGCATTACATCTTGGGCGGGGAGGGCAGCTTCAACGGGAAGCACATCAAGCGCGGGGACTGCGCCATCGCCTTCCGCAACCGGAGCCACAGCCTTTGCACGGACCCGAACAATCCGCTCCGCTTTTACTGGATCATGTTCAAGCATCCCGAAACCTTTTCCCCCACAGTGTTCGGACTGGACGAGGAGCGCCCCATCTTTTCCTATCATTTTGAAAGACAGATGAAACGGATTCTGGAGGAGATGCTGCATTTTCACTCGAATCTGCAGGATCCGCATTGGTTTTATCTGAGCAAGTTCTATGAGCTGATGTCCTATCACCGCCAATCGGCGCCGCAAGCCCAGCAGCCCTCCCGCCACCATGCCTACAACAATTATGTGGCACTGGCCAAACGGATGTGGGAGCAAACCGCCTACGGGCTCTCGGTGGAGGACGTGGCGCATTCGCTCGGCTTTTCGCGCAAGCATTTCAGCCTGATTTTTTCCTCCCAGACCGGCATTCTGCCCCAGCAGTACATCCTGCAGCACAAAATCCGCCTGGCCAAGCTGCGCATGGAGGCCGGCGAGACCAGCCTGAAAAACCTCGCCTTTCAGCTCGGCTACAGCGATTACCCCTCGTTCTCCCGCGCGTTCAAGCACCAGACCGGAATCAGCCCGCACGATTTTCTGATTCAGGTGAAAAAAAGCAACACCGAGCAGCCGGACAAAATCGAGCCGCCCGGCCGGTGACGGCCCTCGGCATTGCCGTTCCGCATGGACAGAGGTACGGGGAATTGACAAAATCCGCGCTTTGTGATATAATATAGCGCATACAGAATCAAAAACAGTCAGGAATGAGGAGAACCGAATGACCATCATCGAAAATCAGATTTTTGATCAGGAGCGCGCCCTCTACGAAAGCCGTGACATTGTTGCACAGGGCTGCCGCTTTGACGGTCCCGCGGACGGAGAGAGCGCCTTTAAGGAAAGCAGGGATATTGTTGCGGAGCACTGCTATTTCAATCTCCGCTATCCCTTCTGGCACGACAAAAACGTGCGCATCCGGAGCTGCGAGATGACCGCGCTCTGCCGCGCTGCGTTGTGGTACTCCGAGGACATTGTGATCTCGGACAGTCAGCTTCACGGTATCAAGGCGCTGCGCGAGTGCCGGAATATTGAAATGAGCGGGTGCGACATTCTGTCCCCGGAATTCGGCTGGTCGTCCTCGGACATTCGGATGCGGGACTGCACGGCCGAGGGAGAATATTTTATGATGCGTGCCGCCAATCTGCACTTCACCAATCTGCGCATGAAGGGAAAATACTCCTTTCAGTACATCGAAAACGCCGTGTTTGAAAACTGCGCGTTTGACACCAAGGACGCCTTCTGGCACGCCAAGAACGTCACCGTGAAAAACTGCCTCGTGAAGGGGGAATACCTCGCGTGGTACTGTGAAAACGTGACCTTTGATCACTGCAAGATCATCGGCACCCAGCCCCTGTGCTACTGCAAGGGTCTGCGTCTGATCGACTGTGAGATGGAAAGCGCGGATCTCAGCTTTGAAAAATCCGACGTGCAGGCCACCGTCACCACACCGATCATCAGCATCAAGAACCCGACCTCTGGCTGCATCTCGGCTCCCGCCGTGCAGGAGATTATCCGCACCGACCCGCGTGCAAAAGCCGCCATCCGCATCGGCGGCAAGGAAGTATAAACAGCCAGAGGAGATCGCACACATCGCTCCGAACATCCGTAAACGGCAACCAGAATCCAGCGCGGGTGAAAATTGAACCTTCGGCCAGCAAGCAATGTGAAACATAATGCAAACAGGGCTCCGGCAGGAGATTTTTGCATGCATACAGCATTTCGGCAATAAAGCAAAAAATTGTGCAATCAATTTGGAGCGAAATGGACTGTGGTATAATAAATTTTGAATCATCGGCACAGCCGAATCAAAAAACCAAGGGCAAAAAAGATTTACTGCCCTTGGTTTTTGTTTTTTGCGCAAAAATTTTCTCAAAAATGAATTTGAGACATACGAACCGTAAATAACCTTAAGGCAACACCGCACAATTCTGACTGTGCGCCGCCTGCGGCTCTCTGCACGTCAGATTTTTCGTCAAACAAACCAATTCTGAAAGAATTTTTTGACAGCAGGCAATAGTGGATCTTATTTCAACAAGCTACGCTTGTAGGAGATTTGTGCAGTTTGGCGGAAAAGATGCAAAAAGTTGTGCGGTCAATTGGCTTGATCCGCGAATTGTGCGGTGTTGCCTTAAAACAAGCTGTCAAAATCCGTGTTGATAGGAGCCCCCTCCTCGTCCGGATGGAATATCAATGAGGTCACGATCAGATCTTTCTGGCTCAAGTTTGCAAAGTCTATTGCCGGATGAATATAGCTTTTCATCATTGTAATCTCCTTCTGCCGATATGAATTTGATCGCTTCAATCTGAAAGCGCTGACACGACTTTTTGCAGCAATCAGCAGCCCTGCTGCAAATGCTGCGAGAGCCGAGGGCGGTGCCTCACCGGAAGCACCGGCTTGCGATCGTCTCGCGCGCTGCCGATACACCGGTCACTGTCGCTGCAAATTCCTTTCTCCTGTTATGAAAGCATGGACGCCGTATAAGTGACGGTCTGAGCGCGCCCGTAAACGCGGGTCTCGCCATAGAGCAGATACGGCCGGATTTCAAAGCTGACCTCCTGATAGTGGGAGGGGATGTTTTCCACAACCAGTACAATGACGTATGTTCCGCCCAATTCAGAGGCACGGAGCGTATCGCTTCCCGCCCGGATGGAGGAATATACCAGATTGGTATCAAACGAGCAAGGCTCCGATCTGGTTTCTTCCTCCCCCTGTTTATATGCTGCGGTCACCTCAAATCCAACACGGGAGGCATCCAGCGCATCCGCAACCGCCACAAACCGCACGTCATACGAATCGGTCTGCTCATTTTTTTGGTCTGGGAACCGACCAGATGGATGGTGTCAAAGCTGCCGTCGGTAAAGACGGAAGCCATCTCCTCCACCGTCAGGCCCTTGTTGTAAAGCCGCACATCATCAATGGTCAACGTGCTGTTGTTGTCCCCGGCTCCGTCATACCGGTCGAACAGAGAGAGCGGAGCATCCGACAGCCGGTCGGTACGGAAGGAGACATAGTCCGTCCCCTTCAGCGGAATCCACTCCTCCGCCGTCGTCGGGTTCCCATAGGAGATATACGGCGTGTACTTCATATCCGTGTCGTAGTCGGAGATTCCACCCGCCTTGCCGGTTCCGGTTCCCATCACCAGCACAAAATTGATGTACTCCCCGTCCTTCACGCGCCCCTTCTCTCCATCCGTGTAGATGTAGTTGTTCCGCGCACTTGCCGTTCTCGCAGCATTCGTGTGCAGCTCTCCGTTCTCATTGACCAGAATCGAAAACATGCACCCGCCCTTGGTGTTCACACGCATATCCACCAATCGGGTTTCCCCCATGTCCACGTCGTCCACCCGGAACCGGATGAACCATGTCGCCGTTCCCACGTTGTCGTTTTCGTCTCTGGAATAAATGCTGCGGATGTCCTCCGAGCTGATCGCCTCCAGCGCGGCTCCCGCCTGCAGGTTCCGCACGGTTCCCTGCTCGATGTCCACGTCAAAGCTCTCCCAGAAGGCCTCGGAATCAACCGCTGTGGGCGCAACGGTCTCCCCGCTCGGGTCGGTATTCTTGTTGTCGGGCGTGTACGCATACAGGCTGTCCTGCACGCTGCCCTCCGTCGCCTTGTCGGTCAGAGCCTCCTCCACACTCGCGCCCTCAAAATCGTAATGCACAAGCAGATGCGCGTCCGGCTCCGCAGAGTCGGACGGTTCCGCCGCAAATACCGTCGGAACAGCGCCCGCAAAAAAAATCAGTGCAACAAACAATGACAATAAACGCTTCATCGGTAGCTCCTTTCTGAAATTCTTCACAATGCAGTGAGCAGTACGACAGTCCGGGAAATGCTCCCGTTCAGAGCCGATCCGACGTCTGTCGGGTCGGTAAGCATATCCTGGCGCGTGACGGTCAGTTGCCAGCCGCCGCGCCCGGCCGCAGCACCATATGCCAGTATCCCATGCCGACCTCACGGCAGAAGGCAGCAGCCGTCTCCTCCAGCATCGGGTCATCGACCGCAGGTTTCCCGTTGATGGTCAGATCGGCGCGGGTACACCTGAGCTTGGGCAACGCAATGCTGACAGGCAGATTCCATGGAATCCGAAAGTCAAAATGAATTTCGTCTCCGGTTTTGTACCAATTGCTGACAATTTCTCCGGTTCTGCATTTGCGCCGACTGTTTACAAACCGCAGCTGCCTCGGTACAACCGGAGCAATCCGCAGGGGCGCCGCGTCCGCATACCGCCCCAATCCGATGCCGCCCAGATACTGCAGAAACCAGACGCCGAAGCCGCCGCTCATCGGATGGTCGTGCGAGGTCATGAATCCGAGATTTTTTTCCCACCGTTCCCAAAGAGCGGTCGCGCCGTTTTCCAGCATATAGCCGAAGCTCGGATAGGTTGTCTCGCTCAGCATCCGCACGGCCAGGTCATTCTCCCCGATCATGCTCAGCACTGCAAACAGAAACCGTGTGGTATGGCTGCCCGTGGAAATGTGATACCGGTCCCGCTCGGCAATACAGGCCGTCAGATGCTTCCGCACCCGGTCGTCAAACCCCTCCGGAATCAGGCCGAGATAGAGCGGCAGAATCTGATTTCCCTGGCACAGCGGCCGGTAGTACCCGGCGGCTTCGTCAAAAAAGCGATGATTGATGGCAGCCTTCATGCTTTTCATCCGCAGCGCAAAATCCTTTTGCGCCCGGTGATCGCCCAGCAGTTCCGCCATTTTCAGGCAGAGCATGCATTCCATATAATAAAAGCAGCTGGTTTGCAGCGAGTTGCTGATTTCCTTTGAAAACGCGCTCTGGCGATCCTCCAGAATGCTGTTTTTCATAGGAGGGCACCATTCTCCCACATAATCATCGGCGATCAGTCCATCCGCGCCGAGCTTGGTTTTCTGATACTCCATATACCACAGCAATGCGTCCCAATGCCGCTCCATGACCTGCGTATCGCCGAAATACCGGTACAAAAAATACGGAATCATCACAAAGACCGACGTGTTCCACCTGGCCGGCGACATCCCGTAATAATACGGACAGGTGTCGGGAACGGCTCCCGTATTGCACCTTTTCTGCTCGTCGAGAATATCCTGAAACCAATTCTCATAGAACAGCTGCGAATCGAAATTCATAAAATTCTGTTCCAGGCGCATCGTGTTGTCGTTCATCCACCCCAAGCGCTCGTCCCGCTGGGGGCAATCGGTGGGAACCGAATGCATATTGTTGATTTCGGTGTTGATCAGCATCCGATAGATGCGATTGAGCAGGGGATGATCGCAGGAGAAAACCCCGATCCTCTCCACCGCGGAATGCACACGGATGCCTTTGACATCCAGAACCCTGACCTGCCCGATCAGCTCGATTTCCAGATACCGATACCCGCGATAGGTAAAACGCGGCGAATATATCTCGGTTCCGGAGCCGCGCAGATGGTAGAGGTCGCAGCACTGCGCATATCTCAGATTGACCTGGTTCACGGTATCGTCGGCATTGGCAAGCTCGGAGTAGCGCAGCCGGATGCCGGCTCCCTTCTCGCCCGCCACGGTGACCCGGGCATAACCGGAAAAATTTACCCCCATATCCACCACATAGGTGGAGGCCTGAATCGATGCGATTCGGACCGGCTCGATCACCTCGGTTTCCCGAATCGGCTGCATCAGCTGGGACCGCCGAACCCCCGCGATTTCGGTTCGCGCAGGCGCAATCCAGCCGTCCGCCTCCAGCAGCTCGCCTGCCTCCTGCTGCTGCAGCTCATCGGCGCGCTCTGCACTGTATTCCTCCCCGTCAAACAGATTTTGGGACAGAATTTCGCTCGTGTTGGCCCTGCAGCTTTCCTCGTCCGGATACAGGATTTCCACATCGCCGTTCCGGTAGGTCACGCGGATGTTCAGCAGGAAGCAGGGCTCGTGATACCACGGCAGCGGCGGCTTTGGGCGGAAATAGCGGTGATTGTGCGCCATCCACCCGTCTCCGAGCAGGATACGTGCCTTGTTGTCTCCCGTTTGAACCAGGCGGGTGACGTCCAGCGTCCTGCACAGTACACGCTGGTTGTAATTGGTCCATGCGGGGTCCAGCACGCTGTCGTCCGCCTTGCAGCCGTTGACGGAAAGCTCCCCATATCCCAATCCGCAGAAATAGGCGCGCACACGGCTGACATCCGGACCGACCCGGAACTGCCAGACAAACACCGGCGCCTGTCTTTTCTCATAGCGCGGGTAACACAGAAAATCACCGCGCCACTCCGACTGCGTCAGGATTCCGGTCTCAAAGCTGCCCTCCCCACGGTATACCGCGCCGTCGGCGAGAACACTGATCACCGCTACCCGATATTCGGTAAAGCTCCGCAGCGCCTCCCCCCGATAGGGCACCATGGTGGATGCGCCGGACTGCACCTCGCCGCTTTCCCAAACGCGGCAGCCCCCTTCATATACGCTGATTTGATAGGCCTTCTGCGGGCGGCAGACATGCTCGGTGTCGGGACGCCAGGAAAACCGCGGCGCGGCATTGTCCACGCCGATGGGCTTTTCCATCGTCTCACAAAAAACCTTCAGGCGATTACACATACAAATTAACCCCTTTACGATATATCATAACGCAACACAAAACCGGCAAGCCGTGCCGAACGGCGCGAACCGCTCCGGTACCGGCACGGAGCATCAGTCCTCATCGAGCGTCACCTCAAAGAACGCAATGCCGCGGCGGTCGTAGGTATAGGTGATGTACAGCGTATTCTCATCGGCAATGACCGCGGGATAGGAGAATTCCCCAACGTCATCCTCCAGTGTCAGCACCCGGCGGAAGCTCTGCCCGCCGTTGTCCGAAAAGCCAAGCGTCAACGGATACCGGTGTTTGGTGACCGGATTGCTCACCAGAGCCAGCGTTCCGTCCCGCAATTGCGTCAGGTCCAGGCCGCTGCCATTGTTCGGAATCTCTGTCGGGTAAGCGGTGCACCAGCTTCTGCCGCCGTCCGTGGAGTCGCTCCTGTATGCCCAGCCGCGGTTGGTGCGCATCAGCGCATGCACACAACCAGCCGGGGCCTCCCACAGGGTCGGCTGAATCAGCGTGGTGCGGGGGTCGGCGTCCGGCTCCTCCGGCATCGGAATCCGGACGGCCTCCCAGGTGTACCCGTCGTCATGGGAAATATCGATCATACAATACCATACGTCAGGGCGCTCGATGGATGCGGGAGCCAGCAGCGTGCCGTCCGAAAGGTAAATCGGTTTGTTTTTGACCGGTCCCCTTCCCCCCACATCTCCAGGCACCAGCTCTTTTGCAGCGGAAAAGCTCCGGCCGCCGTCGGTGGATCGGACCACATATGTCTTCCATGTTTCGATCCGATCCGAACCCGATTTATAGAACAGGAAAATTTCCCCCTTCCGGTTCCGGAACAGAACCGGATTCCAATGCGTCCATGCAAGCCCGTCCTCAATCACAAACGGTTTTTCCCATCTGCCGTTATGGCGGCGGGACACCCAGATTCTCACATCCGGGTCTCCCTCCTTGGTTCCTCCGAACCACGCCGCCAGCAGGTCCCCGTTTTCCAGCTTCAGGACGGTGGCGGCATGGCACTGCGGAGTGGGCGGGCTGCAGAGGTCAAACACATACTCCTTGGTATATCGGATGATTCTCATACATCCCTCCGGTCAGTAATTTTTGCTTGCCAGCTCGCGGTAGTCTTCAATCAGCGCCTGCAGCTTATCATTGACGCCGGTATCCACGCCTTCCCACCAGCTGGTAAGATCCTCGCCGTACATCAGTTTTTCGCCGGCCTGGGCGTAAAAGTAATCCAGCATACTGGTATAGGTCAGGCCGAAGTCCTCAAACACACAGCTCCGCGCCAGCTCCAGCATCTCGGTATTCGCCGGATCCACCGCAAACCGGCTGGCCAGCGACTCATCCCAATACATGGTCACAACGTCCCTGAGGAACAGGTAGTTGAGGTACTCGATGATGGTTGCCGAGATATCGAGGTCGGCATTCATAGGTACAAACAGCATTTCCGACCGGTTGACATAGGTTCTGTAATTTTCCTGCTCCGAATTGTATTTGGGGAACGGCAGCACACCGATTTCAAAGCCGCTCACGCCGTTCATGGCGGCGAGCTTTGACACATGCGAGGAATAAAAGAGGGAATTTCCTGAGGTGAAAATCGGCTCATTGTCGTAGGTGCCGTCCACCTTGACATAATCCTGCTTGAACAAATCGAGGTAAGATTTGTAAACGGTGGTGAGACGGTCGTCATAAAATGTGAGCTGATACTCGTTCTTCTCATCCTTCATGACCGAAACGATTCCGGAGCCGACCAGAGCAGCCGTGCCGGTGTTTGTGCCGATCAGACCGTACTGATCCTTTTCATCCCATTCGCCGTCTCCGTTTTCGGAATAGGACTCCTGTACCATCTCCTGCAAAACCTCAAAGGTCCAGTCCCCGTCCCGGGCCAACTGGTACAGATCGCTGTACTCTCCCGCGCCGAAAAGATCGGTATGCCGGGTTTTGTTGAAAAACATCACAATGCCCATGCTCACCTTATCCATGTTATAGGCGCCGGCGATCGCGTATAGCTGGTTCTCAATGATGGAGGAATCGTTGATGCTCTGATATACAGCCTGTCACCGTTCTCAAAGGCCACCGCGAAATAGGTGGAACCGGAATAATCCGACACATCGATGCGCACCACGCTGCAGTCCAGCTCGCCCAGCGGATTCCCGACAGCGTCGGTCACCGCGCGCCGCTCCTGCGTCACGGTAAAGGAGACGTCCTCCGCCCGCTCGTAATCGGTATTCCGGGAGGAGTACCAAAGCTGCGGCAGAATCTCCACCGACGCATCCGGCGTCAGCGTGGACACCTCGGACTGTGAAGTCCGGTTCTGAAAGGCCTCGGCCGCAAAGACGACCTCCAGGGTAACCGCCTTTCCCTTCTCCACCACCGACGGATTTTCATACTGCAGGGAGCTGACAAGCTGATTGGAAGCCGCCCCGACCTCCGCAGAGCAGAACACCGAGGTCCCGCCGATTCCACGCACCGAGCCAAAGCTGAACTGCGCCGAAGCCCCCGAGGGGATGCTGACGCTGCCGCCCCCCTCATACGGGCTGTACAACACATTCACCGTCATTCCCGCCTTTTTGGCTGCCTGAATGAACGCCAGATTCGGGTCAAACACCGCGTGCACGGTCCGGTGCATATGATCGGTCTGAATGGACGGGTCGCAGACCACCGAGCCTTGGCAGCTATCCGTCGCCGCATAGGTATCCGGAATCGGCCGGAACCAGACCTGCGTCAGCCCCTGCTGCGCATATCCATCCATCATGGCCTGAATCGTCTCAAAGGTATGCGCCGTCGAGGACGCCTCCTTGGCAATGTCAATCACCAAGCCATATGCATCCCCACCGGAGGAAGGGGCGTTCGGTGTTTCTTCATCTTTTTTGCAGCTCACACTTATCATCAATAATACCCCCGCCAAAATACAGCATAAAACGCGCTTGCCCTTTTGCAGGGCGGTTGCACCGCCGTTCCGCATCAATCGCTCACCTCCCGAGGCCTGTAGTGCTGATCCTCCTTGATCTTTTCAAACGCATGCAGGAAGCGGACGCCTTTGGGATCCCATTCATAAAACTGAATTCCGTAAATATTCGGGTCGGCCCCGACCGCATCAAAGAACGCCGGATTGCATTCCCCGACCTGAACGCCGTCCTCATCCACATAAGTAACCTGCTGCGTATACGCCGACACCCATACGGGAATGCCCTTCTGGCAGGCGTATTCGGTCAGCCTGCGGTTGAGCGCGGAGCTGTATTCGTTGGCATAGCACTGCTTGATGGTGATGGTATCGCACAGATCCACCGCCTGCTTCCAATCCGATATGACAATTTTGGGCTGTGAGTTGTCAAAGCACTCATGATAGGTGGTGTCCAGCACCTCGTCCATTTCGGGATCCAGCATCCCCGACCGCATCTGGAAACCGAAGATCTTGCCGGCCGCATGCACCAGCTCGGAGGCCTCCTTCATAAACTCCATAAAGCTGTCCCCACGGATCACCGCAATGCGGTAGGCGGTCTCCTTGGAGACCGTTTCGGAGAGGGTGGGATCCTCACCGTATCTCCTGATATATTCTTCAATGATGGGTTCATTGAAGCCGTAATAGGCGAAATCCGAAATCATAAAGGAGTGATTCTGCAGCCGGATCTCCACGCCGTCATACCCCATCATCAGGTAGGACTCCACCTCGGCCAGCCATGCCTCGCGGACCTCCGGGTAGAGCTCGCACGGCGTTCCCTTGGCATACTGAAAATGTCCCCGCGCAAAGCCGTATACATAGGCGTTGTTGAATTTGAGGCTGTGATTGACGCCGGTGGCGCAATAGTCAAAATCGAAGCCCCAGGATTCAAAATATTTCAGGGAATTGATATCCGTGCCGGAAATGGTCCGCTCATCTCCCCAGATGAAGTCCTCGGGAATCTCATACTGATCTGTTTTACAGCGCACATACGCGCCAACCGTAGTCGGAATCTGCTCGCCCTGCGCGTTATATGCGCGGATCATGGATTGTGCGATGATTCTGCGGTTGGTGTTGTCCTCCATCACCAGTGCAAAGGAACGGTACTCGGAGGAAATTTCAATGCCCGAAATCGTAGCTACAGCACAGCGGGAATCTCCCTCGAAAAGCTCCCATCCGTTCTCGTCCAGATATTTGCGGTTTTCAATCGTAAAATTCACGGTGTAGTCGCCCGGATATTCGATGTAATCCACATTGCTTTTGCTGACATAGAGCTTGATGGGCGTGGCACGATGACCATTACATCTCAACCGTAGTAATGACAGAAAAAGAAAAGAAGCCGATGCGCAAACATTGGCTTCTTTTTCGTAGTAAAAATGGTAATGCAGCCTCCCGCAATAAACATCGAAAACCGCTTTTACGGCGCGGACGGATATATTGACAGAACCGTGAAAACGGCACCTCCATCCCCAGCGGAAATCTTTCCCGGCAGAGGCGTGAAGCTCTTTCGTGGGCCAATTCGGCCGGTTCGGACAGGACTGCCTCAAATGCCCTTCAGCCGTTGCGGCCGGCTTCGCGGCGCTCAGCGCTCGTGCTCAAATGTGAATTGCTCCCACGGGAGGTTCACCGGCTGCTTTTCGGTCAGAATCGCGTCCACATGCATCAGCAGCGGGAAATCCGCGGGATTCAGCCGCCCCAGCTCGGCGGCACGCCGCACGGCTCTGGCAACCCGGACCGACACCACCAGCGACTCGAGCGTCACGCCGTTCAGCTCGGCCTTGGCCTCGTCAATGTTCATCCCGCGTCCGAGCAGAATGCCGACCAGCCGGGTTCTGCCCCCGTACACCGTAACGTAGAGGTCCCCGGCGCCGACGGCCAGATTTTCCAGGCTGCCCGCCCCTTGGTAATCGAGCAGCCGGCTCATCTCCTTGACGCTCTGGCCGAACACCGCCGCCTGGGAGTTGAAATGCAGCTCGCTCTCCTTGCCGAACAGCCGCTGATTGACCCCGATGGTCAGCGCAATCCCCAGCGCATAGCCGTTTTTGAGCGCCACCGCGCTCTCGATGCCCACCACATCGGTGGAAAGGCTGATATGATAATAATCGGTGGCCATCATGGCCTTGATTCTGCGCAGAATTCCCATATCCCGTCCGCAGAACGCCACCTCGGTCTGGTCGTGCGCTACCAGCTCATAGCTGGTGCAGGGGCCTCCGATGGCGTTGATGGAGAGCCTGCTGCCAATGCTGTCCAGCTTCTGCTGCCAGACCTCGGGATAGGTCAGAAGGCGTCCGTCCGGCGTATCCATCAGCCCTTTGGTGACGCTGAGCACCGGAACCGACTCGGGAATGCGGGGGAGAATTTCCTCGCCGAACCAGTCCACGCCAAAGCTCGACACCCCGCCGATGACCAGCTCCGCGCCGGACAGCGCGCGCTCCAGCTCCTCAATCTGAAAATATGCCACGCCTGCCGGAAAATCCCGGTTGAACTTGGGGTGCCGGCCGGTTTTGCGTGCGGTATCGATGATGTCGCGGTCGAGATGCGTCCCCACCAGCCGTACCTCGTTGCCGTTCTCTGCGGCCGGAAATGCAAGAGCCGAGCCCATCATGCCCGCGCCTACAATTGTGATGACTGCCATGTTTTGTTCTCCTTTTTGATCATGATCTGTGTAAACGGTTGCGAATCACACCCGGCGGCCGTGCGCGCGAGTGTCCTACCTGTGTTCAGCGATGCAGACCCTTTTCGCGCAGATAGCGCATGGCCCATGCCGGGTCATTGGAGGTAAACAGCACCGCGCCGCGCTCAAGTGCGGCGTCGTACAGCTCGGGTGTGTCGGCTGCGTAATAAACCCAAGGCTCCACACCGTATGATTGGCAAAAGGCAAAGCGCTCTGCCTCGGCAACCGGAGCCTGCTTGCTGCCGAACAGGCAGACGCAAAAGGCATAGTCGTAAACAAAGCGCCGCTGTCCCGTCCCCATGCGCTCCTGCGGGGAATAGCCGTGAATGCGCACGCGGGAGCCGTATGTATCGGCAAGCCACTCGTTGAGCGCCCCGCTCCAGCTATTCACCACGCTGCGCTCGGTGATACCGAATGCATCCATCATGGCGATGGTTTTCCGGGCGGATTCCAAGGCAAAATCCCCGCTGTCGGCCGGATAGTCCTTTAGCTCAATGTTGAACAGCATATCGGGATACGCCCGGAAGTACTCGAGAAATTCCCGCAGGGTCGGCACCTGCTCGCCGGCAAATTCCCTGCCCTTCCAGCTTCCGGCATCCAATGCCTTCAGCTCGGAGAGCGTATGCTCGCGGATCAGTCCGGAGCCGTTGGTGGTGCGGTCCAGCCTGTGGTCGTGCATCAGAATCAGCTCGCCGTCCCGGGTCATGTGCACGTCGGTTTCGATCATGTCCGGGCACAGCGCCGCGGCCGAACGGAACGACGCCATGGTGTTCTCGGGGCAGTATTTTGCATTTCCCCGGTGCGCTGCCACCGGTATCGGGTTCTGATATGGGAGCTTCATTTGCTTCCTCTTGCCGTGCGGTGCCGGCACAGTGGAGAGTGAAACAACACGTCCGCCGCATTTGTATGTTTCATGAAAATCCCTCCTTCCTGTATCGCTTGCCCCATCATTATACCGCAACCCGGCGGGAATTGCAAGACCTGCGCGCAAGATTGATAGATGATCATATTCGCTCACATTTTGGTACATTTGAGCGGAACAGAAAGCACGATTGTATCGCTTTCCAACGCACTCGGCTTTCCATTCGCCTCGCCGGCCGGGATCACCGCACGCTCAAAGCATGTTCCACGCAAGCCGGGATCGCTATCCGGACGCATCAAAAGCCGCCCGCTCCCATAATTACGGGAGCGGACGGCATCAGGTTGTAGACAAAAGGCGTATCAAATAAAAATTGCACAAAAGCGTTCGTCCGCTTTTTCTTTGAGCATGTAGGCGCAAAGAAAAAGCTTGGCAAAAAGAAAGCGCCATATAGGAATTTCGCCCTCTGCGGAGGGAAACTTCTGCGTAGCAGAATTTCCGGCACCTCTGGTGCCTTGCGACCAAAGGGCTTCTCGCCCTCCACCGCGGGGAACTTTGCGTAGCAAATTCCCGGCGGCTCCGCCGCCTCAAACTCTTTGAAGAAAGTGAAACGTGCTGCGCACATTGATCAAAACTTTCGGCAAACTGACGAAAGCCCCTGCTTTGCTCTATAGTCTGGCGCCGCCCGCTCCCGTAATATGGGAGCGGGCGGCATGCCGTTTAGAGTCCGTTGTATCGCTTCGGATGCTCCGGAACGAACCGGTAGACCGAAAGCGAAGGGTTCCGGCTCTCTCTCACCAAAACAGCCGCCGGGTTTTCACCAAACGGCAGCGTCACGAAACAGAACCGGGGCAGTGCTGCGGAAAGGAGGGATTAGCGGGGAGACAGCCCCTTTCAAGAGACTTTCTCCCCGTCAAAATTCTGTCTTTCGCCTTATTTCAAACGTCTGCGTTTGCGGGCGGCTCTCCTGGCCGCGCTCGCTCTCGCGCCGGTGATGATGGCGATCAGGCCAAAGAGCACAACCAATCCGCCGATGATGCCGAGCAGCAGGTACGGGACCTCAAACTCCTCGTCCTCCATGCCGGGGTCGTCTGGAGTTTCCGGACGATCATCGCCCGGGTTTTTACCGGGATCGGTGGTATTTCCGGAGCGGTTGACCGTGACCGAAATGGTTTTGGCAATGCCCTCATAGTAGAAGGTGACCATCTGCTGCCCGGCATACAAAGGCTCGGTCGGCAGCACAAATCCGCTGGAAACATCGTCCTGTGAGCCATCATCGTACACAATGGTCACAACCATACCGGTTGCGTCGAACAGCTCTCCGTCCACATAGGTGAGCTTGGCGGGCGGCGTTTTGATGCGCAGCTCGGTGATGCTCACGGTTTCTCCGAAGGCCTTGCGCACGGCGCGCACCGCAGCCTCCGCCTCCGGCAGCAGCCCGGCATTCTTGATAAAGGCAAGCTGGTCGGCATTGGTCACACGGTTGTAGGCCAGCCGCGCGGCGCTTACGGTTGCACGGTAAGCGGTCAGCAGCTCCTTTGCCTCCTCACGGTCGGCCATTCCGATCAATGCCTCAATCTCCTCCACCGTGGGCAGCGCCTCGATGGCCTCAATTGCAGCGAGGGTGTCCGGCTCGGCGAGAATATCCGAGGTCCGGATATCGCCGAAGAACAGCTTCCATGTGCGGTTGTCAAAGCCGGCCGCATTGGCGGGATAGGTCAGAGTCAGGCCGAGGTCCTCCACGCCGGTCAGCTCCGGATAGAGCACCTTTGCCACATAGTCCGAGAAGTTGGCGTAGTATTTCTCCTCGCCCTCCCCGTTCTCAAAGCTGAAGATGTTGGCAAGCACCGCGTCATCCAGCTCGGAGCTTCTGATCAGATGAGCCTCGAGCACCGGCGCCTGCAGGCTGTTGAACACATAGGACTTGGCAGAGCAGCCGTAGAACGCCTTGTCTCCGATGGCTTCAACGCTGTTCGGGAAGGCCACGGATGCGATCATTCCCGCACTGCGGAAGGCATCGTCCTGAATGCGCACCACCCCGTCCGGCACCGTGAAGGTGTCGGCAAAATATGCGGGCGGGCAGACCTCAAGCTGAATGCCGCCATTCGGCAGGATAGAGTACAGCACACCGTCCGCCACATAATAGACGCTGTTGTCGGCGCTCATTGCCAGCGCGGTGATACCGGTGCCAAAGAAGGGGTTGCGCCCCACGGCGCCACGCTCGGCAGCCAGCGAGGCCGGCAGCGTGAACACGCCGGAAAGACCGGTTTCCGCAAAGGCATAATCTCCGATGCGCTCGAGCACCGGCATGGCCGTGATGGCCGTCAGAGGCGTGCCGCGGAAGGCCGAGGCTCCCACACTGACACAGGAGCTCAGGTCCACGGTGGTCAGGCCGGTGCCGACAAAGGCGCCGCTGCCGATGGAGACGACATGTGAGAGATCCATTTGTGTGATGCCGATGCAGTTTGCAAAGGCGTTTGCCCCCACATAGGTCAGCGCTTCGGTGGTAAAGCCGGGATTGCCGGACAAGCCGAGCGCCGTGCAGTTCAGGAACGCGCCGCTGCCCACACGGGTCAGCGAGCCGAGATTCAGATACCGCACGGAAGAGCAGCCAGCAAAGGTGTACTCGCCAATGCTGTTCACATGGTCGCGCACCGAGTCGGGCAGATCAATTGTGGTCAGGTTCGGGAATCCGCCCGAGCCATAGAAGGTTGCCGTGCCGATGTCGGTTGTGCCCTCCGCAAAGCTGACGCTCTTCAGCGGATAGGCGCTCGCCATCACATTGTCGTACGCATGATAGAAGGTACCGTAGCCGACCTGTGTCAGGGCGGGCAGGCGAATATCGGTCAGCTTCCAGGTGTTGGAGAACACAAAGCTGCCCAGCTCACGGACGCTGGTTCCGGTCAGGTCAAGCGTCGCAAAGTCGGTGTAATGGAAGGCATAGTCGCCCAGCGCCACAATCGAATCGCTCAGCGTAACCTTTGTCATGCCGCAGAGCGCAAAGGTATAGGCCGGCAGAACCGCAATATCGGCCTGCACATTCGCCTCATCCAGATATGCGCAGCCATAGAACACGCCCTCGCCCATTTCGGTGACGCTGGCAGGAATCGTGACTCTGTGAAATCCGCTGCCCGAGCAATCGGCAAACGCATAGTCGCCGATGCTGGTGACATTTCCGAGGTCCACCGAAGCAAGCCGGTAGTTGCCCGAGAATGCGTTGGGCAGAATTGTGCGCAGCGAATCCGGCGCCGTGAAGGAGGTCAGATTCTGGGGAGCAAAGACCAGCGTGGTGCGGGTCTCGTCGGTATAATACACACCGTTCGTGTCGCGATAATAGGTTTCCGCCCCGGCTGGGAAGGTCAGTGTGGTGATGCTGCACCCGCTGAACGGCGCCGAAACGCCGGTGAAATCGAACTTGCCGGTGTCGGTGAACACCAGCTCCCGCAGCGACGAGCACTGCTGGAACATCCCGTCACTGAGCGGCGTGAAGCGGGAAAGCGTCACCTGCTCGAGCGACGTGCAGCCTGTGAACAGGCCCTCGCCGGTCACACGGACCATTGAAAGATCAACCGCCTCGAGCGACGTGCAGCCGTTGAAGGCATAGTCCCTCACCGTACCCATATGCGGGGCCGTGCGGGTGAACTGCTCCTCTGTCAGATCCAGCATGTTTGCGGTTTCCGTGTCGACATCCGGGTCGGTCACCACCATGTTGTTGATATACCTGAGCGAGGTGCAGCCCTCAAAGCACCGCGCGTTGAAGGTGACGTCCCGCGAGCGCAGATCCACCTGCGTCAGCTTGGGGCAGTTGCGGAAGGCGCCGGTCTCCACAAACTGCACGGTATCGGGAAGGATCACCCGCTCCAGTGCGGTCATGTGGTCAAATGCCGAGAGCTGAATCTCGCTGCAGGGAGCCGAAATCTCCAGCTCGGTGATGTTGTTGTTGTTCTGGAAGGCTTCCTCATAAATGTAATACACATTGAGGTGCTTCGGGATCGTGACCTTTCCGCCCAGTCCGTAGTAGCCGTAGAGAATACCGTTGCGCACGTCAAACTCCGGGCCGACCGACAGCTTGACGGTCGCGGAAAAGGAGGTCGCCTCGCCGTTGACATACTGGGTGGCCGTGATAAACGCGGTTCCCTCGCGCAGCGTGTGCACCACGCCGTTTTCATCCACAGTGGCAACTTCCGCCTGGTTGGTGCTGAAGCGGATGTCCAGCGGGTCGGTAAAATACCACGGGTCTGCCTTGACGTTCAGGCGGAAGGTGGAATTGGGATGGACCTCCACGGTGTTGTTGGAGGGGTCCACCAGCTCGCTGTCCCCGTTGTAAATCAGGTCAAACGAGAGCGATTTGAGCTTGACGCTCTGCACGGCCAGATTTTCTGTGACCGTCACCTTGATGGAGGCCTTGTTTGCTGTCGCTGTGTTGGGACCTGCGTAAACCGTGACAGTGGCAGTGCCTGGACCGACGCCAAAGATGGTGCCGTCCTTCACCTCCACTACGCGCTTGTTGGAGGTGGTCCAGAAGAGGCTGGTCGCGGCGGCGTTGGCAGGAGACACATTCAGCTCCATGACCTTGGCTTCATTGGTGTCAATCGTCACGGCGGCGCCGTCCTTGAACGACACCGAATCCGGATAGTTGACCGATTCGGCCAACGTCTTGTAGTCCGAAAGGCGATAGGAGCGGGTGTTGAGCGCATAGTCGTCCACCTGCAGATAGATGTCGGTATCGCTGTAGTAGTAGTCGGTGATGTCGACAGAAACCGTGGTAATGCCGCCTTTGGTGCTCTCAATCGGCAGCATGTCGCCGGTCAGCAGCTCGAGTGCGTTCTCCTCGGTGTTGAGATAGCACAGCCCGAGCGACTGCGCGTACTGGTTGTCATACACATCCACATCGAGATAAACCCGATACTTGGTCTCGTTGTTATCCTTGTATGCGTCAAAGCGCACGCGGTAGTCCACAATTTCGGGAGCCTCGTTGTCGATGTAGAACGGGAAGGAGAAGGAGTCTTCAGGACGGACAGCAGGCAGCTCTCCGTCGAGCACCGCTTCCATCTGGCCCACCATCTCAAAGTAGTACTGGCGGTTGTTGGCAAGCCCCAGCTCGGCCGGGTTGATCTCCAGCTCAATCAGGGATGCCGAGGCTGTCGTCGAGCCGCCCGAGAAGGATTTGCGGACGTTGACCTTTACCTCCTCGTAGAGCACCTCGCCGGTGACCGCGTCGGTGATGCGAACGTCCATGGTCTTGGCGCCGCGCAGCAGGCCGGCATACACCGCGTACAGCTCAAACACGGTGCGGTGATTGACCGCGTCGTACATCGAAATGGCGATTTTATCCTTGTCGGCGTACATCTCCTTGTTCATGCTCTCGGGAATGGTATAGAGATAGGTTCCCAGCGGAATGATGTACTGGCCGTTGTAGTAGGAACCAAGCGGCACGGTGGCAAACACCGATTCCTGCGGCTTCTGCTCATCGGGGATCGAATCGTCCTGCATGGCATCCGCGATGTCGTAGGTCGAAAGGTCGAACATCGGGGCGGCATGCCAGTCGCCATAGAAGCCGAGCCACGGGATGGAGAGATTGATGCCCTCGCTCTCAGCGGTGTCGGTCAGGGTCACAAACCCCTCCACAAACATACCGTTGACAAAATTGTCATCGAGATACTTGCGGGCCGCGTCGTTCAGCGTGATCTTCACGCTCACGCGCAGGGTCTCGCCTGCCCCGACCGTCACGGTTCTGTCCGAGGGCTGTCCGCCGACCGTGAATACAATGCTGCACATCTCGTCCAGCATGTATGCGTGTTCGGCAACCGTGCGGCCGTCCGAGGAAACGGTCTCGGTCATGGTCAGGGTACCAAGGTTGTAGGTCTTGGCGACATCGCCGAAGTTGACCAAGTCAAACTCCAGCAGATATTCGCCGGTTTTCTCTTTGTCGTCGCCCAGCTCGAGCTTGGTTTTGTCGATGCCGTCCACCTTGATGTAGACCCGGGTGTTGATGGCATTTTTGATGGTGGCCAGTCCCGCCCCCTGCTTGCGCGGGGAATAGGGCGTGCCGAACTCATCGTAGGCGATCACGGTTGCGCTCATCACCAGCCGGTTTGCCATTGTGAGGCGGTCGTTCTTGCTCATCTCGGGGAACTGCTCGGAGAGATACTGCAGCACCAGCGCCATGGCACCCGACATGTTCGGCGCGGCCATACTGGTTCCCGAATACTCATCCCAGCCGCCGGTGACGCAGGAGGTGATCTCCCCGCCGTGCGCGGTGATCTCCGGCTTGAGGTGCAGCGAGGGCGTCGGGCCCCACGAGCTGAAGTCCGACATAAACGGCCCGCCCACCTGGGCTTTGGAAATGGTGATGGTGCCGGATTTGGTCACCGGGTCGATGTTGTTCAGCAGGCTGGCCGAAGCATCCATCGTAATCGAGCAGGTGGGGATGGAGTCGGCGCTCCCAATGGACATCCGGATGGTGCCGCCGACGTTATTGTAAATGATGCAGCCGACGGCGCCCTGCTTTTTGGCAATGTTCACCTTTTCCTCAAAGGTCACGTCGCCGCCCCGCTGAATCAGCGCGATTTTGCCGTTTACATCGATGCCGTTGTAACCGGCAATGCGACCGTACAGGCCGACCTGCACATATTCGATCGTCAGCTCGTCGTTTTCATTTTTCCCTTTCGCGGCAAGCATTTCCTTGACGAATTCCTTCTCGTTGCCGTTGCCGTCCGAGGCCTCGGTGAAAAAGATGAAGGACTCGGCGCCGGTGCCCTTGTTGCCGATGAGGTAGGGCGACTTCTGCCCGCTGATGCTGGCAACCGACAGCGCCTCCGGGTAGGTGGAGGGGGAACCGACCGTGGCCGAATCCGGGTTGGAGGTCAGGTTGGTACCGCTCTTGCTGCCGTAGGCAGAGGAGAAATCATTGCTGGCCGCCACCACAAGGCTGATGCCCGCGGCGCGGATGCTCTCATAAACCTCGGTCATGTGCTCGTCGTCCTTATCCGAGAAGCCGCAGGCCGAGCCAAGGCTCATGTTGATCACGTCCACGCCCAGCTTGACGCAGTCCTCCAGCGCGGCGAGAATATCAACGGTTTCCGCTCCGCCCAGTGATTCGCTGTTCTCGCGGTCGGTAAACACCTTACAGATGGCGAGCTGCGCCTGGGGCGCCACACCGCTGAAGGTCAAAGGCTGGCCATCGGCTCCGAGAATCGGGTTGCCGTCCCCGTCCGTGATCGGCTCGTCGGCATCCTCGCCGAGGTTGCCGGCAATGATGCCCGCCACGTGCATGCCGTGCGGGGAGTAGGACGGGAATACCTCCGCGTCCTTGTCGGCATAGTCGAAAGCGAAGGGAATTTTGGCATTGTAGTACACATCAGAGGCGCCCACGGTCAGCCCCAAAGAGCCGATGCCGCCCGACGTGCCGTTGAACACACGGTCCGCCACATCGGATTGAGTCAGGTAATCCACACCCTCGCGCACCTCGGGCATGGTCTGGAAGGCGGCGTGGCTGCTGTCAAGGCCGGAGTCCAGCACCGCAATCAGAAGCCCGTTGCCGTCATAGCCGATGCCGTCGGTCTTGTAAATGCCGGTGCCCCAGACGTTCGCATCGTTCACAGTGACCGCCTGCGGCTCGAGATAGCGCTCGCTGAGCACCACGCTCTGCACGCCCTCCATCTCACGCAGGGCATCCACGTCCTTGTACTTGACCTTGATGGCCACGGCATCCGAGAGCAGCGAGTAGGAGTACTTGAAGGTGTAGCCAATGCCCTTGCCGTCCAGCGCGCCAAGGAAGGCATTGTGCTTCTCCTCCAGGCCGGCGCGCAGGGCTTCCGCCTCGGCACCAACCGCATATTCGGTCAGATCGAGGTTGGTGTTGGTTTCGGCATACACATCCGCAATGCTGTCGCCGTCAAAATACACCAGCACCCAGTATTCGTCCTCCGGGTCAAATTGGTTTTTCTGAACCCCGTCTCCAAACACGTCCTCGCGGAGGTTGTCGCCGTCATAAAGGCCGGTCACGTCCTCCAGACGCGGATTGGAAAGCAGGTTATCAAGCGTTCCGCTCACCGCGCCAACCGTCAGGGCAAACGCGGAGGAGGAGAACAGCATCCCCACGATCAGAAGCATGGAGAAGATCCGTTTGGTTATGTTTGTTTTCAGTTTCATACAATACCTCTATTGTTTGGTATGGCTTTCCCCACACAGGTGGCAGGCCACAAAATGGCCGGGCCGGACCTCGCGGTATTCCGGCGCCTTTTTGCGGCAAACCTCCATACAGTGTTCACAGCGGGTATGGAATTTGCAGCCCGAGGGCGGGTTGGCCGGAGACGGAATATCGCCGGTGAGCGCCGGGTGCTCCCGACGCGCATCGGGGTCCGGAACCGGAACCGCGCCAAGCAGCGCGCGGGTATAGGGGTGGAGCGGCGCCTCGAACAGGTCCTCTGCCGGGGAATACTCCACCAGCGAACCGAGATACATGACGCCAACCTCGTCCGAAATGTGCCGGACAACCGACAGATCGTGCGAAATGAAAATGTAGGTGAGCGACTGCTTTTCCTGCAGATCCTCGAGCAGATTGATGATCTGCGCCTGAATCGAAACGTCCAGTGCGCTGACCGGCTCGTCGCAGATGACCAGCCGCGGCTTGAGTGCCAGCGTGCGCGCAATGCAGATGCGCTGCCGCTGTCCGCCCGAAAACTCGTGCGGGTATCTCTCGTAGTAGTGCCCGGGCAGGCCGCACTCCTTCATCACTTCCAGCACATAGTCCCGCAGCTCGCTCCGGGGCACAATATGATGCACCTTTACGGCCTCCCCGATGATCTCCCCCACCGGCATCCGGGGGGGCAGCGAGGAATAGGGGTCCTGAAAAATCATCTGAATGTCCCGGCGCAGGGGACGCAGCGCGCCCCGGCGCAGCCGGGCGAGGTCAATGCCGTCGAACAGCACCCGGCCGGCCGTCGGGTCGTACAGGCGCAGAATCGTGCGCCCCATTGTGCTCTTTCCGCAGCCCGACTCCCCCACAATGCCCACCGTGGTGCCAGACTTGACCCGGAACGAAACATCGTCTACAGCTTTGACATAGGCCGAGGCTCTGCCGAACATGTTGACGTTGATCGGAAAGTATTTTTTGAGGTGCTCCACCTCGAGCAGGTATTCCCCGCTGGTCTGTTCCCGTTTGTGCTTCACAGCGGCGGCACCTCCTTCCAGTTGCAGCGATGGCAGGCCACATAGTGGGTATTGGAGATCTGCGCCATCTCGGGATACGGCCCGGCGCAGCGGTCGATACAGCGGTCGCAGCGATCCCGGAAATAGCAGTAATCCGGCATGTTGATGGGATTGGGCACCTGCCCGGGAATGCTGAACAGCCGGTCCACCTTTCCGCTGACCATCGGCTTGGATTTCTGCAGGCCGATCGTGTACGGGTGCTTGGGATTTTTGAAGATCTCATGCACGGTTCCCTTCTCCACAATCCTTCCGGCGTACATCACCACCACATAGTCGGCCATCTCGGCAATCACACCGAGGTCGTGCGTGATCAGCATAATGCTGCTGTTGAGCTTCTGCCGCAGGTCGCGCAGCAGATTGAGAATCTGCGCCTGAATCGTCACGTCCAGAGCGGTGGTCGGCTCGTCGGCAATGATGAGCTTGGGGTTGCAGGCAATTGCAATCGCAATCATCACGCGCTGCCGCATACCGCCCGAGAGCTCGTGCGGATAGGAGCTGTAGATGCGCTCGGGCATCGCAATGCCCACCATGTTCAGCATCTCCAGGCTCCGCCGCTTCGCGTCCTCCTTGGTGGCGCCCGGTACGTGCAGAAGCGTCACCTCGTCGAGCTGATTGCCGATGGTAAACACCGGGTTGAGGCTGGTCATCGGCTCCTGGAAGATCATCGAAATCTCCCGTCCCCGGATCTTGCGCATCTCGGAGAGCGGCATTTTGGCAATGTCCACGGTCCGCGGCTCATAGCGGTATTTCGGGCGCATCCGCACCCGACCGTTCTTGTCCCGCACCGGTACGCGCCGTTCCTTGCCGTTTTCGTCCACCACGATTTTCGTCATCGGCTCGCTGCCGTCCGGAATCTGCTTTTCCGAGCGGAAGCGGATCGAGCCCTCCACAATCTGCCCCTGCGGGGCCTGCACAAGCTGCATCAGCGACATCGAGGTAATGCTCTTGCCGCAGCCCGATTCCCCGACAATGCCGACAATCGATTTTTCGGGCACGTCAAAGGTCACGCCGTTGACCGCCTTCACCACACCGGTGTCGGTATAAAAATAGGTGTGCAGATTGTCAAACTCCACCACGTTGTGCGGGTTGCGCATTTTGGTCAGATATTCGCTTTCGGGAATGCGCCTCCGCTTCTTCTTTTCGAGCGCACGGGTGATGCGCTGGTTCTCGCGGCTGATGCGGTTGGACTCCTTGGTGCTGATATAGTGCCCGGAATCCTGCTTTTTGGGCTTACCCGGCTTGGGCGCTCCCTTTCCCCTCGGACGCTTGCCGTGCGGATTCCAGGAGAGGGCACTCCCCGTATACCGGAACTCCTCGGTTGATGCGCCTGTTTGCTTTTTTTCTTCTTCCATTGGTCGTCCTCCCCTCTCAGCGCTTGGATTTCGGGTCAAAGGCGTCTCTCAGGCCGTCACCGATGAAGTTGAAGGCCAGCACCGCGAGGATGATGCAGATGCCGGGCGGAACCCAGAGGTTGGGGTAATCCTTGAGGTACTCCAGACCGTTCTGTCCGGATACCACGTTGATCATGTTGCCCCACGTGGCGTATTTGGCCGGCAGGCCAAGGCCGAGGTAGCCCAGCGTCGCCTCGGTCAGAATGATGCTTCCCAGCCCCAGCGTCATGGTGACAATCAGCTGCGGGATGACATTGGGGAGCAGATGGTTGAATATTTTGCGCCAGACCGGCAGACCGTTGGCCTCGGCGGCCAGCATATATTCCTGCTCGCGCAGGTAGAGAATCTGCCCGCGCACCAGACGGGCCGTGCCAGCCCAGCCCAGCAGGGTCAGCAGCGCCATCATCACAAACAGCTTGGCTCTGTCCTCAATGCCGATGCTGTCCAGCATGAAGCTGATGATCAGCATCAGCGGAAGTGTAGGGATGCAGTAGAAGATGTCCACCACACGCATCACCAGCTGGTCTACCCATTTGCCAAAGTAGCCGGCCAGACCTCCGAGAATCACGCCGAGCAGGGTTTCCAGAATCACCACCACAAACCCGATGGTCAGCGACACCCTGCCCCCGTACATCAGTCGGGAGAACACGTCATAGGTCATATCGTCAGTGCCGAGCAAATGCGTGCTGCTCGGCGCGCCCTTGATGTTGACCGATAGCTGCTGCTCGGACACCGAATAGGCGGTGTAGTTCTCTCCGGTCACCGGATCGGTATAGGAGATCGGCTTTTCGGTGATGACAATTTTGCCCGGGCTGGTATCCATTTCGGTCTCCCCCCAGATAAAGGGCAGAAAGCCGAACAGCGGCCCGATAAACGAAAACACAAACAGCACCAGCAGCGTGACCAGCCCCACCATGGAGAGCTTGGAGCGGAAGAAGCGCTTGGCCACCATTTGCCCCGGCGAGAGCACACGCACACTGTCGGCCAGTGAAACCGGCTCCTGGGCGGCCAGAGCGGCCGCTTCCTCCGCGCGCAGCTCGGCCTCCTCGTTGGCGCGGATGGCCGCTTCCTCGGGGTTTTGTTCAATCTGCCCGGGAGCTTCCGGCAATGCAGTGTTTTTTGGTTCCTGATTCATTGTATGCCTTCCTTTCCCGCGCTTATTTTGTCAGCTTGACCCGCGGGTCAACCACCGCGTACATGATGTCGGAGAGCAGGGTTCCGATGACTGTGAGAATGGCAAGGAACATATTGTAGCCCATGATAAAGGGCACGTCCCCCTCCTGCAGCGCCTGATAGGCCATGCGGCCGATGCCTGGAATGGCAAACACCTCCTCGGTGATCATGGCGCCGCCGAACAGCCCGGGCAAGGCCCCGGCAAACATCGTGACCAGCGGGATCATGGTATTGCGGAACGCGTGCTTATAGACTACGGTGTGCTCGCTGACCCCCTTGGCGCGCGCGGTGCGGATATAGTCCGCATTGAGCACCTCAAGGGTATTGGTGCGGGTATAGCGCATCAGTCCGCCGATGCTCAAAATCACCAGCACCGCCATCGGCAGCACCAGGTGCCACGCGATGTTGAGCAGAATGGTCCATTGGCTGGCATTGTTCGGAATATCCGAGCTCATCAGCCCGTTCGGCTCAAACCACCCGAGCCCCACCGAAAAGAAGCGGATGAACAGCGCTCCGAGAAAGAAGGAGGGAAGAGAGATGCCGATCATTGAGAGTACGGTTGCCGAATAGTCCACCACGCCGTACTGGTTGGTGGCCGCCCGGATGCCGAGCGGAATGGCGATGAGGTATTCGAGAATCAGCGAAACAAACGCGATGATAAAGGAGATTCCCATGTTGCGGAAAATCACCTCTCCGACCGGGCTTTCATATTTGAAGGAATAACCGAGATCGCCCCGCAGCGCGTTCCCGGCCCACTTGAGGTAGCCGTTGACCATTCCCCGAAAGGAGGTATCCGAAAGGCCGTACAGCTCCTTGAGCTCCTCCAGGCGCGCGGGATCCATCTGGCCGTTCTGCACCAGCGGCTGGTACTTCTGATCCACGAAATCGGAGGGCATCAGCCGCACCAGGGAATAAATGATGATCGACACGCCGAATAGCACAAGAACGGCTATGGCCAGTCGTTTGAGTATGTATTTGAACATTGAAACCTCTTTACTCGCTTCAAGGGAACCGCGGCGGACGGCTGCGGTTCCCTGAGCCTGGCGGTGTTATTTTACAAAGTCCATCTCCCAAATGCGGGCAAACAAGCCGTTGTTGGGCCCCAGCTCGTTATCGGGGGTCAGGGTGTTGCGGTCAATCTTGTCGGAGTTGAAAACCGTGAGGTCCTTGCGCTGATAGGTGGGCATTTCCACGGCAAGATCCATCACCAGCCTGAGCGCCTGTGCATAAAGCGGAGCACGCTCATCGCGCACGGTGGTCTCGCGGGCCGCATCGATCAGATCGCTCAGATCATTGACAATGCCGTTCTCGTAAACGTATTTCTCGGGATCGGCCTTGAAGGCGTCATAACCCCAGTTGAGCGTGCTGCCGGCGTTGGACTCCTTGTGGTAGACCTGATACATATCCGGGTCAATCGTGGAGGACCATGCGGCCGCCCACACCTCGAGATCGCCGGTTGCCAGCTTTTTGAGCGCCCAGTTGTCGGTCTTGACCGAGATCTTGAAGCCGATGCTGTTCAGGGTTTCGGCGGCGCGCTCGAACATCACGTTTGCGGGGTGGTCATTGGAGGTACCCGGAATGGTAAAGGTGTACTCCAGCGCCTCCCATTTGCCGTTGACCTCTTTGCCAAGGTCAATCAGGTTGCCGCTGTTGTCAAAGCGCTGGCGGTAACCAGCGGCCTGCAGATCCTTCAGAATCTCCTCGGCGGTTTTGAGCTGATAGTAGGGGTTGACACGACCGTCGTTGGGATATGCCCAAGAGGTGGTGGACATCGGCCAGAAGATGCGGGTGCAGGAGCCGGCCGGGTAGTAGTTGAGCACAAGGCTGGTGTCCATTGCACTCATGATGGCCTTGCGGACATTGACATCCGGCACCATCTTGGCGTTGATACCGACGTAGCCGTAGCCGTTGGTGTCAATCTCCTTCATCGAAAGATGAGAGGCCTTGGTGATCTCGTCGATGTTTGCCTGTGTGCCGCTCGGCGCGCCCACGTCAACGGCGTCGGTGGTCAGAGAGGCCACCATCTGCGCGGAGTTGACCACCTGATAGCGGATGTACTTGATTTTGGCATTGTGCAGGCCGGAGCCGACCGTTTCAAAATAGTTGTTTCTCTCGTAGTAGATGATGTTGTTGGAGCAGAACTCGGTCTTTGTGGGGTAGCTCTCGCCCTCCTGCAGGCCGCCCTGCTTGCTGGCACGGTAGGCGCCGGCGCCTACCGGAACGCCCAGCTTGTCGGAGTTCTTCACCACATCGTTCATAAAGCTGGTGGAGCCGTATTCCACGCCGAAGTGCTTCACGCCGTCCCAAAGCGCCACCTGCTCGGCGTTGGAGTAGTAGTGCATCGGCGCCACGGTAAAGGCAAAGTTCCAGATGGCCTTGGGGTCCACCTTGTTGATGCGGATGACCAGCACGTCGTACTCGCCGTCAAGCTGTACGCCGTTGAAGGAGGTCACGCGCTTGGTGGTAATGCCCTCAATGCTGGGGACTGCCAGGTCGCCGGCAGCCTTCATCTGCTCGAAGTAGTCGCTCTTGGCCTCCGCGGTGAAGCGGGTGATGATTTCGGAGGCAGATGCCGAGCCGAACAGAACGGTCTGCAGTCCGGAATAGTTGAGCGTGTTCTCGTTGTATTCGATGTATTCCTTCCAAACAATATCAATCACATACTGCTTCGCCGCCTCTTCCCGGGCCTCGGCCTCGGTTCTGCCGTCGGTCATGTACTGGGTGTAGTTGGCGTTGACATAGGCGTCAACCAGCGCGGTGTAGTCGTCAAACTTGATCAGGTATTTGCCGTCCGCATCCTTGATCGGATAGCCGGTGATGGTGTCGGTCTCCACAGAGGCAATGCCCTCGTAGTAGAGGAAAAGCTGCCACGGGGTGGAAACCGTGTATTCCTTGGCGGTATCCTCGAGCGACTCAATCGCGCTCTGGTAATCGGTATCCAGCTCCTCGGCGTACAGCTCCTTGACGATTTCGATATCGTCGAGAATCTGCTGCAGCTCCGCGCTGCCGTCAGCGGGCTTATAGCCGGCGCCGCCGGGAGCCGACGGGTTCTGCTGACGGATGAAGTACTGGCAATAGTCGCTGATGGCCTGCCGACGCTCGTCCGCCTTGGTGATAAAGCTGTTGTTGAAGGAGGACTCGTCGTCGGTCTCTCCCTGCGTGCGGTAGGCGGTCAGACCCACAATATCAGTGGAATAAATGGTTGCGTTGCCTGTGTAAACCGGATCGAGGTAGACATAGAGGTTGAACAGCACGTCGCGGATGGTCAGAGGAGTGCCGTCGCTGAACTTGATGCCGTTCTTAATCAGGAACGAATATTCCGTATAGGCAACCTCAGCGTTCAGGCCATCCGGAATCGGATTGCCGTTTGCATCCAGCCGCACCTCGGTGTAGTCCTTGGTGACGCAGGCCTCGTTGTCGCCGTAGGCGATCACGGCGTCCTTGCCGCTGGTGGAAAGCATGCCGATCTGCGTCAGGCCGGTGATTTCGCTGTCATAGGCCGTGGTCGAGAAAAAGGGATTGAAAACGCCGTCCTGCCCCTCAATGGCAAAGCGAACCACGTCGTTTTCAGGGTCGTACCTGGAGGTCGTGTTGTCGTCCTCCTTCTTTTTACAGGAGGCGACAAGCGCCAGCAGCATCAAGGCTGCCAGAGCCAGACACATGAAGCGTCCGAATCGTTTCATAGTGAATCTTCATTTCCTTTCTGAATTGAATTTGTTTGTCTCAATCTATCGCAGTCGCCTGCCGGAATGCCGGCTCCGAATCCGACTTCCGGCACGGCGTCATGCTGTAGCTTCGGGTTCGTTCTGCGGGTTTGGCACGGTGATTTCCACCGTCCCTTCACCCCGGTATACAACCGTCGCGTCGGCGGTTACACCGGCAAGAATCCCCTCGTAGGGCTGCCCCTCGGCGCTCGCATTCACAGCTCCCTCCGGCAGAGACAGCGAGAGGGTACAGCCGTCAAAGGTCACGCCGTCCAGCGTCACGCTGCCCCGCACGCTCCCGGCAAGGAACCCGATGTGGAAGAGGGACTGCGTCGAGTAGGAGGCCTGCACGGTAATCGTACCGCCCTCAAAGGTCACATCCCGAATCTCAGCGCCGTCGGTCAGCTCGCCGAACAGCCCATAGGAGGCGTTGCGCCCGGTCAGGCTCACGGTCTGGCTGAAGTTGCGCAGGGTGTGTCCGTTGCCAAGGAATTTGCCCCCGAAATTCGAGATCTGCGGCAGCGCAGCGCCGCCGAAATCAATATCCGCGTCGAGATACACGGTTTTGCCGGTGTAGAGCACAATCGAGTTCAGGTCGCTCGCCTCCCGCACCACCAGCACATCCCCCTCCAGCCATTTGGTGTAGAGGGTAATTCTCTGCCCTTCCTGCATCTGCAACGGAAATTCCGCGCGCACGGTGCATTCAGGGTCGGTATAGTAATCAAAGAAGGTCCGGTTTTCGAGTGTGGGCAGAACGGTTTGCAGCATGGTTGCGGTCACGTTGTGTCCCGCATCGGTGGGATAGAGGATGCTCTCCTGTCCATCCACCACAATTTCAACCGTGGGCTTTTCCCGCCACCTGGCCACCAGCGTGCAGGACTCGGTCGCCCTCGCCCCTTCCCAAACAAACGGCGTGTCGGAGGTGAGAATGCTGCCATCCTCGCCGCGCAGCAGGTTGCCCTCTGCGTCGGTCAGTGCGAGATACCAGCCCTCGAGGGAGTGGAAGCGATCGAGCGTGGGCTCCTTGAACTCCACACTGTCGCCGGGAGCCAGCAGAGGTTGATCCGGCTTGTAATAGAGCACCCGCTTCGCTTCACTGTCCGCAATGCCGCCGTTGTAATCGTAGGTGACAGCGATGGTATAGCCCCGCTCCTCGAGCGTGGGGTCGGTCTGGCACCCGGCGAGCGCCGCCAGCAGCAGAACCAGGGAAAAGAGGTACAGCCAATGCTTTGCTTTCATGTAATGATAGAACCTTTCCGACGGGCAGATCCCCGTCACAGACTACAGACCAAACGAACGGTGTTGTCCAACAGATGAGCCTTTCCCGACATGCGTGTCCAAACACCGCGCGCATCCAAAAGCAGCAATCCGTGCCGGTACCATGTTCATCTGCATTTGTAACCGATTATATTCAAAGTCAGGCACGGCTCAGCCGGGCATCAGCCACAGCCTTGCCAGCAGATACAGCAGTGCGCCCATGACTGCCATACCGACAATCACAGGGAGATGAGCGAGAAAAGCGCCGCGCACCACGGCCCGCTTTTCCGAAGGAGTCAGAGTAACGCCGTCGGAGCGGTCTTTCCGCTTCCGCCCGGCGCGGGAATGCCTGCCTGTCCCTCCGGCGCCCGCATTCCAGGGCATCCACTCGGCGTCCATCGGGGCGATGGTGCGCCCGTCGTCGATGGCCTCCGGGGAGGAAGAATTCTTCCGGACGGCCTGCTCGGCCGCCTCGGCTTCCGGTTTCTTTCGCAGCTTCATAAACAGTCCTTTCCGGGGGAATCCCCATCAGGGCGATAAAACGCCGTACCGCGCCGGCAGGCGGCTCCCCCAAAAAGGGGGGCCGTCCGCGGGCGCGCGCGGGTCTGTTCTTGCGGGAAGTGCCTCAGGCGGCCGCTTCCGTTACTGTCATGGTTTCGTCTACCAGATATGCGTGGTAGGTGGTTCCGTCAATGGTAAATTCGCACACCACGGTGCTTACACCGTCCATCTCCACGGTCTTGAAGCAGGGGCTGCCTTTGTTCACATCCGCCGTGCTGCTCGAGGTCACGCTCTGCTCATTGTAGGTCACCATCATATAGGCAGTATAAGCAGGAGCGTTCAGGCCGATGATCAGCGTGGTGTCGTTAACCGTCCATGTGCCCATCAGCGCGAACTGCGCTTCGGTCACCCATACCAGATCATAGCTGGAGGCACCGACACTCCACGGGTGCATCAGGCCATACACGACCTCTCCCTCAATCGTCACCTTCATCACGTCGGCATTGATGCCGTCCTTTCCGGCAAGGAATTCCACCGAGCTGGGCGCAGGATTGCTGCCGAAATCCCAACCGATCGAAAGATTCCCTTCGGCATCGATCGCCACAACCGCCTTCAGCGTGCCGCTGTATTTGGTTCCGTCCGAAAGCGTAATTGTGATGTACTTGCTGAACGACAGGGCTGAAGCCATGCTCTCATCGAGCACATTGAGCACCAGCTTGTCGCCGTCGGTGGTATCGCGTGCGAGCACATAGGTCACGCCGTTCACCTCAAACTGCAATCCGGTATACTCACCGGTGATGAAATCCACATCGTAAGCATCCAGCTCGCTGCCGTCAAAGGTCACGACAAACGGGTAGGACGAAGAGGAACCGGGCGCCACCGTGATGGTGTGCCCATCCACGGTCTGATCCTTCATGTACCAGCCAAACTGGGTCGCGCTCGCCATGTAGGGCGAGCTGCCGGTGGTAATCACATACCATGTGGTGCCCTCGGAGTCCTTAAACGAGTATCCGTACTCGTTGTCGGTCCGCTCGCTGATCGGAGCATCGTCAAAGGTCAGGCCCAGCTCAAAGCCGCCGTCAGCCGCAAACACAATGCTGGTTTTGAGATACTTGTAGTCATAATTCCCGGTGACGTCAATCGAAATGCTGACGCCCATCATTGCGAGCTGATCCTCGGTCAGCTCGTGCAGAACCGCACTCACTCCCGGCTCGGTGACAAAGAACAGGTAGGTCTTGCCGTCGGCCTCAAACTGAATGTACTGGTTGGGCGTTTCTGCGTTATCGGTGCTGAACTTGACGTCCACCGGAGCATTGCTGTTCAGAGTGAGCTTATAGCCGGCGGTATAAGAATAGGTTTCGTTTCTGCTGTTGTAGGAGGCCGTGAAATTGGGAACCAGAACCACGGTATTCTCCCCGATGGTGTAGCTGCCCAGCATGTTCACCTCGGCCTCGGTCAGCTCGGCCAGCGCAACGGTCGAGCCGGTGCAGCGGGTGTAGTAGGTCTTGCTGCCGTCCTCGTTGTTGATCGTGATCACCAGGGACTGCGGATCGATGGAGTAACTGAGCACCTCACCGTCCTTTGTAACGGTGTAGCGGGCGACAATCTTGCCGTCCTCCACCGTGACCGCATATCCGAACACGATTCCGCGATCCTCATAGGTGCCAAGGAACAGGAACTCCAGGGCCTCGTTGTCGAGAATGTTCTCCTCCACCGTGACCACCCCATCCTGCAGCATCACGCCATAGTAGGTATCGCCGATTCTGAAGGAAAGCAGCTCCGCCGAGTGGAAAATCAGCTCGGATACAGTGGAACCGTCATACGATGCGGAAATCGATGCGCTGTAGCCTGCGCTTACCGCAATCTGCAGCACCTTGCCGTTCGCCAGCTCCCACCGGCCGATCCATGCAGCCTGCGCAGCCGTCACCGCTGCTGCGCGATAGTAGGCCGTGGACTGGCTTGCATCCACCATCACGAGGCAATACTCCACACCGTCCTGCGTGAAGTAGAGGCGGGTATTGTCCTCATTGAAATAGACATTGGTCGTCGGGTTATCCTTAAAGGTCACTGTAAAGCCATCGGGGCCGTAGGCCACATCCACCTCGTCATAATAGCCGCCGCCAACCAGCTTGAAGCCATTGCCGATAAAGGCGTTCTGCGCGGCGTCCAGCATGGTGACACTCACGGTGTCGCCATCCAGAATCACATAGCAGGTGTACTCCGTCTCGTTTTCGGTGTATTGGAAGGTCAGGGTCATGGAGGAGCTCCAGTCGGCCTCGCCTGCCTCCGTGCCGTTGTAGTTGGCCAGCAGTCCGATGACAACGTCGCCGTCAGACTCGGTGATAGCGTCAATGCGGATTTCCAGCGTCTTGCCGTCGGCCAGCGTAAAGCTGCCGATGTAAGGAACCAGCTCGGCATCCAGCGTCATCATACCGTAGCCGCTCGCAGTGCCGGTCACCTGACCCACATACTCGGTGTAGGTTTCGCCTTCATACTCGTAGGAGAAACGATACACATTGGGCTTGCCGTCCACAGGGACCAGCGCGACCTCCTGCTCCACGGCGCCAAAGTCCGCCTCCAAAATGTAGGTCAGCGCCACATTGCCCTCGGCATCCTTGCTGATATATGCCAAGAGATACCCATAATTGTAGTTCAGAGAAATGCGCGTGCTCAAATGAAAGATGTCCTCCGGAGCCACAATGTTTTCGCCATCGGGATCCAGAACATTGGGAACGAGGTAGTACCGCTCCCCGTCCACCGCAAAGGTGATATAGGTCTCGCTGTCATAGGGCAGGTTTTGCGAGCCGAAGCCGACTTCGCTCACCGCCGCATCGCCGCAGGCCACCGATACGGCCGGGCCGTCGGCACTGAAGGTGAGGCCGACCGCAAGGCTCTTGCCGTTGAGCGTGTAGCTGCCGCACAGATCCAGCAGCTCCCTGACCACCGAGAAGGGACCAAACTCGGTTTTGATGACCACATAGTCGGTTCCGCTTGCGGTGAAGTAGATCACGTCATAGCCGTTCCACACGCCGGGTGCATACACCTCAACAGTGGTTGGCCAGCTGCTGGTGGGGTTGTAGGTGATCTGACCGTCTTTGATGGTAACAACCTGCGTGGTCAGCGTACCGCCGAAGATCTTCTGCTCCTCCACCTCAAACTCATCCAGCGACGGAGGCGTAAAGGGCTCGAGCGCTTCGCCGTTCAGGGTCACGACCAGCTCGTCGTCTCCCTCCGCAAAGGTGAGCACATTGCCGTCGCCCAGGTCGACGCAGAACACGCCGTCCACCATGGCAAAGGTGTAATCGCTGTAATCATACTGCAGATTGTTGATCAGGAAAGCGAACGGCACAAAGCCTTCGGTGTAATCGGGCTGCTGCACCTTCAGCACGTCGGCCTCGCCCTTGTAAGTGTCCGCCCGGAACAGAATTGAGGGAACGAACCATCTCTGATCCCAGTCGACAACCGGATCGCTCTTGTTCGGGTAGAAGCAAAGGCCGAAGTTTTGGAGCGAGCCTCCGCTGGTTTCCAGCTTCCACTCGACCGGTACCTCAACGCCCTCGATCAGCTCGGTCACGGTAAAGCGCATAATGTCGTCATTGTACTCATAGGCCGACCATACGATCTTTTCGCCGTTGAAGAACCAGCCTTCCTCGGTGAGAAGCATCTTGTAGGCCTCTTCGGCCTCCGTAGTGTAGCGACGCACGGCGGTCAGCTCAATGCCGGCCAGCTGCGCATATCTCGCATCGTAGAAGATCTCGTCGCCGCACTTGGCAATCTCGGGCACATTGCGGTCGATCACATAGGTCTTGCCGTCCACGGTGAAGCGGTCCACCGAGCCGTCGCGCTCAAACGTATAGGGTACGCTCACGCCGTCCACGGTCATCACGCCATGCTCGTCAATCGAGAAGCTGTGCTCCTGATTTTTGAAGTTGCCCACAAAGGACTCGATGGAGTTGCCGCTGAACAGGGTGATCGCCTCGGCATTGCCGGCTCTGAGCGAGAGCTGCGAGAAATCGTTGCCCTCAGGCATGGTGATGGTGAGCACCAGCATGCTGCCGTCGTCGGCTGCGGTAGGCACCATAATGGTAGCCATACCATCCTCGCAGCTCCAGCTGTAGCTGTTGCCGGAGGTGTAAATCTTTCCGTCCGCATCGGTGTAGCGGAAGCCAAAGAGCGGGTAAACCGCCGGCACCCACACCTCGCCCTCCTCCTCGTCGGTCTCATAACGGCCGGTGCTGCCAACGACAACCTCAAGGGAGGCCGAGCCGCCCGGCATACCGATCTGGTTGTAGGTATCGCTCGGAATCACGCTGTCATAATTGTAATAGGTCTTTCCGTTGTAGGACAGGGTCTTGTCGCCGTTGAAGGTGACGCTGAGATTTTCGGGCGCACCGGGAGCCACAACCTTGAGAATATAGCTTTGCCCGGTCGTTTCGAACAAATACTGCCCGATGCCATAGGTAACTCCGCCAACGGTCAGCTCGCCAAAGGGATTGAAGCGGATCTGATCGGGAGCGGGCTCGCCCTCCTCACCGGTGCCGACCAGGAACTCGTAGTAGCCGCCCACCGCGTTCAAAAGTCCCTTGGGCATCAGAGTACCCAGCGACGCGCCGGAGGTCCGGATCAGATTGCTGTCCGGTCTCATGGCAATCAGAGTGGCGGAGCCTTCGTACACACACGAAACATACACCGTGTATACGCCGTTCGCCTCGGTAATCTCGTAGGCGACTACAGCGCCGTCCACTGTCATGATGTGGTTGGCAAAGCTCATGGACAGCCGGTCATACTTAATGCCGGCGCTCGAGGACGCCATCCACTCCCCGTTAAAGGCCGCATAGAGCATGGAAAGCTCCGAAACGGTGAAAAGCTGCAGGGAGGTGATCTCCTCGCCGCGAATCGAGCTGTAGCCCGAGAGCATTACGCGGCTGCCGCTGAGCGAAAACACCAGCTCGCCCGCAGCCAGCTTGAGCTCGTTGTTCTCGTACAGGATGGTGAGATTCTGCGTATTCGTCTTTTCACCGTTGACATAAGTAATCAACATCGCGTCGTCGAGGCTGAAGCTCACAGAACCGAGGATAAAGTCTCCATACAGTGCCTTCACCGCATCCCCGGAATAGTAATCGCTCTTACCGTTTGTAGACTTGAGCACTACGCCGTCGCGTACATACACGAAGCTCTCGTCGCCCACCTGATAGGTAAAGGTCACCATACCGGTATTGGCATCCACCGAAATGGTGCCATCCACGGCCTCATCGGAGCCGTTGATGTAAACCTTGTCCCCGATAATCCGAAGCACGAGCTCTTTGCCGTCGTCAAACAGGATCCAGTCGCCCGAAAAATCACCGTTGGCATAGGCGGCCTCTCCCTCGTCGGTCACAGCAACCATTCCGCCGATCGTGGCAACATACAGGGTCTCGGTGTCGGGGTTCCAAAGGCCGGTGCCGCTCGGGGTACTCATCACGGTCAAAGCGGTATCGCCGACTTTGCCGCCGGCAATCACCAGCTCATTATCCGCATCGTCATACCAGCTTCCCTCATAGTAATCGGCAGCCACTGCGGCCTTTTCACTGCCCTTGACCAGAACCGGCGTTCCATTATCCTCACCCAGTGTCCAGCCGTCGGCCACAACCGCAACCGCACCGTCGGTGACCTGGAGGCAGGTCCTGTAGGTACCGCGGTTCAGTCCGACGGTAAAGGAGGCAAAGCTGTTGAGGGTTTCGCCGGCCTCCACGGTATCGGTATAAATCACCGTGTTTTCACCGACCGTCCACGCGCCGCGGAAGGTGCCGGGAACCGGCATATACAATGCTGCGGTGCCGTCCACCGGTCCGAGCGCCAGCAGTGCAGCGCCCTCGGCTGTAAAGCCGTAGGTTGTTTTCTCATTATCATTCAGAACCTGAATGGCAAGACGATAGATGGCGCCCTCTGCGTCGGCAAAGTAGAGCACCGGCAATCCTTCCTCCTCGGTGGCCCACACGCGGGTCAGATCGGTGGTGCCAAAGGTTACGGCCTGCGCAACCGTCAGCGTTCCGCCGTCCTTGCTCATGGCAACCCACTCGCCGGCCAGCACGCTGTAGTCCACGGTATCGGAGGTCAGAGCCATATCGTTGACCACCGGAAGTGCCGCATAGTAGGCATCCTCCCCGAGCAGATAGCCGGCAAAGGCCGTGCTGTTCTCATCGGCAGCAGGCTGCAGGCTTGTGGGGAGCGCCTCCCCGTACTTCACGGTGGCGGCAGTGCCGTCCACGGTGACTGCCGGAGCGGCATTGGGCTTCTCCAGCTCGGTTTTGATCGCAGGCTCCTCGCCCGAGACATCCCAGTCGGCCTCGTTCCAGCCCATATCCGCTGCGGAGCCGCCCACCTGGCAGGCGATGATGTAGGAGGGCATCCATGCAACGCTTTCCTCCTCGGCAACCACATCCCCCTCGCTCACCAGAACGAAGGCAACCGCGCTGTCCGCCGCCTTGCGGGCAACGGCTGCGGCCTTGGTGGAGGCAGTGGCGGTCACTTCCGCCCCGCTGTATGCGTTGATCAGCATCCCCTTGTCGTTCAGCCGGCCGACAATGCCGCCGGCCAGCTCACCTGCGCCCGAAAGCGCAGCGGTGGATTTGACATTGAGCAATGTGCTGTTGGTCACAGTGCCGATCACGCCGCCGGCAACCGCACGGTTTCCGGCGACCGAAATGCTTCCGCTCACAGTGACGCAAGACACCGTTGCATTTTCGGCGCTGCCGGCCAGAATGCCCACCGAGGCCTCCGGTGCGCTGTTGGCAATTCCGGTGGCGACCAGATTCAGGTTCATCACGGTCGCGCCGTTGAGCGTGGAGAACAGGCCGACGCCTGCCAGATTTGAATCGATATTCAGTCCGCTGATGGTGTGGAACTGCCCGTCAAAGGTTCCGGTAAAGCCGGTGATCGGGGCAAAATCCGCCGTCAGAGCGATGTCCGCCGTCAGCCGGAAGTATTTGGATGCATAACCGTCGGTGTCGGCAGCGATTTTGGCTGCCGCATCCAAAAGCTCCGCCTCACTGGCGATTTCCACAATGTCTGTCGGCTGCGGTTCATCGGATCCCGGCGTGGATGTGGAAGGCTCGGTTGTATCGGAGTCTTCCGGTACACCCGCGTCGTCCACGCAGGCCATCAGAGTAACGGCCGCGAGAACCAGAACCATCAGCAGCGCTAACAGCTTGCGCACAGTGTTGTTCATTGTTTTTCTCCTTCTTTGATGAAATGCGTAAAGTTATATTCTACGGGCCGCGGCCGCAGGGCTGCCTGCGCTTGCGTAAACACAGGCGCCGCACGGTGAGCGGAGCCGATAGAAACGAATGTCAGCCGCGCCTTTCGCGGTGCGCGGTCAGGCGGGGAGCCTCCCAAAGCTCCCGCCGTGCCGCCTCAACGGGCGGCCTGCGCTCCCGCCGCTTCAGTCAGCCGGAGTGAGGGTGCTCACATCCGGCACAATCACATCCGGTTCGGGAGCAGGCTGGGGATGAAGCTCACCCTCATATTCGTACACCCAGTCGCCGGCCGCGTTCTGGGAAAGCCGGAAGAGATAGTTTCCTGCCGCGTCGAAGGCCACCACATACACCAGCTCGCCGTTCGCGTTCTGGTAGGCCACTGTCACCACACTGTCGGTCAGCTCCTGATTGACCGTGCTCACCAGCTCGCCGTTTTCAAATACGGTGTCATAGATGGTCATGGTCACAACGCCGAACGGGCTGACCGTGAGATCGGCAAACTTCAGGCCGCGTTCGTCGTAGGCTGTGAGCTGCTGCGATTCGGTAGAGGACGAAACCGAGAGCAGCGCGCCGGAGTAGAAGAAGTTGCCGTCCTCGTCCTCGTCCTCATAGACGATGGTGTCGGGAACATAATAGGTGCGGAAGGTTTTTCCGTTTTTGATGATATTTCCGTTCTCGTCGCACTCCACGCCCTCAAAATAGTAAATCTCGATCAGACCGTTTTCGTCCTCACCGATGGACTCATGCGTGTTGTAGTAGGTCCCGATGTACCAATTGTCGTAGCCGTCGTCATGCCCGTCGTAGAACAGAGCGTTGCCGTAGCCGTCCATGCGTACAATATAGTAGGTCAGAACCACTCCCATGAAGTCCTCCTCCATATAGAAGGTGGCGTTCTCCCAATCGTCGTACACCCGGAAGGTCTGGGTGCCAAAGGCGCTGTTGACATGGAAGCTGCCGCGCGGATCGTCCACATAGCCGGTGACATCGCGGTAGCCCGGAATCGAGATGGTCAGCACATCCTCCTCCCGGACATAGCTGCCATGCGAGGAAACCGAACCGTCGTAATACTCCACAAAGTGCGCCTCACCGGTTCCGCTGGCGGCCTTGTAGTCATAGAAGATGTAGTAAGCGCTTTCATCCTCCGAATAGCTCACACGCGAATCCTCAAGATCGGCCGAGGTATAGAGCGTTTGGTTGACAAAATTGGACGCCGAGGAAGCGCTCAACTGGCATTTGTGATAGATGCCTCCAAAGAAGCCGCTCAGCGTCATGCTGCCGTTGTAAAGCCCGGCATGACCGTTCAGCCCCGAGAGCGTGATGGTGAGGGTATCGTCACCGTAGGTTTGCCCTGCCCCAACTGTGTATTTACCGATGTAATCATTGAAGGAGCCGTTCTCATACAACGACATCAGCGCATTGCCCTTGCCGTCCAGCAGAATCTGGAACGGATAGTCGGTAAAGCAGACTTCCAGCGCGTCCTCTCCCTGACTGGGATAGAGATCGTCCCCGCAGAGCAGGTATTTGTCGGTGGACAGCAGGTTGCCCTTTTCGTCATACCAGCTCATGCTGACCATTTTTTCCACATACGCGAGAATGTAGTGAATCTGATATTCGCCGTACACCGCACCCTCGGGCATCGTCTCGACAAATTCGGAGTTCAGATCCGGGCGGGTATAGAAAATGTAATGCCCCCACTCGTCGCGCTGAATCATATAGAGGCTGCTGTCGGGATCGCCGACCGTACCGAAGAAGGAATCCACCCACTCGAGCGTTGGCACATAGTAAACCGAGCCATCCTTCTCATAGCGCTCGGGGCGGATGCGGACCAGAAAATCGGTCGGCTCGTTCAGCGCATCCACAATCTGCGGATTGGAGATGCGGAAGAAGCGCTCATCCCCGCGCTTGAGCTCCTCCGGAATTTCAACCTCCTCAAAGGTCATCGTGTATCTGTTGTTCTCAATATCCGCACGGAAGGTGTTGTACAGGTCGCTGAACATATCGATCATGTTCAGAAACTCCAGATCGGTGTCCGTCACATAGGCAATGTTTCCGCCCTGCAGCTCAAAGCGGGTGGCAAAACTGCCGTCCGCATTGGCGCCCCAGTAGTAAACCGTGCTCTGCTTTTTGGTGTCGAGCAGATCGGCATACGACACCCACTGGCTGCGGTAGGTCTCCAGGACTTCCTCCCCGACAAACAGAGTCAGGTCGGTAAACAGAGGATTGTAGCCGGTGATGCTGCCGTTTACGTCATAGTTCGGCTCCAGGCCGTTGCTGAACGGAATCTGCGCAATTCTTGCCGGCAGGCTGCCCCGCACGGTAACCTGCGCGAGACCGGTACAGTCGGCGAAAGCAAAGCTGCCGATGGAGCTGACGCCGCTGCCCAGTGTCAGCTCGGTCATTCCCGAGCAGCTCATAAAGGCATAGTCGCCAATCGTCGTGAGCGAATCCGGAAGGTTCAGCTTGGTCAGGCTGACGCAGTTCAGGAAGGCCTCCTCACCGATGCTCTCCAGCGCATCGCCGAATTGCAGCTCCAACAGATACACACAGCCGTAAAACGCCTGGCTCCCGATGGTCTGAATGCTGTCGAGCGGGGAAATCTGGAACAGACGGGTGAAGATGTAGGAGCTACCCTCGCTGTTCGGCTCGGAGATGTAAGCGCTGAAGGCTCTGTCCCCGATTGTCTCCACACCGCCGAGGAAATTCAGCGGGTTGGCAATGCCCATCTCGCTGTCATAGCCCAGATTGATGCAGCCCTCAAAGGCCGAAGCGCCGATTTCATAGAGATCGTCGCAATTCAGCAGCACCACCTTCTCGAGTGAATACACATGGTAGAAGGCTCCCTCTGCAATCACATTGAGCGGATTGGTGACGACCACCTTTTTCAGAGTGGTGGGAACCAGCAGGCTGCTGTAATCGGCGTTGCTCTCGACCAGAGAGTTGAGATAGATCTCGGCCTCGAACGAGAAATGGTTATCCTCGTAGTGGTCGGCCCCGAACAGATAAGCAAAGAAGTTGTTTTCATCCGCTGACCCGCCGATAAAGGGCAGGCGCACCTCGGCAAGTGCGGTCAGAGGCGCCAGAGCGCCCTGCTCGATTTCGGTATAGCAGGAGGGAATTTCCAGCTTGGTGATTTGCCCTGCCACCGCACAGTTTTTGAATACATCGGCCGAAACCTTGGTTGCTGTTTGAGGCAGGCGAACACTGGTGGAGCTCCCATTGTAGGCCAGCACCACGCCGTTTTCGACCGTGAAGTTTGCCGAATCGTAGTTGTCAAACACGGCGGTCAGAACCACAGTGGCCCCATCTTCGGCGGTGAGGTTGCTCACACGACCACCATCCACGTAGGAATAAACGCTGCCGTTCTCGCCAACCATCTGCCACTCCTCAAAGGTCTCTCCGCGCAGCACAAAGGTGTTGGCCGGGAGCGTGACCTTTTCATCATAGGTGACGGTCAGCTCGTCCATTTCCCCCACTCCCCGTCCGCCGTCAAAGCGGATGGTGTACTGAATGGGCGCCCATTTGATGTAGAGATCCTGGTCGGCGTTCCCGATAAGACCCGAAAACTGCGCCGGAGCGGTCAGCGCGGCATCCGAAAAATAGCCGTCAAATTTATAGCCGGTGCGCTCGGGAAGGTAAACCACGGCCGTGCCGCTGGTCCCCTCGGTTTTGTACACCTCACTCCCGTCCGGGTTGAGCAGACGCACCGTGTAGGTGGCATCGGAAGAGCCGGTGCCGGTATCGGTTCCCTCCTCTGTTCCGGTCGTCCCGGTGGTGCAGGAGCCGAGAGCCAGCGTCAGCAGCATCACCAAGAGCAGGAGAAGCAAGGCAGGCAACATGCGTTTGAGTGACTTCATAATGATCGAAAAATCCTTTCCTTTCTGCCCCGCGCCGCGCACCGGGGGATAAAAACCCGGGCCGCCTGCGCACAGCCTGTAAATATTTTTTTTGAAATTGTTGTCAGAAAATGCTTTTGGAATATATTTACAGTCAGTTCGCGTGCATCTTGACTATATTGCCAAAATATTTCATGAGTTAAAACAAATATTATGACATATATCAACAACAAATCCAAAATGGTAATTTAGTTAATATTATATAACAAATTATAAATTTTGTCAATAGTAATATGAATTTTTTTGACTGAATGGCCAATTGCCGGCAGCTTAAAATCTTGTGCAAACCCGCCGTCGCTATGCTGCGGCGGCGGGTTGCGCCGCCGGACCAAAATGGCTTCGGTCTTCCCATCGGGCGCGAACGCGAGAATTGCGACCTGCCAAAACACATCGGCTTTGCACACGATAATCTCATTTTTAATCTCCGCTTGGACCTCCGCTACAGATTCCGACGCGCCCGAAATATACACAACCGGTCGTCCGCGCCGCAAAGACAGCGGCCCGGAATATGATCCGTTGTGCGGCTTGTCAATCCACCGCAGAGAAGAAATACATGCGCGGCATTGCCGGTCAGGCCACTCATTTTCCGATCCACGAGCCGAAAAGAGAAAAAAATCCCCGTCACAGCGCGGAGCCGTGACGGGGCTAGGTTGTAGACAAAAGGCAGTTGAAATAAAAAGTGTACAAAAGCCATAGCCACTTTTTCTCTGCAAGAAGAAGGCGCAGAGAAAGAAGTAAAGGCTTCGCGTTGCTCCGCCGCAAATCTGCTTTGCA